>JBDRPM010000136.1:0-11918 GCA_043827005.1 Pseudomonadota bacterium | reverse complement strand
TTGCCATCCTGTTAATTTTTGAAGTATTGCCATTCCTGAATGTGCCCTGGGATCTGATGAACGATGCTGGATTGACCACCAGAGCATTATTAGATGCTGATAATTTCAGATTTGTTCCGGGAAGTCTGACAGGTTTTTTGCACCGGTATCCAGTCTGTTTAATCGGTTTATCGTGTCGCTTAAACCATTGAACATCATTAATATTGAATTCTCAGAGAGCCCGGGTGATGCCACATCACTGCGCCACAGCGCTTTATACAATGATAGAAAAACGATCACCAGCATAATGAATTGGATGGAACAATACAGATAATTTTCAATTATTGTTCCAGTTCCAGATAAAACGGGATCACATGAAGGGATGAAGAGTTTTCTTCTGTCTCACCCAGGCGCCAGCTTTTAATGGCCACGCCCTTTTGTTTTATCTTTTCCATCATACCCTTGATGTTGATCAGCGGATGTCGGGAAAACACATTGGGAAGACCATAGGTCAAACTGCAAACCAGGCACTTGCGGGGTCTTTTGGTCAGATTGAATGCCAGAACAATTCTTTTGGTATTTGCACTGATAAACTCAAGCTTTATATCATAGGCCCCTTCAGACGCATCCCCATAAAGTGCTTCAAAAAATTGATCACTTGTATTTTCCGGAAGCAGGGTATCAAGATATTCCTGGGTAAACAGCTGGGTAAAAAAAGCGTGATCCATGTTACAATTATCCCTTATTTAAAAAAAACGTTTCCATAACAGCGCTAATTTTAATGGCTATGACATGGAAAAGCAAGATCAAATCACGCATTCTTAAGACAAGTCCGGAATCTGAAAAGTTTAATATTGAAAAATCAATTTTAACTGATATGATAAAAATACTTTTAACGTCTGTGTAACAATAAATTCATCTCCAACAGTTTATGAATTTTATGGATCAGGTTAATGAAAAAATTTAAGGCTTCAAAAGGGTTCAAAACCATTCTTGCCGGATTGCCGGACTTGAGCATGATTCGGCTGCCTGAACCAGAAACCGTTGCTGTTTCAGCCATGGATATCCCCTATATCCGCCCCAGACTGCTGGTCAAAGAGTGGGACCGGGTAAAAATCGGCACCCCATTGTTCTGTGACAAACGGAACCCTTGTATTGTCTATGTCGCTCCGGCAAGCGGTACTGTTCAAAAAATTGTCTTTGGCACCAGGCGTGCGCTGATTGAAATTGTGATCCTCATCGACAAAACCACAGACAAAACAGATGCCATCCGGTTTGATCCCATTGATGAAACAACACTCAATAAAATACCCAAAGCTGATTTAATCAAACGCCTTCAAGAGGGTGGTCTGTGGCAGTGTTTCCGGGAATTTCCCTTCAAGGATTCAGCAGATGAACATCACACGCCGCCCATGATTATTGTCTCTTTAAATGGCAATGATCCATTTTCCCCTCATCCCGGGCTTGCCCTTGAAAATGAGAGCTCTTTTTTTGAATTCGGGCTTAAGGTGCTCAACCAGTTGACAGATAAAGTCATTGTCAGCACGCGCCACAGCAGCCGGGACAGGCTTGGTGCGATTCAAGAGTCAGTAACCCATGTTGCCCCGGACGTTTTCCCTGCCTGGGACCCTGGCGTGGTCCTTTACCATGAAAAAACATCAATTGAAGAAAACCGCTCCTGGTGTATCAGTGCCGAACACCTGGTTCTGGTGGCAAAATTTATGCTGATCGGTGTCTATCCAATAAAGCGGGTGGTCACCGTGACCCGGCCCCATGATAAAAAACCCCATATCATTACCCGGCAGGGTGCGCCCATCAAAAATCTGGCAGGACAACTTCAGCCAAACAGCATCATCACCACCGGGCGGTTCAATGGCAGAGTTGCAGACCCTGACACCCATCTTGGTTTTTTTGAGTCCACCCTCAACATTATCAACCAATCCCCGACTGAAGAGCTGCTGGGTTTTCTCCAGCCCGGATTCAGCAAACCCTCGGTTTCCCATACCTTTGCTTCAAGTTTGCTGGGCCGGCCCCAGGATCTTGACTGCAACCTGCATGGTGAAGAGCGGGCCTGCATCAATTGCGGGTATTGCACAAAAATCTGCCCTGTGGATTTAATGCCCAGTTTTATCATGAAGGCCCTGCATTCAGATGATATTGAAGACGCACTCAATTTAGGCCTGCTGGATTGCTGCCGATGCGGCCTGTGTTCCTATACCTGTCCGTCCAAAATCGAACTGACCCATATTCTGTCCCAGGGCATGGACACTCATTACAAGGATAAAGAATAGGTTATGAACCTGATCAGAAAAATATTTACTGCCAGTGAACCGCATTTTACAGGAAAGGGAAAACTTGCTGCATTTGAACCCTTGTTCGATGCCACCCGGACTGTTTTCTTTCTGCCCAGCCCCATTGCCAGATTCATGCCCTTTGTCCGGGATTGCCTGGATCTTAAACGGTACATGAGTTTTGTGCTCATCTCGCTGATGCCGGTCCTTTTTTTCGGTATCTATAATACCGGGTTTCAGGCGGGTCTTGCCGCAGGGGTGTCCCATTCCTTTGTCCAGACCTTTTTACTGGGGGCCAGGTATGTGGTTCCCATTATTCTGGTCACCTATGCTGTGGGATTTTTCTGGGAAACCCTGTTTGCCTCCATCCGAAAACACAAGATCAGTGAAGGTCTTCTGGTCACAGGCCTGCTGTTTCCCCTCACCCTTCCAGCCACCATTCCCCTGTGGCAGGTGGCTTTGGGAATCTCCTTTGGTGTGGTGATCGGCAAGGAGGTGTTTGGCGGAACCGGCAGAAATATTTTAAATCCAGCCCTTACCGGCCGGGCCTTTTTGTATTTTTCCTACCCCATATCCATGTCCGGCAATGTCTGGGTGGCAACGGCAACCTCATCCGTGGATGGGATCAGTGGTGCCACCGCCCTGTCTGTGGTTGCATCTGAAGGACAATCCATTACCGCTGCACTGTCCGACTCAGGCTTTACCCTGCCCAACCTTTTTTTCGGACTGATACCGGGCAGTATCGGAGAAACCTCAGCGCTTTGCTGTCTGCTGGGGGCAGTTTTTCTGATGATTACCCGTATTGCAAATTTCAGAATTATCATGGGCGGTATTCTGGGACTGACCATCACCTCCATTTTGTTCTATCTGATCCCCGGCGGCCAAAACACCTGGCTCAATGCCGGCCCGCTGTATCACCTGTGCGCCGGCGGATTTTTATTTGGGATCTCGTTTATGGCCACTGACCCGGTCAGTGCGCCCGGCACCAATCCGGCCCGGTGGGTGTATGGTTTTTTAATCGGATTTTTAACCATCACCATCCGGGTGGTCAATCCGGCGTTTGTGGAAGGGATTATGCTGGCCATTTTGTTTATGAACGTGTTTGCCCCCCTCCTGGACCATATGGTTATCAAATATACGGCATCAAAAAGGATTCCCAATGTCTGATCGAACCGGTAAAAACAGCCGCATCTATGTTCTGCTGTTCAGCCTGCTGCTGTCCGTGATCTGCAGCCTGATGATCACGGCCGCCGTTGGCGGGTTAAAGGATCGACAAATGATCAACATGGCCCTGGACAAAAAAATCAATATCCTCAAAGCTGCTGAACTGATCGGGCCTGACAAACCATCCAAAGACAAGATCAACGCACTCTACAATGCCCATATCAAAGAAATCATGGTGGACGACCAGGGAACCATCATCAATACCCAGAGCCCAGATACCCTGACCCTTTTTCTCATTGAAACCGGCGGCACATTAAGCGGCTATATCCTGCCCATCACCACCCGGGGATTGTGGGGAAAAATACAAGGCTATCTGGCATTTGAAAATGACGGCCAGACTGTTTCAGGATTTTCCGTTTTCAGCCATTCTGAAACCCCGGGCCTGGGCGGCGAGATTGAAAGCGCCTGGTTTCAGAAAAATTTTAAGGGCAAAAAAATTGTCAATTCCCAAAACCAGTTTGTCTCGGTGGGCATTGCCAAAGGGAAAGCCCAAAACCTTCCCAAAGACCAGCAGGCCAATTATGTGGATGGTATTTCCGGTGCCACCCTGACAGGAAAATATCTGTCCGAAGGCATCAAGCAGACCCTTGTAAAAACCAGCCCCATTACCATCAAACTCATACAGCGGAAATTAAAAACCCAAGCCTCCCCGCCCCTGGAAAACAATAACACCCACCCGAAAATCAACAAACAGGATGTTGGGAATGCAGAGGATAAAATAAAATTATGATCTCTCTTTCAGAAAAAAACAGCAGATATATCGAGATTATCACCAAAGGTATCTGGAAAGAAAACCCGGTGGCTTACCAGGTATTGGGCATCTGCTCTGCCCTGGCCGTTACCGTCAAGATGTCCACAGCCATTGTCATGGGGGTGGCCCTGACCACGGTAACTGCTTTTTCAAGTCTTTTGATCTCCTCTTTAAGAAAAAGGATCCCATCCAATGTCAGGATTATTGCAGAGCTGGCCATTATCGCATCCCTGGTGATTGTCACAGACCAGATCTTAAAAGCATTCTTTTATGATATCTCAAAACAACTGTCCATCTTTGTGGGATTGATCATCACCAATTGTATCGTTCTGGGGCGGGCAGAGGCCTTTGCCATGGCCAACAAACCTTTGGATTCATTTTTCGACGGCATTGGCAACGGCCTGGGCTACAGCCTGGTTCTAATCTGTGTGGCCTTTGTCCGGGAACTGCTGGGTTCTGGCAAATTACTGGGATTCAATATTATTCCACAATTTTTAATCGATGCCGGATACCAGAATATGGGACTGATGGTCCTGGCACCCGGGGCATTCTTTATTATCGGATTGCTGGTCTGGCTGAAAAACAGCCTGCCTGGTATTTCAAAGGAAGAAAGGTAAACCTTCATCATGGGTGATCTGCTCAGCCTGTTTATCAACTCTGTCTTTATCGGCAATATCCTCCTGGCCTATTTTCTGGGCATGTGCTCCTTTATTGCTGTCTCCAAGAATGTTGAAACAGCCACCGGACTGGGATTTGCCGTCATCTTTGTGCTGACCGTTACAAGTCCTGTCAACTGGATCATCTACCATGGCCTTCTGGCACCGGGAGCTCTTGCCTGGGCCGGGTTTCCCGATCTTGACTTAAGCTTTTTAAAATTTATCACCTTTATTGCGGTGATTGCCGCCCTTGTCCAGGCCGTGGAAATGACCATTGACCGGTATTCTCCCCTTCTGTATGCCGCCCTGGGCGTGTTCCTGCCCCTGATTGCGGTTAACTGTGCCATCCTGGGAACCAGTCTGTTCATGGTGGAAAGAAATTATACCTTTATTGAATCCATCATCTTTGGCGCTGGTTCAGGCACAGGCTGGATGCTGGCCATTGTGTCCATGGCCGCATTAAGAAACAAAACCAAATATGCCGATGTGCCCAAAGGGCTGGAAGGATTCGGCATTACCATGATTATCGCAGGCCTTATGGCCATGACATTCATGATGTTTTCCGGGATCACCCTTTAATGGAGCAGCTATTTTGTTATATCTGTTGAGCACATTAATTTTTTCAGGCGTTATCATCATTCTTGTGATTGTCCTGCTATTTGTAGAAGCCAAGGTGACCGGCAATGATGAATTTGATATCACCATCAACGGCGACAACGATACAAAACTAAAAATTACAGGCCACCCGTCTCTTTTATCTGCATTGTCTGCAAAAGAAATTTTTCTGCCCTCTGCCTGTGGCGGGTCCGGCTCCTGCGGCATGTGCAAATGTGAAGTCATAAAAGGCGGCGGACCGATCATGCCCACTGAGATTGCCCATTTAAGCCGGAAAGACAAACTGTCCAACAAGCGCTTATCCTGCCAGCTTAAGATTAAAGATAACCTTGAAATCAAGGTCCCTGAATCCATATTCGGCATTAAAAAGGTCCAGGCCACGGTTGTATCAAATGACAATGTGGCCTCTTTTATCAAAGAACTGGTTTTAAAACCTGAAACCCCCATTGAGTTTAAAGCCGGTGCATACCTGCAGATTGATGTGCCGGAATATGACATTGCCTTTAAAAATTTTCATATCCAAAGCAAGTATGTGAGTGAATGGAAAAAATACAACCTCCTGGAGCTTGCCGCCAAAGGGATCAAACCCGGATTCCGGGCCTATTCTCTTGCCAATCCGCCCCAGGACAACGATATCATGATGATGAACGTCAGGATTGCCACACCTCCGCCCGGAACCGCCGGCATTCCACCCGGATTCGGGTCCTCCTATATTTTTGGCCTCAAGCCCGAAGACACCGTGACTGTCAGCGGCCCATACGGTGATTTTATGGCAAAAGACACCAACAGAGAAATGTGCTTTGTGGGTGGCGGCGCTGGAATGGCCCCCTTAAGAAGCCATATCCTCTGGCAGCTGGAAGGTCTAAAATCGGGCCGAAAAATCTCATTCTGGTATGGTGCCCGGTCATTAAAAGAGCTGTTCTATGACGACACCTTCAAAGACCTGGCCAAACGACATGACAATTTTTCCTATTTTGTCTCCCTGTCAAGCCCGGAAACAACAGACAACTGGGACGGCCTGACCGGGTTTATCCATGAACATCTCTGTAGTTCTTACCTTTGCAGCCATGAAGATCCCACGGAAATTGAATACTACCTGTGCGGCCCACCGCCCATGATCGATTCTGTCATTAATTCCCTGCACGACATTGGTGTGGAAGATGACATGATCTATTACGACAAATTCTAAGGACCGCAGATGAAATAAAATGAACAAAAATTACGCCGAACTTTAGCTCATATACCGACTTCAGGTTAGTTCGGGCAGGCCACTGAGCTATAATTGGCTGTGTGAGGTGGCCTGATCGGACGAAAATGGGGTGCTGGTGAACGGTTACCTTTTTTTTGATATGACAATTGTTGTTTCAAGAAATTTCAAAATATCTTCTGTGTTATGACAATGATATGGTGATACTCTGACACAACTTTCAATTCTTAGGGACTCTATCATTCTGGATGAATATGGACTTGAATCCATACGTGCAAAAGTAATGATCCCATATTTTTCATATTCTCTTACCAAATTAACAGGACTAATCCCATCAATGCCCAGAGCTAAAATAAAATCTCTCATGGATAGATCGGCATGATCCAAATAAATAGTCACACCTTCAATATGACGCAGCCCTCTGATCTTTTCTGTTCCCTCCAGAGCAAAATGCATCAAAGCTCTTTCATGTAATTTTATTCTGTTTAAACCTTCAACAAAATTAATTCTTGGAACTTCAGATTCTACAAATTGCCGTCCAATCCAACAAACATAATCTACATACTCGTTTATTGCACCAAAGTGTCCGGCCGGAGGGCTTCCAAGTTCCCATTTATTTTCATTAGCGGCTAATAATTTGTCATGTGGTAACCTTGAAAGCCTGTCGGATACATATCCGATCCCAATTCCTCTTGGACAACCAAACTTATATGGTGCAATATTTGCAGCATCGACACCAAGCATATCGACATCAATGATACCATGTGGTGCGTGCTGTACAGCATCGCATACTATATATAAATCCGGTTTGATCTTTCTGGCTTCTTCGACAATTGTCTTAATATCCAAAACCGACCCAGAAATATTTGAGGCATAAATAACACTCAAAAGACAAGTGTCCTTATCAATTAATTCCACAATGGATTCAACATCAACTCCGCCAGTTTCAATGTTTGGCTCAGCCACCCGAAGACTTTTCCCTTCTCTTTTTGCATACGTTACAACAGAGTCATATGCAGAAGGGTGTTCAAGCGAGGTGGTAACTACATTTTCTCCGGGTACATTTTCTATTACGGCCCGTACAATTTCATACATAACCGATGAGGCAGTTAATGACGTGACAAACGTCCCAGATGAAGCATTAAACAAAACTCTGAGATTATCATAAGCTTTATTTTGAACATTGTTTAGCCATAGAGATGTGAAATTCGAATGCTCTGGACAGTCAGGCAGTTCGTCTATTTTTTTAAATGCATCGTTTGCAGATTTTAACCTGAATGACCCGCCTGCATTATCGAAAAACACCCTTTTCTTATTGGCGATTGGATCAAAAGCAACATTATAAAACCTGTTTCTCACTTGCCTCAGCAAGCCATCTGGAAATAACTCTCCACAAAGATTTAACATCGCAACCTCTTTTGTATTATCTTGTTTTTATCAATGTATTTAGTCTGTAAGAATGTAGTTATCACTTCGCTCCGCTTACAAAAGAAACAGCTCAGCTCCCATTTGCAGAAACATATCACCCTCTCCATGGGGCCTGAACCCAGCACAATATAATCCTTCAATAGAAGCCTGAGCTCATCTTCTGATTTACTACAAAAGCATATATCTCTATAATTACATTAAGTTACACTTGCTCTTTGAACTGGTCCATGTATCAAGTCCTCATTTATCTCTCCAAATCTACTGGCACAAATAACAGTACCAGTTATATCACCCGTGACATTGCATGTAGTATGGGCAATGTCAATAATTGGCCAAACAGCTGCCAAAATAGGGATCAGAGTCAAAGGCAAACCTAACGCTTCAAAAAGAACTGCTGACATCACAATTCCAGCCCCTTTGACTCCAGCTGCGCCAATGGAAAGAATCAATCCAAGGTAGATAATCATAAAAATGGTCGAAACATTGAGAGGCTTTTGAAAGATATCAAGTGCAAATACTGAAATGACTCCTAACGCTGCAGCGAAACCGTCCATGTTCATTGTGCAACCAATTGGCAGGGTAAATCCAAAAATCCTTTCTGAAATTCCCATTTTTTCTGCAATTTTCATGGAAACAGGAAGAGTAGCGGCACTGGACGTTGTTGTCGCGGCAACAACCATTGCTGGCGCCATATTCTTATACACCTGTTTAACAGAAAGGCGACCGACGAGCTTTATTAACACCGGATAAACAAACAGTATCATGGCAAGAATTGCTAAAAAGTCCGCAACAATAAACTTTGCTACTGCGAACATCATTTTTTCTCCAAGCGTACCAGCAAGGATTGCGACTAAAGCAAATATACCAAATGGAGCGGCGACCTCCATAACCATCTCAGTGAGCCGTATAACAACATCCGCACCTTGATTTACAAATTGTGTGATAAGGCTAGCCTTTTTACCGAGAATCAACAAAGCCAGGCCCAAAATTATCGAAAAAAAGATAATTTGAAGCATGTTCATACTTACCATTGCTTCTACGGGATTGGTTGGAACCCAATTTAAGAGACTTTCAACAACTGAGTATTTTGCAACATTAATTTTTCCTGCATCACCTAGGATACCCTGGACCCCTAGCCCTGGTCTGAATATCAATGCTACAATCGTCCCAATTGTTGCAGCCATAAATGAAGTAATTCCATAATATGAAAAGATGAATCCCCCTATTTTTTTTAAACTATTCGCACTATCCATTTTTGTAACACCGGCGGTTACTGTGAAAAGTACAAGAGGGACAATCAACATCTTCAATAATCGAATAAACAGGTCTCCTATCGGCTTTAAAATTATCGCATCAGCTCCAAGAACAAGACCGGTAATTACCCCCAATACCAACATTAAAATGATTCTTTTACTTAAAGAAATTTCAAACCAGCGTTTTAAGGGATTCATACAATTACTCCTTTGCTTAAGTTAATGTTTTTTGGTAATACAACATAAATCTTAATTTGGGTATTTAACTTGAGCATAAAACAAAGTATTATTGAAATAAAACGCTTTAAATTTTAATATAATGTTAAATTTATTCACTATTTAAAGGGAAGGCTAATGTACGACAAAGGGATTGAAGCTTTTTTAGCGGTTGCTTCGTGCCGCACTATTGGTGGCGCTGCTCAGCTACTTAACCTCACATCGTCCGCAATCAGTCACCGCCTGCGCAACCTTGAAGAAGAACTCGACATGATCTTAATCGACCGCCATAAGGGCGTTCGCAAGAGTTCTTTGACAATGGCAGGGGAAAAGTTCCTCCCTGTTGCTGAGCGTTGGAACCAACTTTGGCGTGAGACCAGACAGATAAAAAACGATGTGGAGTCCCTGTCACTGATCATAGGTTCTGTGGATAGTGTGAACACCTTCATTATGCCACCTATCTACAAAGCGTTAAGTAGTCACTCTCCACCTGTATATCTGAAAATTTATACGAATCGCTCTCAGGTCATGTATGAAAAGATAGAGCGAAAAGAGATTGATGTGGCCTTTGTGGTTCAGGAGACTCCCTATCAATACATTGAATTGACACCATTTTTAACAGAACAAATGCGAGTTATAAGATTAAACCAGTCCAACCTGCCACCTGTTGTTTTAGCTAAGGATCTTCAGCCTGAACATGAATTGTTTATAAACTGGGGCCCTTCATATCAGATATGGCATGAGCATATCTGGAATCCATTGTGCAGACCTAAAATTGAACTGGACTCGGTAACTCTCATTCAAGCTATGATTGATGACCCGAGACATTGGGCAATTGTCCCCAAATCTGTTTTGAAGTATTTCCGCTATAATAAAAAACTAATTGCCCAAACCCTTGATCCCCCCTTACCCGACCGGGTAACATATATGATCACCCATCGGTATCCTCGTATCGGCGCACGCCAGGCAATAGATATTTTAAAACAATTGTCAAAAGAAAATGGGTATCTAAAGGGAGAGGATGGATATGGATAGGAGTTGCTTTTTGTTAAAGAAAGTATCGAAAATTCCCAAAGTTTTAAATATTGGCACTCTTATAAAATGGAATCGTCTTTGATTAAAAAGCCAACTCTTTAGGGTTACGCGGCTAATCCCTGCACGCTCTGCCAGCATGGTCGCAGTAATTTTGCGGCGTAAGCGCGCAAGCTTGATATTTTCTCCGACCATCCCTATCATATCTTCCAGTATAGATGAGATTATCACTCTTCTTTTTGCCATCTTTCCAAAGCCTCAATGGTCAATAAAATATTCAAAAATTGGCTACTTGTACATTATATTTTCCATTGAGACAAGATGCATTTTGCGCTCGGTACTCGTTGTTTGGTGTAAGAGAGACGTTGTCGTTCTCCCGGATCAACTGTATTATCCCGGGATTGGTCGCTCTCTTTTCCTGTCCCGTGCAGTGGCCACCCGGGCGGCAATTCCCAGCAGCCATCGGGCTTTGAACGTCTTTCATTTTTAATGTTACTGAATTCAGCAACATTAAAATCAGGGTTATGATTTTTCCCAAAACCCTCATGAATTCAACAGGTATTGCTTTTTGTAAAAAGACCGGGCCATATCATCGGAGATGGAGAGCAGTTCAACATAATGGGACCAGCTCAATTTGCCAGACAGTGTCTGGCGATAAGGTACTGTTTTTCAAGTTTTTCTGCGATCAGCCTTTCTATTGTTTTGGTGACAGCACCATACTCATTACTAGAGATGTCAAGCTCTCGATATTTGAAGGTCACCGATGATCAACGACAATTATTCAATGCGTACGGGGGTGGCGCTCCATCCCTGAAAACACCGTTCATTAAAGTGGCGGATGAGGTTTTTAAACATAGGGAATGCCAAGGCTCGCAGGGGCCAGTCCCGAAACGCAGCGTCCTTGAGCTCCCATTGGCACATGATTATTATTGAGAATGGACAATGTTTCCCAGTAGGTCTGTTACACATTTATTGAGGCTTTTACCCTCTGCAGCAGCCCTTGCTGCAATCTGTGCATGCAGTTCTGGTGGAACCCGCAAATTAAATGTTCCAGAATATTCTTTATTGGGATTGAGCCCTTCCTCCTTGCACATTTCAAGAAACATTTTTAGAGAAACCCTACCCTCTTTTTTGAGCTCTTCGATGGTGGTTGCATAAAAATCAGCACCACCATTTAGTCCAATAAACTCTCCCCGAAATTTATCTAAAACCGGATCGTATTTAATAGTAGCCTTGTAGCCGTCTATATTCATGATATTCATCATG
>JBDRPM010000135.1:0-4665 GCA_043827005.1 Pseudomonadota bacterium | reverse complement strand
GACGGGTCAGATGGCGTTACTACATTGACCATAGAACCTGGCGTTAATTTAAAATTCAATAGCGGCTGCTATTTGCGTATAGGTAATTCATCCGGTGCCCCCGGCGCATTGATCGCCCAGGGAACATCAGATAATAAGATTGTTTTTACACGGTCAGGAACTTCAGGAAACTGGGAATATATTCATTTTGAGAACACGACCCATGACAACACCAGCATATTGGAGAATTGTGAAATAGCTTATGCCCGCAGCCATGCGGTGTATATATACCAATCAAATCCGACGATCAAAAACTCAATAATCAGGAATACCAATGGTGTTGGATTATATTTAAACAACAGCTCAGCTTCAATAATAGATAATGAGATAAAAAACAATTCTTCATACGGGGTGCAGACTTATTCATCTTCTTCAAGCATAACCGGGAACACCTTCACTGAGAATGGCAATTATGATTTGTATTTTCAATCATCGGCAAACTGTACAGTCAGTGGCAACACGATAAACAACGGTATTTATTCAGACCCTCATATCCCTGGGAACTTTACATCCAATATTATTAACCATAGAAATGACCGCCCTTTAACCGTACACCCGAATGACCTTGAAACACTTTTATCAGAGAATACATTTAACGGTCTTAGCTCTGACAGCGTTTTTAACATATATGCCGGGACAATATCTAAAGATACGGTTTGGAAGTCATCCATAAAGTATAAAGTAACCGGCAGTATCCGGGTTCAGGGCACAGACGGGTCAGATGGCGTTACTACATTAACCATAGAACCTGGCGTTAATTTAAAATTCAATAGCGGCTGCTATTTGCGTATAGGTAATTCATCCGGTGCCCCCGGCGCATTGATCGCCCAGGGAACATCAGATAATAAAATTATTTTTACACGGTCAGGAACTTCAGGGAACTGGGAATATATTCATTTTGAGAACACGACCCATGACAACACCAGCATATTGGAGAATTGTGAAATAGCCTATGCCCGCAGCTATGCTGTATACATACACCAGTCAAACCCGACGATCAAGAACTCAATCATCAGGAATACCAGTGGTTATGGATTATATGCTATTTCTGCTGCTCCGATTATAACGGGAAATACGTTTACAGATAACAGCAATTATGACTTATATTTGCAATCATCAAGAAGCAGTACAATAAGCGGGAACACGATTAACAACGGTGTATATGCAGACCCCAGCGTTCCCTGGAAATTCACATCCAACATCATCAATTACAGGAATGACCGGCCTTTACGGATGCATCCCAATGACATAGGTGTGATTGTTCCCCAAAATACATTCAACAATCTGGATGGAAACAGTTTTTTTGAGATTGCTGACGGAACTGTCACGCACGATAAGCGTTTTACAGCTCTGATCCCTTATAAAGTTATAGGCGGTATCCGGGTTCAGGGCACGGACGGGTCAGATGGCGTTACTACATTGACCATAGAACCTGGCGTTAATTTAAAATTCAATAGCGGCTGCTATTTGCGTATAGGTAATTCATCCGGCGATCCCGGCGCATTAATCGCCCAGGGAACATCAGACAATAAAATTGTTTTTACACGGTCTGCATCTACAGGAAACTGGCCTGGAATCAATTTTGAAGATACAACCAAAGACAGCTTATCGTTGATTGAACATTGCATTTTTGAGTATGCCGGTAATAATATTTATCTTTACAATGCCTCCCCTGTAATCCAATATAATACCATTCAAAAAGCCAGTAGCCAGGGCATCAATGTTTATGGTGCCGGAAGCAATAATGCCGTAATCAATTGTAATGTGATTCAGAACAATCCTAATGGGATATATCTGAACAATGCGTATCCCACAATCCAGGGAAATAACTTTTTACAAAATGCAAATTATGCGGTTTATAACGCAGGCTCCGCCAGTGTAACAGCAGAAAACAACTGGTGGAATGATGAGAACGGGCCTGGGTTTAATGGGGAAGAAAAATATGGCAATGTTGATTTTACTCCCTGGCTGACCGGCGCAAGCGCCTGTGTGAATAACGATGGCACAAATCGGGCGCCATTTGCAGCATCTCATCCAACCCCGGAAAATGCGGCTGTCAATGTGGCCACCCCGGATCAGGCTGTTACTGCAAAATGGCTTGGCAGTGACCCCAATTATGGGGATGCTTTGGTTTATGATGTCTTTTTCGGTAATAGTGCAGAAAGTCTTGCGCTTGTGTCAGAAAACCAGACCGGTTCTCAATTTGTATTTACCAGCCTGTTGCCCGGCAATACCTATTTCTGGCAGGTGACAACAAAAGATGCAGCAGGAGAAAGCACACCAGGACCGGTATGGCAGTTTACAACAGGCGGGTTGCCGCCTGATCTTATGATTAATCAGGTGACATGGACACCGGTTGATAATTTGCAGGCAGGGCAGGACATCACCTTTGCCGTAACAGTCAAGAACATCGGCACAGGACCTTGCGTTGATCCGTTTCAGGTGGTGTTGCGGATTGATGGTGCTGTAGTAAAAACCTGGGATAACAGCTCATTGATACCTGTAGAGGGTATGGTTGATTTTTCAGGTGTGTGGACTGCAACAACCGGGGATCACACCATTGAAGTGGAAGCCGACAGTGGTAAAATTGTTCTTGAGTTAAATGAAGACAATAATGTTCTGTCTCAATCCATAACCGGGATACAGGACCCTGAGCCGCCTTCACTGGTCAGCACGTTTCCTGCCGGCAGCAGCTTTTCTCAAGCAGTCGATCATATAACGATTACTCTGGCTGATGCACATGGTCAGGTTGATGATGCAGCGGTTATGGCCAGTGTTGTGGTTAAAAACCAGCTTGACCAGGTTGTGGCAGGGACTGTAACGGAAAACAATGATGTATTCACATTTACACCGGATGTGGCGCCTTTTGCCCAGGGTGTTTATTCAGTGAGTGTTGTGGCCAAGGATGCCTGGGGCAATACCCAGGGCTATACTTTTTCTTTTACCGTGGATACGGATGTGCCTGCTGTTCCGGCCATTACAGGAGGAATGATTTTTACCGGCGTGATCAAGGTTCGTCCGGCAAGTAACAGGTCAGCCACGGCCAATATCAGTATAACCGGTACAAGAGAGGATGACACAAAGGTCTGGGTCAATGGCGTGGAAAAAACCGGGTTTGGCTCAGGCGACTGGTCAGTTTCTGTTGTTTTGGCACAGGGGGACAATACCTTTGATATCAGCCTGGAAGACCGGGCCGGTAACAGGGGTGATTCTGTTTTTATTGATATTGTTTTAGATTCCCTGGCACCTGTGATCAGTGGTGTGACACCGGCTGATAATGTATTTTTAAATGCGCCGCCTGCATCCATTGTGGTGGATTATACTGAAACCACAAGCGAAGTGGATATGGCTGCCAGTATTTTATCGGTAAAAGATAAGATGTTGACCCCGGTGGCAGGCAACTGGGCCGATACAGGCGGCACCCGGCTTGTTTTTACCCCAACCGCTCCTTTTGTTGAATCCATCTTCCAGGTAGAAATCCGGTTGCAGGACACAATGGGGAACCAGGGCATTGCAAAAATGACCCATTTTACCGTTGATTTAACCAGGCCGCCTGCATTGGTTATTGACCCTGTGACCACGCCCTCTCAATCCAATACGCAGATGATTAAAGGAACCAAAGAAGCATATGCTGCTGTGTGGATGAACGGGGCGCAGGTTGTGGGCCACACCGACCAGACTGCATGGGAATATCTGGTGCCGCTTGTGTCCGGTCAAAACACCTTTGCTTTCAAGGCGGTTGACCGGGCCGGCAATGAAAGCGACCCGGTTTCAGTAGACATCTTTTTTGATGATACACCGCCCCTGGCAGTGGACAGCCTTAGCATTAACCCTGATGGAAACGGTACATCCGTCATGCTCAACTGGACTGAATATGATGAATCGGTTCATGGTGACATTGCCGCATATCGGATTTATGCCCAGCCTTCAACCTTTAGCTCTGTAGCAGGTCTTACGCCATACGCGACCATTGAAGCCGGATATTTTGAGGCAAAAGTTGAAGGTCTGACCCGGAACACGCCATACTTTTTTGCCGTGGTTGCACTTGATGACGCAGGCAATGCCCTTGAAACCGTCACGCCTGTGACAGCCACGCCAAAGGACATCAACCCGCCCCTGGACGTAACCAATCTGTCTGTCCAATGCTTTGAAGACCGGCTTATCCTGAACTGGCAGCATTCAGCCAATACAGACGGTGACCTTTTAAAATATAAGGTCTATGTGAATGGAGAGCCAGATGGCGTTGAGGTGGATGCAACAATAAACCAGCTCGAAAAAACAGGCCTGGCCCCAGCCACAGCCTATGATTTTAAAGTCACCAGTGTGGATGCGGATAACAATGAATCCGGCGGAGCCGGTTTCCAGGGGATCACCCTGCTGGCCAATCCTGCCAATGTGACCACGCTGCCTTACAGCGGGTATGTAAAGTTGTCCTGGGAAATGTCTGCTCCACCAGCTTATGTAAAGCAATATCGCATTTATGTCAGTGACACGCCATTCACAAGTGTTGACGGCATGACACCCGGACGAACCGCCACAGGCCTGTCTGCCAGTATCTCCGGGCTGACCAATGACACCCTGTATTATTTTGCTGTAACAGCAGTCAACTTAAGTGCAGGTGAACAA
>JBDRPM010000134.1:0-5548 GCA_043827005.1 Pseudomonadota bacterium | reverse complement strand
CAGGTTTAGGAAATTAATCTGGCATTATAACCGCGGCAAACTGAATAATCCGATAAAATTTAATTTGAGGGCTTATGAAGCAATATTATAAATATTTATGTCCGAATGCTTAGAAGAGCGCCCCCCCGGCTAAAAAAAAATCGCTACACACGCTTGCCGAAGGGACACGGAGTTACAAAATGATCAAAACACCTGTAACTATGGGGACGGCAATCCTTGATGCCGATAACAATCTTTATCTGCTATTATTTTAAAGACATATCAGCAGCCGGTTACAACAGGGCATTCATCCGTTTAACCGCACAAAAATCACCGCACATGGTGCAGACGCCGTCATCCGAGGGCTGGGAAGATTTTCTGTACGCACGGGCTTTTCCAGGATCGATGGCACATTCAAACTGACCGTCCCAGTCCAGTTCTCCCCTGGCTTTGCTCATCTTGTTATCAATGAGTTGCGCCCCTTTTAACCCCTTTGCAAGATCACCGGCATGGGCGGCAATCCTTGAGGCCATGATGCCCTCTTTGACATCTTCTGCCAAAGGAAGCCTTAAGTGTTCTGCCGGGGTCACATAACACAGAAAATCTGCGCCATGCATGGCAGCAAGGGCACCGCCAATGGCGGAGGTGATGTGATCATATCCCGGCGCAATATCCGTAACCAGAGGACCCAACACATAAAACGGGGCATTATGGCACAACTTTTTTTGAAGCTTCATGTTCATCTCAACTTCATGAAGCGGAACATGGCCAGGCCCTTCAATCATGACCTGGACATTTTTCTCCCAGGCCCGCTTGGTCAACTCGCCCAGGGTAATCAATTCCTGAATCTGGGGGGCATCGGTGGAATCTTGAATGGCCCCGGGCCGAAGACCGTCGCCCAGGCTGATACAGACATCATAGGTTTCACAGATGTCCAGAAGATGATCAAAATGCTCATAAAACGGATTTTCATTGCCTGTTTTTACCACCCATTCAAACAGGATGGCGCCTCCCCGGCTGACAATGCCGCAAAGCCGCGGATTGTTTCGAACACTGGCCACACATTTTTGATTTAAGCCGGCATGAATGGTGATAAAATCGATCCCGTTCTGGGCATGAATCTCAACGGTTTCGAACCAGTCTTCAATGGTGATCTCTTCAACCGGTTTTCCGGTTCGGGTCAAAGTGTCATAGATGGGTACGGTACCGATCATCACGGGAATTTCTGCAACCAGACGTTTCCTGAATCCTTCGGTGTCTCCAGATACGCTTAAATCCATGACCGCATCCGCCTTGTACTCAATGGCCATATGGGCCTTGTTCATCTCGCCATCAAATGAGCAGACATCTTTGGACACACCCAAATTGACATTGATTTTGGTTGAAAGACCCTGACCCACACCGCCGGCCTTCAGGCAATGGTGATTGATATTGGCAGGAATGGCAATGGCACCTTTGGCCATTCGTTCCATCAATTCAGATTGTGAAATGGATTCTTTTTCCAGTACCTGCTCCATCTGGGGGGTCAATATTCCTTTTCTTGCTGCATCCATCTGGGTTGTGTATGCTCTTTTCATCCAAATTCTACTAATATTTGTTTTATTTCTTTAATTCTTTTTTGTATATCGTCTGCGCCGATGATCTCTGTGACCAGACAGACGGTTCTGGCCCCCCTGGATACGACATCCGGCAGGTTATGCCGTTTAATCCCGCCAATGGCCACAAATGGCACATTATGGGTGGCCACGATATGCTCCAGGTAGTCAAACCCCACTGCATCGCAGACATCTTCCTTGGTCTGGGTGGTAAATATCGGTCCCACCCCGATATAATCGGCCCCGTCTTCAATGGCTTTTTGCGCCTGCTCCGGAGAATGGGTGGAACACCCCAGCATCAAATCCGGTGCAACCCTGCGAAGCGCTTTGATCGGCAGATCCTCCTGACCCTGGTGGACCCCGTCCGCGCCTACCATCAGCGCCACATCCGCATAGTCATTCACAATAAAAGGAACGCCGGCATCTGCCGTGATTTTCCTGATTTCCAGACATTCGTCATAAATCTGCCTGCGGCTTTTATCCGTAAGTTTTTCCCGGTATTGAAGGATATCAATGTGGCTATCCACCATCTGGCGGGCCACCTGGATATTGGTCCGTCCCCGGCTGAATTTTTCGCCTAAAATACCGTAAATCCCGGTTGGGAACGGGCGGGTAAAGCAGGCCATGAACCGGGGTTCCAGAGAATAGACCTTGAACCGGAACGTTTCAATGGTTTTGCCGGATATGTATTCGTCGGTTGCCTTTAATATCTCTTCAATGGACCTGAAGGCCTCCTGCACTCTCTTAAAATTGGACAGCACCGTATCTTTAAGGCCTGTTCGCTGGTCTTGCTTCGGACTTGATCCCTGGTCTTGTCCGGTGATCCCCTCAAACGAGGTCTTCATGCCCACATCATTGGCTGCATCCCGGGAGCCCAGCAGGCTTTTTTCCCGGCCCTTAAACAAATCTCGTATGCCGTGCCGAAGCTGTCTTAAATCAGAAGAAAGCGTCTTGTGATCAAAACTGAACCGGGCAATATCCTCCAGAACCCGCAACCCTTCCGCAGACCGGTTGATATTGGCATCCAAGGCCCGTATTTCATTCATCTGTTATTTTCCTTATGCATGAGGGCTTTTGTATTGATCCGTCCCTGTGGCCCTTGATCTGATTCAAAACAATCCCGGCCATCAGCGATGACACCATGGCAATCTTGGGTGGAAAAAGAATATGGTCATCCTGATCAGAAATAAAATCTCCCACAATATGACAATGGCCCATTTTTTTGACACACACCTTGTCCATATCACTGCCCGCTATCCCGGAGGCTGATACCAGCATGATTTGTTTACCGGACAATGCTTCAATGATCATTTTTTTCATAATTTTATTGTCAAACCCTTCCACAACAACGGCACAGTCTGAAAAAATATGTTCTGCATCCCCCGGGCCGATCTTTTTTTCAACCGTCTCAATCATCATGTCCGGAAAAATCTCCAGAAGATTGGTTTTAAGGCTCAACGTTTTTTTTTCTCCAACTTGGGAGACTGTGTAAAACTGACGGTTAAGGTTTGAACATTCCACATCATCAAAATCCACAATCTTGATCTGTTTCACTCTGGCCTGGGCAAGCAGTCTTGCCACATTGGAACCGATCCCGCCAAGGCCTGCAAGGCCTATCTTCATTAAAAGATCTCCCAGTCTTTGAACACAGGCTGATATCCGCTGTCCCGGATCATCTGTATGGTCTGATCCACACTCCGGGTATCGGTAATTTCAAACTGAACCGTGGCATCTTCGGCTTTTAAGGCAGAGCCGCCCACCTCGGTTTTTGATCCGGCTGAAAACCGGGTGGCGCCCAGAAGGATGAGTTTATCCCTGAACCGGGCAGATTCCCTTGTGGAGATGGTCAGTCCCAGTCGCGGCATAAAGAGCCGCCAGGCCAGCATGGTCTGGACAAACCCCATGTCCGACAATACATTTTTCGGTTCAATTCCCCCTTCAGCCTTGGTCATTCTCGGAAGGGATAAAGACACTTCCACGTGGGGATATGCCCGTTCAAGATACCGGGCGTGAAGCCCGGCCATAAATGCTTCGATCTTAGGATCGCCAAGTCCGAACAAAGCCCCGATGTTTACAGCCCGAAAGCCCGCTTCAGCCCCCCGGTCAGGGGTTGCCAGCCGGTATGAATAATCTGCTTTTCGTCCCATGGGGTGGACCTCTTTATAGACGCTGCGGTCATAGGTCTCCTGATATACGGTAAGGGAATCTGCCCCCGCCCGGTTCAATACCAGGTAATCAGGCGTATCCATGGGAAATATCTCAAGGGCAATGGAAGAAAAATAGCGTTTCATGATCTTTACAGCATCTTCAATATAAGAGAGCGGGGTCTTGGCCGGAGCCTCCCCGGTCAAAAGAAGAATATGCCGAATCCCCATATCATAAATGACTTTTGCTTCGGCATCAATCTGATCAAGGGTCAGTTTTGTCCGCCTGAAATCTGTGGAGCAGTTGAATCCGCAATAGGTACAATGATTGGAACAAAAATCAGAAATATACAGGGGTGCATACAAACTGATGGTTTTACCAAAATACTGTCGAGTGATCTGCTGGGCTTTTTGAGCCATCGGTTCAAGATACGCTTCCGCCCTTTCAGATAAAAGGTTAAGAAGATCAAAGGGATTCAGAACATCACGACGCAAAGAGGCTTCAACATCCGATTGCGTTACAGCATCAAGACAAGCTCGAAAATCAAAGGATTCAAATTCAATGACCTGATCAAGAAAAGGCATGGGTTATTTCCTTAAAAATCCAGTCAATGGAGATGATGCCCGGGCATACTCATTGGTCTGGGCTATTTTTGATAAATAGGCCATGCGCCCGGCCTGAACCGCAAGCCCGAAGGCTCTGCCCATCATGGCTGGATCCTGGCTTGTGGCAATGGCAGTATTGACCAAAACGGCATCCGCCCCCATTTCCATGGCCTCGGCAGCCTGGGAGGGTCGCCCGATCCCCGCATCCACCACCACGGGAATCTTACTGATCTCAATGATCCGCTCAATCATGGATCTCATTTCAAGGCCCCGGTTTGACCCAATGGGGGAGCCCAGGGGCATGACTGCGGCAGCCCCTGCATCATATAATTGTTTGACCAGGGTAAGGTCAGGCATCATATAGGGAAGTACCACAAATCCCTCCCGGGCAAGTATTCGGGTTGCCTTGAGGGTCTCATGATTATCCGGCATCAGGTATTGCATGTCTGTTATCACTTCAATCTTGATAAACTCGCCGCATCCAGAGTCTCTGGTAATCCTGGCGATGCGCACCGCCTCATCAGCGGTCCTGGCCCCCGAGGTATTGGGCAGCAGGGTCACTGTATCCGAGATATGCTTCAGGATATTTTCCTGGCCTGCCATGGGGTCCACCCGCCGCAGGGCCACGGTGATCACTTCTGATCCGCTGGCCTCAAGCATGGGGGCAATCAGGGTGTTGGAGGCAAATTTTCCCGTGCCAGTGAAGAGCCGGCTGGAAAAGCTTTTATTGCCAAGGGTTAACAGATCTTCTGCCATTTATCATCCCCCTCCCACAAAGCTTAACAATTCCAGGTTATCGCCATTTTTGATATGAATCTCTGCCCAGGTATCCTGTTTCACCACCTGATAATTGTATTCAACGATCAAGGATACAGGGTCCAGGCCTTGCTCAACCACAAAAGCCTTTAAATCATGACTTTGGGTCTCCACAAGGCTTCCATTCAGGTTTATTTTCATGCCATCTCCAAATCAAAAAATATTTATGGCTTGTCCTGAACGGTTTTTTATAATGGTATCAACGGAAAGAAAGGATGGAAAAAACGGTTGACAAATGAACACACTTTCCCTACGCCGGTACTAACCGTATCAGGTTCTAAGGGTTGAAGCGTCTCACTTCTCTCAGCTAATAAAAGCACCCCCAGTGAACTAAGGCGGAAGAATAGTATACATTCCCCTGTTCGTCAAGATGAAGTATCAGGATTTTTTTATTGGGTCTTTTTTTGA
>JBDRPM010000133.1:0-17287 GCA_043827005.1 Pseudomonadota bacterium | reverse complement strand
GTATATGACTGAAGCGAACCCAGCGCCTGGGCATTTGATTCCCAGGCGTCGGCATTTACAAAGC
Organism: Pseudomonadota bacterium; assembly: GCA_043827005.1. Classification (GTDB taxonomy): domain Bacteria; phylum Desulfobacterota; class Desulfobacteria; order Desulfobacterales; family Desulfobacteraceae; genus Desulfobacula. Next base: position 17,223 of record JBDRPM010000133.1, on the reverse strand, counting down.
ATCCAAATATGGCCAGCAGAATGGAGCTGACAATAAAAATTGGGTTACAGCGCAAGGAAAAGAGTTACTCCATTCTTTTGAAGGATAGGGTTCAGAATCGGCCGCTTTTTCAGCTTAACAGGCATCTTTTTTATCAGGCTTATCGGGGTCATGGCACAATAAGTGTTTGTTTTTGGTGAAGTATTTATTTTATGCAAATGGATTTATTATTTTAAGATTATTTTCAAGAAGAAAACCATTCTGCATATCTTCGGATATTAAATAATCCGCATCGCAATCCAAAGCGCTGGCTGCCACGATACTGTCCCAGAAAGAAAAGCTGTGATTAGTGCGTATCTATGAAATATGTTGCTTCCAGCTGCACATTAAAAGCGCTCATAGATTTCCTCTCTTAAAAAAGGCGAAAACTGCTTTGATTTAATAGGGTTTAATAACAACTCGTCAATTATATCGGATTGTCTGGTCTTTTGTTCACTTATAATAATAACTTTTACATTACCGCTGGTTCTTTGTTTGAATTTTTCGGGAATACGAATAAACCCGTTTTTGATTTTTGCTTTAAACTCAATGGCTTCCATAATGCAACTCCTTAAAAATAATACTTAAGTTGATCTTTATTATAAGTTATAAAGTTAACAAGGACAAATGGAAAAGAATTCATTACCGGATAACGGGGTCTGACCCCAATACGTATTTTTTTTTATGGGAGAATCGTTCCAATTTGGGGTAGTTTTTGCTCTTAGGACCTGATTTTTTGGGGTCATTCCTGGGGTCAGGCTTCGCTTATTGTGGTTATTGTTTTTTGGCCGCAGATTGGCGCTGTTTTTTCTTGTTTTTTGGGGTAAAGTATTGAGTTTTGGGTATAAACCAAATATTAAATATTTTTCAATTTCTTAATTATATTTTTGGCTAAAATCTCATTAATTTCACGATGTCTGGGAATGGGTTGGCAAGCCTTCGTAAGTGGATTTTGATACCAGTCATGTTTCCCTCCATGACGAAGAAAGGAACATCCCATACCTTCAATAATTCCAATTAAATCCTTTCGCTTCATGCAGTTTCAAGCTCTCCCACATGATGAACGCAGGGGATATCTCCACTTGATAACTCTTGATGGATATCCTTCAGATTTATCTGGAGTTCTTCTAATGTCTCCCCCTGGGTCATATAATCAGGAAACTCTTCCCAATATCCGACCCACATCTCGTTGTCAAAAAAATATATATATCTTTTCTTTTCCATACCAAGCCCCTCTTTCAAGCATTAATACTTAAGCTGATCTTTATTATAAGCTGTAAAGTTAATAAGGACAACTTTTTTTCTGGGTGTTCTTTATTTTTGGGATTCATAAGGCCTGAGCATTTGATTCCCAAGCACGAGCATTTATGGCGCATCCGAAATAACGGGGTCTTACCACGATAAATATTTGTTTTTATTTCAGAATCATTCAAATTGGGGGCATTTTTTCCTCTTAGAGCCTGCTTTCGGGGGTCAAAAACTGCGTTTTAAAGGTTTTATAAGAAAATTTGGCTTCTGGTGGTCTAATAGTGGCTGGTATGTCAATTCTTTTAAAATGTGTACTGACTTTACGCCTTATTCATCCAGGCAAATATTTCTTTTGCAAATTTTCTAAAATCATTAAGGTTCAAAGTTGCAACTGAAAAAACGATATCCCAATTAATTGTGGAATATTCATGAACTGCAATATTCCTGTAACCAATGCTTTTTTTCATTCTGATACAAACTTGATCAGAAATGATATTTTCTTTATTCAAATTATCAAAACTATCTGTCATTGATGCTGGTGGCCGGGTATCAAGATCGGCATTTATATGAGCGGCGATATCAACACAGACCTGGACTGCGCGTTGAAGGTTAAGTGATACTATATCCTGAAGATCATAATCAGATTGCAATGTTTTGCTGGATTTAGGGATCTTTGCTTCAACGCGCTCTATACAGCGTTTCAGGGAAGTAAGTTTATTTAGTATTATTTGTTTGTCCATCAATAAATCTTTTAACCTGGTTTTCCATTATCATAATTGTCTTTGGCATCATATCTGTTTGATTATACCACATTTTTTTTAAAAGGAACGCTAACAAAGGAACTGATTTTTTTATTATAATATCCCCACTGCAAAGTGCCTTTTGAAGAATATGTCCATTTACGGCATTCAGGTCAATAATATCAATATCTCTTGCCAGGGATTCTTCAAGTGCCATATAAATATCTGTTCGTATTTCATTGGAAAGCGTCTTGTTTGCTGCGACTGCAATATCAACATCACTCTTTTGTTGAAGCTGCCCACTTGAAGCAGAACCAAAAAGCGTAACAATCTCTATTTCTGGAAATTCTTTAAATACTTTTTTAATTTTATCTTTGATTTCCATAACGGATATAACGGGATCTGACAAAATAAGTGTTTGTTTTTATATGAGAATCGTTGTAATTTGGTGTTTTTAGCTCTTAGATACCACTTTGGGGGCCAAAAAGTGGGTTCTATTCAAAAGATTTTAAAGGCAAGAACGGTCTTGGGTCTGTCCGGCAGTGATGCAATAAAAACACGACTGATGCGGCGCCTGATATCATGAATATCCTTACCAACTGCGGCCAGAAATTCAGTAAAAATCAGGTTACAGCGCAATAGAGAGAGCAACTCCTGCTGTGGTGGCAATTTTGAATGCAATATCGGCAAGATCTTTGATCAGGTTCAGATAGGCAAACCGTTCAAGGTTTTCCGGCACAACAATGGTGTCGCCCGGCATTAACACGGTACTGCCGAATTTTGAGAAAAATCCGTTGTTCTGAGACATGGAAAGAATTTCACCATTGGCCTTTAGCAGATACATGTAATCCTCATCCGCTGTTTTGGCGATACCCCCGCTTTTGGCCAGGTAAAAATTTAAATCCTTATTGGACTCATACAGAAAAGAACCGGGAGAATACACACTGCCCACCACTGAAACAAACGATGGTTTTGTGGGAATGTCTAATGTATCGCCATGCTTGAGCCTAAAGTCATAAATACTGTTTTTAAAAGAAGCCAGATCTGCCATTTTAATGGCAATCCGGCCTTCAGCCTTGATCATGGCCAGTTGGGTCAATAAATTTTTTGAAATGTCTTCTGTTGCTTTTGCTGATTGTACATCTTCTTCTGAAACCGCTGTCTGGGCCATTTTTGAGGATGCCTGGGTGATTGACACTTTCAGTTTTTCAATCATTTGATCAATACTTCTCTGCTGGATCTTTCTGGCCTCTTCTGATGTGTATTTTGCTCCGTAAAAATAAGCGAATTCAGAAAAACCACCAGCCCGTGCAATCAGATCAGAAACTGTTTCCCCTTCTCTTATGGTGTAGGTCCCGGGATACGCCACTTCTCCTGTAATGGCCACTTTATTGATAAGGGTGGCGTTTTTGATTTTCGGTATCAAGATTGCATCATACGGATTTAATAAAAAGTTCCCGTCGTTGGTATAGTCAAGCAGAATATATTCGGTTTGAACCCGGTCTTGTTCGATTTTTTGTCTGGCAATTTCTATATTTTGGGTTCGTGCGCCGAATTTAAGACCGCCGGCCAGGGCCAGGGCATCTTTGAGCCTCAAACCCGGCTGGAATTCGAATTCTCCTTCATTCCACACAGCACCGCTGATGCTGAATGTTTCATTAATGCCAAGGTCTTTTCTGGACAATATTTTAATGGTATCAAAGGGTTGGAGTTCAGTATCATATTTGCCGCTGAATACATCTGCCAGGGGGAATCGAACAGAAGTGGTCCTGGTGGTTTTGGCATCATACCGTTCGATCAATCCAAAATCCATGACCACATCCGGTTTTAAAAGATCTTCGGGTTTGGGTAAATCCCTTGAGATCAATACTTCAGATAATTTCATACCGGAATTGTATTTGAGTATCTTGGGATACCATACATGGCCTTCAAGTTTTACTGTATAATCCTCAAGCTTTGGAATCAAAATTGAATCCTCGGCCTGGAGTATGAAATCTGCGCTCTGTTTTAAATCCAGCTTGATATATTCAGTTTCAAATTTGGTATTGGTTTTTATCTGTCTGTTGATTTCGATTTTATCGGTTCTGGCTTCTGTTTTAAGGCCGCCGGCAAGGGCCAGGGCATCCTTTAGCGTTAGTCCGGGTTTGTATTCATATTGGCCGGGTTGCCATACGGCTCCGGTCAAGACAATATTTTCCTTTATCCCGATATTGGATCTGGATAAAATAACAATGGTATCAAAGGATTGAAGCGGAGCATCATATTCACCGGAGAAAACTTTGGAAAGCGGAAATCGAATGGGGGTTGTGCGGGTTGTGAGTTTATCGTACCGATGGATCAGGGCAAAGTCGGTCAATGCATCAGGCTTTAAAATTTCCGGGGTTGTCAGAACATCGGAAAGCTTCATGCCGGGTTTAAACTGAAAAACATCCGGGTCCCAGACATGCCCGTTAATTTTTACAACATTATAAACCATTGATTTTGAATATCCAAACTCAATCAAGTCACCATTCTGGACAGGAATTTTATTCCATTGTTCAACAGATTTATGGTTCAGATCAACCACCAGAAACTCTTTATTTTTATCAAACCGTCGTAAATCAATGCGGGAATCCATGGCCTGGGGTAACATCCCACCAGCCATATCAACCAGATTTTTAACACTGGTATTTTCCTTGATTTCAAATATGCCTTCATTGTTCAATGCACCGGAAACAGCCGCAGTATGACCGATACCCGGCACAAAAATCACATCCCTGTTTTCAAGCATGCTGTCTGAATTTCTGTCTCCTTTAAGAAGAAGATCATATAAATCAAACACCTTATTAAGTTTATCATTGCGAAATAATTTTATGTTTCTCAAGGTTCCGGTTTTTTTAACGCCATTGGCGGCCAGCAACCCGTCAAATATGGTTGAAAAGGAGGGGACCACGTGCAGACCAGGATTTTCAACCGCTCCCACAATGTAAACTTCCAGGCTTCTTAAACTGGTTAAAACCACACTCAGATTGATGCCCTGGATATATTTTTCTGCTTCTTTTTTAATAATTGATTCAACATCACCGAATTTAACACCAGCCAGCTGAATCATGCCGATTCTGGGCACATCTATACGGCCCTGTTTGTCGATGACAGCTGAATGTTCAGCATCACTGCCACTCCCCCAAAGCCTGATAAGCAGATGATCACCCGTACCAAGCAGATAATCTGAACCCGGGATTGCAAGGTTGGATGTTTTTAATTGTGCTGTGTTGAATATGTCATACCCGAATTGCAGCAGTTCTGAACTGAGGGTTGATGCATAGCTGTTTCGGTATTGCTGTTCAATGATGGATAGGTCATCGGGGTGCAATGGCCTGGTTAAGTCTTTTTTATCACTGAGTTGCTCAACCGTTTTTTGTTCATTTGATGTTTTCTCATCTGGCATGCCAGTAGAGACTTCCTGCCCTGCCAAACGATTTTTTTCGGCCGGTACGACTTTATCAAGGGGGGAGGCGCTCTTTTCCTGTTCACTGGATACCGGTCCTTGAACCGGCTGTGTCATTTGTGTTTTTTGCGATTCCATTGATTGTTTAAGTTGTTCAATTTCATTGGGCGATAATTTTTCAAGTAGTCCGGGCGGTAAAGCTTTCAAGTCCTGGGCTGATATGTTTCCACCAAAAGAAGTGGATATAAACGCAAAAAAACACAACACCATAAACATCATCGTTTTCTTTATCATAGAATTTACCATCTGGATTAAGGTTGATTGGGAAGGAAAATCCACAAAAATCAATACCGGCTTGATACGATTTTTGTGGATTGGGTTTGATTGTCTATCTTTTAATAAAACAACTGCTTTCTTTTATTTTTTAATATCTTTTTTTCAACTATGCTGATTTTTGACATTTTCTTTACGCAGCTCCGCCCTTTCGGTTACAAATTGTAACTGATGACCTGATTAAATTGGCAGCACAATTTTATAATGATGATTTTTTATGATAAAAAACCAATCAATTTTTGGGTATGTTCAAGGGCTTGTCGCCAATTCATTTTTTAAATGAAGGTATATGAAATAATTCAAAAATGGTCAAGATAAATAAACCGGCTTTTTATTCATTTGTCCCCAATTGCGGCCCTTATTTCTTTAACTGCGGATCGAAAATCAACGACATCGGGTTGCCTGTATTCATTTGATTGGCATTTTGATGAATACATTGTGGTCGGTGACCTCAATTAGAACCGCAAATAAGCGAAATAAACGGGGTCTGACCCCGATAATTTATAAATTGAATAATAGCGATCAAATGTGTTATACAAAACCATTTCAAAATCAAAGGATGGGTCCACATCAAGCCAAAGATGAATCTGAAAATTACAAAATATTTTTTATGGATATGCTTGGTAAGCATGGTGGGTGTAATCTTATTCGTGTTTATGATGTCCGGCAAAAAGCCCCAACAAACCACCCAGGCGCTATCAAAAAGCGAATCCGGATATAAATATGCCAGATCCTCCCACCGCATCAACAAATTCAGTTATACCGGATATGCTGACACCAAAAAGATCTTATCCATTCAATGCCGCTATCTGAGCATCCACAGAAAAAAGATAGGGGGCCTTAGATTCAACCTGATCAAAGAAGCTGTTTTAGAGGATGGCCTTGTTCAACTTTACCGATATACAAAACCGGCAGAGGGTCAGGCTGACACTGCATCATTGCCCGGGAACTCAGATTTGGCGCATGCTCTCAAAGAGATCACCTCAAAAGATTCAAAGCTTTTGTCTAATTTCAAGAACGTTGCATCAATTATGATACAACCAGTGAAAATTGAAATATTCACCAACAACACATCAACCACAAAAATCACCGCCGGGTCCGCTTTTTTTAACCTGACTGAGCAAAATATAGTGTTTTCAAAAGACGTAACCGTTATTTGCGCAGGTCGCACATTGAGACTTGACAGACTGGAATTTAATCCGGAGAATGAGCAGTTGGCTGGATCGGACTATGTCCTGAACACCCCTGATGGTGAATCCTCTGGCAAGCATATTACAACTGATTTAAACCTTGTAAAAGTTGGACAATAATGCATAGCTCATATCATTCATTATCTCATAAATACTGATACTGTTTATCAGCTCCAATTTCTAATTGATTACCACTCCTTCAGTTTTTATTTGTCGAACAAAAGGGTCATCATCACTAAAACTTTCAAGATTGAACGGCAGCGGTTCAATCCGATCATCAACCGATATTGCCAGCTCGGTCAATCTTATACGTTCCTCAAATCGGTCATTGCCTATTTGGGGAGAAATAATTGCAACGTCTATGTCACTCCATTGATCCTCTTTCCCATTGGCATAAGAACCAAAAATATAGGCTTTAGAAATATGAAATCCTGTGAGACGTAGTTTTTCAAGAAATGATTGGACTTTTTTAAAAGCTACAGATTCGATTTCAACCATATGAAGACCTCTTTGATTTTTTTCAGTTCACTTGCAGTAAACTGAAGGGTACATTTTTTCCTGAATTCTTTTTTGTAGTCAGGGTATCTGGTTTCAAGGTTAAATGCTGTTATTCTAATTAAAAGATGCTTTTGTTCTTCTGTTATTCCAAGATGAGCTTCTTTTGCCAACCTCAACAAATTGTGAGAACGAGGCACAGGTTCTTTTGCGTTCTTGACAAGCACAGCCTTCAAAATTTTTTCAACAGCAAGATGACCGAAAAAAAGGGCGTATGAATAATCTTTCTTTTCAAACAGATGATCTGCGACATGAAGCGATTCTTCTGCTTCTGACGTCCAAAAATCAATTATTTCCTGTTGGTTCACTGAATTTTTTCCTGCATTTTCCTATGGCCTAAATATTTTAAAAACCGACACAAATTACCAGAATGCTTTATATTAAGCTATTATAGCCTGAAAATAGAGTATAATAAATTGTGTTCTATTGCAAATTGAATTTCAATAGAAAAAGGAATACGAATATATACTATTTATAAATTGAATAACAGCGATCAGATATGTTATACAAAATCATTTCAAAATCAAAGAACATCGGGCCAATTGTGCAAAAATGGATATGAAAATTATAAAAATATTGACCAACAACAAATCAACCACAAAAACCATTTTAAAAGTTGGACAATAATGCCGGTATATGAATACAAAGCATTAAACAAAAAGGGAAAACACATTTCCGGTCTTGTTGATGCCGGTAACGTTAAAATTGCAAAGACAAACCTTAGAAATACCGGAATCTATCCGATTTCAATGACGGAAGTGGATACCCACGCTGCAGAGCGGGGGAAAAAAAGCATTTCTTTTTTCAGTTCAAAAATATCCATATCTGAAACAGCGATCATGACCCGACAACTGGCTACCCTTATTTCAGCCGGGTTCCCCCTCATTACGGCACTCAATACCATGCTGCCCCAAATCAAAAAGCAATCGTTAAAGCGGATTTTATCCAAAGTTAAAGATGCCATAGAAGAAGGTAACAGTTTTGCCGGTGCCCTGGCACAGTATCCAGGAATCTTTTCCAATATTTATATCAACATGATCCGGGCCGGAGAAGCATCCGGAACCCTGGGCATCGTTCTGGAGCGGTTGGCTGATATCTCTGAAAAACAAACCAAAATGAACAGAAAAATAAAATCAGCCCTGGCCTATCCGGTCTTGATGACATTGATCGGCACGGGTGTATTGTTTTTTCTAATGACCGTTATTGTCCCGAATATCACATCCATATTTGATGAAATGAATCAATCTCTTCCGTTTACAACCCAATTGCTGATCAATTCAAGTGCATTGTTAAAACACTGGTGGTGGTTGATTCTGGGTTTTATTGTCTGCCTGGTGATTTCATTTAAATCTGCTAAAAAAAATCTATCCGTCCAAACGGCAATCGATAAATTTATTCTAAATTTTCCCGGGGCAGGAGAAATTGTAAAAAAAATCGCAGTGGCCCGATTTGCAAGAACACTTGGGGCATTGCTTGAAAATGGTGTTTCATTATTGGATGCACTGGATATTGTTAAAAACATTGCAGGCAATAAACTGATTGAAGCTGCGATTGTTGATGCCCGGCAGGAAGTTGAAAAAGGGCGTGAGTTAGGAGATGTGCTGTCACAAAACAAGTATTTTCCCTACCTTTCGGTCCAGATGATCAAAGTTGGCGAACAAAGCGGAAATCTTGAATCCATGTTGAAAAAAACAGCCGATGTGTATGATGAAGAAATTGAATCGACCATTATCGGCGTCACCTCTTTGCTTGAACCGGTGATTATCCTCATGATGGCTGTGGTTGTCGGTTTTATTGTGCTTTCGATCTGCCTGCCGATATTTGAAATGAACCAGTTGATCCACTAAATGCGACAAAAACTGTTCCATACTTTTTTTATTTGCTTTGGGATATCCCAGATTTTAGCAATTGTTTTTATGTACCACTCAAACCTGTCCCTGCAAAAAAATCTGATGCTGCAGGAATTAACCAGACATGTGATGGTTCCCAATCACCACATTGTCCTGTCGCTGGGAAAATTGATGCCGGCCATATACAGCAGTGTTTTCCTATCGCTCACGGCTGGAGTGTTTGTGTCCCTTGTCCTGTGTTTGTTTGTTTTTATTTTTTCAACCTGCCGGCAAGGCAATTTTTCAAATTACCGGGTTTATTTTTTTTGCATTATTACGCTGATCACCTCATCTTTAATGGTTATCCTGATTTTTGCAGATCCTTTAATCTTCCACCGGACACGGGATTCGATTTTACTGTCCCACCCTGCCGGGATTGCAGTGAATCGTTTTTATTATACCTTTTCACCCTATGCCGCCCATGCGATTCATTCTCCGTTCAGCAAACCTGTCAAACCCGATGGGATCGCCATAAAAATTTTACAGGCAATCAATCCGGTTCATTATATCCGGGCATTGAGCACGGCAGGCCTGATGATCGGGCTGCCCGCCTTTTTTTGTATTCTCTTATTGTTATTTTTTTTATTTTTCTTCACAAAGATTTTGCCGGATAAACCTGCTTTTTTTTCTTCCTGCATCCTGGTCCTTATTTGTATCATTGCTCTTCTTGTGTTTTTATACCCACCGGTTCATTCATTGACAATGGAATCGATTCAAAACAGGCTGGCTTCTGAACAGGTGAAAACACGAATCAATGCATTGCAATTTTTGTACAGGACCGGTAACGATACCCGTCTTTATGAAGCATATTATGATTCACACATGACCAGTCCCTTTATTGCGGAACGGTATTGGATAGCCAAAACACTTTCAAAAACAGATACAGCTAAAAGCAGAGCCCGATTAAAGCAACTTATTCATGACCCAGCCATAAACGTTTCTTCTGCGGCCATAAAATCACTTTCCAAACTCTCGTGCAGTGCTGATGCAAAAGCTTTGTTTACTGATCTTGCAACCAACAACCCGCACTGGTATATCCAGATCGCTGCCCTGAAAGCAATCAAACAATGCCGATGAATTCAAACCCGACATCCTCCTTACCCCTTTTGTGCATGGCAGTATGCATCATTGGCCTGTGTGAACTCATTGCTTTTTATTTGAATCCGTCTTTTGGGGCCATTGTTATCACTCTGGTCCTCCGGTTCGTGCAGATTATCTTGCTGTTGATTCTACTGAAGGTCACGCCGGGCGGGTGTAATTTTGCAGGCTTATCAAAAAACAATGCAGTTCCAGGCATAAAAACCGGGATACGCTGGTCAATTTACTTTGGACTGTTTGTTTGCATCATCGGAGGCATCCTGGCGCTTGCAGGTCGAAATCCAATTGATTTGTTTCATTTCAATGTTCCGGAAAATCAGGTTTTTCTTTTTTTAATCACTGCCACAATCATCAGCCCCATCGCAGAAGAACTGTTCTTTCGAGGAATTTTATACTCTTTTTTACGGCCTGCCGGCATTATCTTTGCTGTGGTCATCACCACGGCTGTGTTTGCATTATCTCATTTTCCCGGCACCAGCATCCCATTCATTCAAATCATAGGCGGAATTGTCTTTGCCCTTTGTTTTGAAAAATCAAAAAGCCTGTTTTCACCGATCATCATTCATGCCCTGGGCAATATGGCCATCTACGCCAGTGTTTTGATTTTTTAATCTTCACTGCATGGTTCAAGATTACAAATCCGGCCAGAACATGGCTTCTTCAATGCCGATTTTGCCGTCTGCATTTAAATCATCGGTTGGATCATAGGCAGGGGCATCTGAAAGATGGGTTAAAATCTTCAAAGCCAGTATTTTATCAGCCAGCGTGATCTGCCCGTCACTGGTGATATCTCCAGGAACTGAAAAACTGGTTTTTGACAAATCAATTCCCAGAACCCCGGCTATCTGTTCGATGTCGGCAGTCGCCTGGGGTGCATTGATCCGGATAACATATTCATCGTAGCTGCCCGGTTTATACGAATAAGAAGTATTGCCAGATGTTAATGACGCTGAAATAATATACACTCCGAAATCAAAGGTTTGTGTGATGGCCGTACTGCTTATAGCAGGCGGCACACCATTCTGACTGGCACCGGCACCCATATAAAAGGCCTGATTACTGTATCCGCGATCCCCGCTGATCGTGCAGGGTCCGCCAAGGATAACCTGATGGGAATACACCCCGTCTTGACTTTCAAATCGCCCGGAAACCGTCTGCTGGGTACCATAAGTCAATGCCTGATCCGATACAAGCACCTTAAACTCTTTTGTCACACTTGTTCCATTGGCTTTGGCTGTCAGGCGAATGGCTGCAGCGGTATTGTTGCTCCCTGCAAGGGGAATAATGGTCAAAATATTTTTGTCCAGGCTGGCTGAAATCGTATCCGGGTTACTGAGCACAACGTCCAGTGTCACATCATCCCCATTTTCATCTCGTGCATCTATCCGCAATTTTACGCCATCAATTTGATCCTTTGACATAATCACATCTTTAAATTGAGTGTTAAAAACCGGCGGCACATCCTGAATCACTGGCTCCGGATCAACACAGTCCGGGCCTGTGCAGGGTTTTATATTGTAAATCATATCCAGGTCGGGTGCAAAAGCCCACTTGGCAATTTCGGTTACATTATATACATCCAGATAATAAAAATTATTATCCACCCCTCCCCATCCCATGTTCAGATGAAAATTTCTTCCGGTTGCATCAGCTGAATACCCATCGACCACCACCATATGACCCGGCAAAGACAAAAGCACGGGCAATTGCGCATCAATCTGGGATTTCAATGTTGTAAAAAAAGTATCAACATTGTCATTTGCCATTTGGGAAATGGTATTTGAATATCCAAAAAACCGGGTAAACGCATCTGTGTGAAAATAAGCACTGGAGTTGTCAAGGCCGAATGAGGTCTGATTGACAATGGAAAGATCCCGGATCAGAATGGCTGTTTCATCCTGTAAATAATCTGCTGTGGCCATGCCTGGAGCATCCGGTATGTTCTGCCAGTAATAGGGGTGATATAAAATTGTGGACAGGGTTTGCCCGTTCCACAAATAGCTGGTACTGCCCCGGCCCTGATCCGGATATTGGTGGTATTTCATCACCTGGGCCGCAGCAATATTCACACAACCGGCAACAACGGCCTGGCCATCGATTTGCGGTAAAAATTTATTATAGGGATACCCCTGATTCCAGGTGGTGGTTAACAGGCTGGTGCCTGGTGTGTATGATTGAATTGTTCGACCTGTTGCATCCATGTTTAACAGAAAATCCCAGGCTTTTGAGGCTGCCTTGCTGATTGACATTGCCTGGGTGGTCCGCCGGCCGGATACAGTATCAATCTCCAGGCGGGCGTGGAGTTCCATCTCTTTTTCTATAAATTGTCTGTAGGCAAAAGGAAGTGCTGCATACTGTCTGGTAAGAGAATAAGCCTTAATCGGTGAAAAGGCCTGGGAGGATGAAATCAGGATATAGCCGCCCCCGCTCAGATCCATCACCCATCCTGCCAGAACAGCCGGTTTTGATGAATCTAAACGATTATGGTTCAGGGCATGTGAAACAACAATGGTCTTGGAACTGCCAAGAAACTTAAGAAAATTGTCGGCCACAAGCGTTGCCTGGGTTTCACTGGTCAATGCCAGGGCCATGGCATAAATCCCTGTCAGCCCGTAAAAAATCAATCCCAGAACACAAATCTTAAATTTTGACGTCCTCATCCTGACCTCCATTCTTATGCCTGCCGGTTTAAGCCTGTGCGTCATTCAATACAAGGATTGGATGAAGCACAGGCAAAAAAATCATTGCCGGGTACCATAAAATGTTCCAGTGTAGACAGACAAGGCCCAATTGCCAGACACACTGCCGGATGGCGAAACAGAACCTGTGATATACACTCTCCCATCCTCTGTCATGACACTGGTTGAAAACGCTCCACTGGTGCTGATGGTTGCAGATACAAACTCTCCATCATCCAATATCAAACCAAAGTTTCCAAATGAATCCGCACCTGCATAAAAGTGTCCGAATTCACCACTGCCGCTGTAGGTGCCGTAATATATACCGGCATAGGGTTCATAACTGCCGGATGGTTCCACAAACTGACCGGTTCCCGCAAAGGTTCCGGATTGATCATAATACGAATCTTCCCAGCTTCCCTGGATGGCACCGGTACTGTCATTGATGGTTCCCTGGAAAGTGGCGCCTGATGAGGTAAACCCCTGGGTAAAGCCCACACTGCCATCCGAAGAAACCGTGCCAACCACCACTGTCCATTCACCTGTAGATGCTTGCTGGGCCTTGCCAAAAATATCGCCTGCCGTATTAACCGTCAGGCTCCAACTGCCCCACTCATCACCGGAAAAACTTCCATTGTACAGACCGGAAAACCGCTCGATTCCTCTGCAGTCAGATCCGTTGCAGTCCTGGTCAATCCCATCTGAACAGATTTCTGTAGCTCCCGGATAAATTTTATTTGAATTGTCATTACAATCTGTGCTGTTGTCAACATATCCGGCCGGTTTTGAACATCGCTGGATTGAATCATTCAAATTACCGAACCCATCTGAATCCTGATCCCGGTAATAGAGGTTGCCGATATCCCCGTCATCAATCAAGGTATTACAATCATCATCTAAACTATTGCAAACTTCAACCGCTCCCGGATAAATATCCGGATTATGATCATTACAGTCAACGCTCATGGATATCAAGGATAAGGTACTCACATAGCCTTCCGGCTTAATCCTTGAAAGGATGGTCGACCCGTCAGAATACCCATCCTGATCCACATCCTGATACCACAGACCGGATATCAGTTGCAGGTGATAGATGGATTCGGGCAGACCGATGATCTGATCTCCATTTGCATCGCCTGTGATATTAATAGCTGGTAAATCGCTAAAACCAGTGGTCAGGCCATTTAAAATATCAACAGATTGCTCAAGATCATTTTGGGCAACGGCCTGAAATGGCATAAGCAAAACCATCATCATGATACACAACAACTTAAACATCATTGCTGTATATTTCCAAAACTGTATCACTCATCACCTCCTGAACATCAAAAAACAAAAAGGGGGACAGCAAAACATTTCGTGCCGCCCCCCCTTTTTTTTCGATAAATTAATGTGTTCTTAAATAATTAGTTTATCTTTTGTTTCCTGGTTATAATGAACACAACAGCAGAAGCAAGGACCAGTATCATGGCCATCCAGCCAATGTTGCCGCTGTTTGGGTTAAGGGTGCTGATAAAGCAGCTGGCATCATCAATAGCAGATGAAATTGATGAGGAAGCAGCACCAATACCCACTACATTTGAAGACCAGTCACAGATATCAACTTCAATCAGACTATTATCACCATCATAATTAATCCTGGACGGATCAACTGCGATAGTCTGCCACGTACCCGGAGTATCGCTGTTCTCATAGTATACTGCCTTGGTCCCAGCGGCAACTGCCAGAGCATCTGCAAGACTGCACGGAACCGGGATGGTAACACAATTATCTCCCAATCCGTCGATCTGCCAGGTAACACCGCTTGCAATCGGCAATGTCGTATCTGTGTAAGTCGTTGCAACCGGAGGAGCAACAACAATAACCGAGCCGTCTTCGACCGGGGTAATCACCAGTGTGATCGTGTTGGTACCAAACGCACCACTGGCACCACCTGTTCCAAAATCGACATCACCACCACCAGCTGCACTGATGAGGGTATATCCGGCCGGTTCAGAACCGGTAACCGTATAGGACAATGGTGCAAGGGCAACAGCGACCACGGGTGTATAGGTTGCAGCATCAGCTGTAAATGTTGTGGAGCCAAATTGTCCGGGTGCAGATGCTGTAATGGTATAATCTACAGGATAGGCAGCGGCCTTGCTGAATTCAAAAGTGAATGCACCATTGGAAGCCGTATCCATCGGACCACTGATTTTTCCGTTTGCATCAAACAATGAAACCTTTGCCTGGGCGCCTGCTGTACCGGTAACAGATGCATCGGCATCAGCCAGTTTAATCGAGCTGGTCAGTTCTGTTGATTTAAACGTTTTGCTTATATATCCGGTCTTCTGGGCTTTAAATCCCAATACTGATTCTTCCAGAACCGCCAGGCTTGCAAACGTAAAATCACCTGAAGCATCTGTGGTCTGAGTTAAGCCTTTAAATCCGGCAGGGCTGGTAATGGTCACTGTAACACCAACCAATCCTGCATTGGCTGAATCAACGATATTGCCGGTAAAATCCTTTGTAAGAACCGGTACAATGGTGATATCAACCATGGGTGGCGCAGTTAAACCCTGGGCCTCAAATGCAAGGCTGTAATCCTGGGGACCTGAAAGCGGCGTATAAACACTTGGATCAAATGCATACGCAACCGTATTTTGAGCATTGAACGTACCGGTTGTCGGTGTGTATTCCAATGCATCATCCAGACTGTCAACGGTCACTGTATACGGTGTCGCACTTGCCGCACCGGTAAGTGTAAACGGTTGAGCAGCAGCATTGGACATCATTGAAAAAGATGTCTTTGCAGGTGCTATAACCAAAGGAACATAAACTTCAAAGGTTTGAGAGTATGTATTACTTTCTGCCGCACTGATTGTATAGGTTCCGGCAAAATTACCGGTTGATGGTGCAACAAATGTGTATGTACTTGCATTACCACCGGCAACAGCAGATGGCCCAGTGACTGACCAGGTATAACTGGCATCACCACCGGATACGCTATATGCATCAGACGATGCGCCAGGTAACACGGTTTTCTTTTCATCGGGCAAATTGTCAAAGTTTGGCACCGTATATACAGTTACAACCGGCACATCAAAATCAACAGAGGTCCCTGCATCGGTTGCGGTCAATTGAAAAGTTCCCGCTTTTAAAGGAGTCACTTTGGCGGTCACATTTTGATTCCCGGAAACAACAGGTGTACCCGCTACATCAGCACCACTTTTCACGACCCAGCTCACATCGCCGATATTTCCCTGTGCTGTGATGGTGATTGAGCTGCCAACATAACCGGTTGTGTTGCCTGTAGCAGAAAAGCTTACAACCTCAACCGTAAAAGCAGCCGTAAAAACGGTGGTATCTATTGGATCCTGCACGGTTATGGCATGCGTACCGGTTGCGCCGATAACAGCAGTGTATAAAGCATCATCTGCTGTTACAGTCAGCGCACCAAAACCAGAAGTGGCAGGCAACCAGGTATAGGTGGAATAAACGCCTGAACCGCCAGACACTGTTATGGTTTTTGTATTACTTCCTGCAGTATTGGGAACATATACAGTCCCGCCGGTTACATCAGTTCCACCAACAGTCAGTTTCAATGGCGGATAATAGGTAATCGTACTTCCGGTAATCGTGTTTACATTCCCTGCATTGTCAGTCACTTTGACCTTGATGACATTGGCACCAGCAACCAGTGTTGCTGCATACGTCCAGCTGGTTGTGCCGGTTGCATTTGCCCAGTGAGCTCCGTTATCGATACTGACTTGAACTCTGGACACACCAGAACCTGCGCCATCATTGGCTGTTCCAGCGACAGTTAATGCTGTAGAGGTAACATATGCATCAGCGGCCGGGGCTGTAATTGCAGCTGACGGATTGGCCTTGTCAAAGGTATAGGTGGCAGAACCGACACTGCCATAAATATCTTCACTTGAATCATGGGATATCATTTTAACGGTAACAGCAGCACCATCAGCACCATCAACAGCGATAGCCGCACCGGTATATTCTGTATCTGTATTATCCGGGGTTGATCCATCTGTGGTGTAATAGGATTTAATG
>JBDRPM010000132.1:0-34731 GCA_043827005.1 Pseudomonadota bacterium | reverse complement strand
GATCACAAAAAAAGGAGTATCATCTAAAAATTGCCTTGCATTGGCAATGGCCCCGCCGGTATCCAGGATATCGGGTTCATATAAAATTTGAACGCTGGTTTTCGATTGAAAGGTATTGATAAAAAAATTGATTTGTTCGTGTAAATGATGGGTATTGATCAGAATATGATCACACCCGCTTTTTTCAAGGGCCTGGATAACATGGCCGAGTATGGGAAAGTCGTTTAATGTGAACAGGGCTTTGGGAATCGTTTGGGTGTAGGGCAAAAGCCTTGTTCCGAAACCAGCGGCAAGAATCAGTGCTTTCATGATATCCAGTCTTTCATGGCATCCGGTCTTTCATGATATCAGGTCGCGATTAAAATAATCAGCCGGTCAATGATGGATTTGTAATATTCAATCTGGACATGATCTTCAGAGCCATGGATCTTGTTTTTTGTAAAAAAACTGGCTGAATTTTTATAGTTGACGTATGACAGAGATTCTTTAAGGGTGATGAGTTTTCCTTTATATAGCTTGGATCCCTTGGAACTGATTTTTTTAACCCGTTCTTTTTCATCATATTTGCCTGCCGGGTACTTTTCAAAATAAAGCAGAGTGGTTTTATAAGACTCTAAAAATGGCAGTAAAAAGGCTGCGAGCCATTTAAGTTTTCTTAATCCCTTGGAGGTAATGCGATACATGTCTGAACCGGTTTTGTCCAGGGTAAGGATTCCCTCATAGACAAAACATTTGATACACTGGTCAATGTTTTCTTCATTGGTGGTATCTTCGTCAAAGAAAAATTCATCAACAAACATTTTTTCCAGAAATGTAAACCGTAAGACCAGATCAGAAGACGAAAAATGGAATCGATCAATTTCAAGGATAGCCGCTGCTGTATAGGCATATCTGGCAAAAAAGCAGATGATCGAATTTTTATAATAATCCAAAACCGCACGCTTGTTGTCTTTGACAATAAAAATAGTGTTTTCAAAGATTTCCTTGTCATCTTCATCAGCAAACTCCAGAAAATTTCTGGAGATAAAATCCTGGGTAACCGATAGTAAAGTGTTATCAGGATCGACCAGAAGGGTATCTGATAATTCCACTTTCATGTATGTGAGCAGGTTCATGTAAAGTCTGATCCTGGAAAACAATTGCTGCCTGGTAAAGGTATTTTTAAGACAATTTAATATCGCGCTGGCAACAATGCCGTGTGGGGTGGCAACGGCATTGGCATTGATGGCATTCATCAGTTTGTAACCGAATTGTTTAACAAATCCGATGTATTCATCCGGACTGACTTTCGTCAGGTCGACATTCTTTTTTTCAATATATTTTTTAATGGAGATCGGTTCATCAAACCTCATATAGACTTTGCCATATTTCTTTTTTAAAAATTTGCGGGCATTGATCAGTCCTTTTATGTTTTCAGGTTTTTTGTTGCCGCCGCTCATTTCCTGTAAATAGGCCTCTTCTTCCAGTACCTGGTCATATCCGATGAAAATCGGTACAAAATATAGGTTTTTGCATGCCCCTTCCAGATAGGCATCAATGAGCATGGCAAGTCCGCCGGGTTTAGGGGATAAAAGTTTGCCAGTCCTGCTCCTGCCGCCCTCAATAAAAATTTTAATGTTAAACCCTTCATACAGCAATTTTTGAAGATAAGCTGCAAAAATTTTGGCATACAGGGGTACCCCTTGAAATGTTCGGCGTAAAAAGAATGCTCCACCTCGTCTGAATAAAGGGCCTAACGGCCAGAAGGAAAGATTTTTGCCTGCCGCAATATGGGGGCAGGGCATATTGTTTTTATACATGACATAGGGCAGCAGCAGGTAATCCAGATGGCTTTTGTGACAGGGAACCAGTATAAGAGGCGCTTTGGTTGATTTTTCCCGCATTCGATTGATTTCTTCCTGGTTGAGAACAAGGTCTTCAAAAATAGTTTTAAAAATCCGGGTAAGCAGCCACGCTCCTATATTGATGGCTTGCAAATTATAATTGGCAGCAATTTCCTTGATGTACCCGGCTGCTTTTTTATGGGTTTGGCTCAAGGTCATGTTGTTTTCAGATGCATGTTGAGCTAAAAATTCCCGGAGCGCTTTCCGGGTCAGGATATCTTCGGTTATTTCCTGCCGGGATTTAAGGACCGGGCCGGTAATGCTTTTTAACTGGCGGTTCAGGATATCGATCAGATGACGTCGGAGCCGATGGGTCTGAAATTCGGTATCCAGTGCCTGGATTTCAGGTAGATTGAGAAATTCGTTTAAGTTGACCGGTCTGGCCAGTTCAACCCGAATTTTTTGCGGATTTCTCAGGATGGTCAGGTATCGTTTAATTCGGCCGGGTCGTTCATGAGTACCAAACAATATATCAATGAGATTTGCATTCTTGTGCATGGGTTTTATAACATAGATAATATTTTCAGGTATAATAATAACTGGTTTGTCGCTGTTCTTTTGAAGTTCTATCAAAAGAGAAAGAGGGTCTGGTGTGGATTTGATAAATCGCCTGTAAAAATCATCCGCTTCAATCAGGCTGACAAACCCTGTTTTACCATCTTTGAGTTGATTAATGGCATATCCTGAATCATAGGAATTTTCAAATCGAAAATGATGCAGAAAATAATCCAGTTGAAAGATAAATATCCGGAACAGCCGTTTGACCGGCAATAGAAAGAAAAACTTAAAATCAAAAGCAATTTGAGGGTAAGGCAAATCAAGATTTTTTAATTTGGTATGATAATATATAAAGTCCAGGGTTCTTTTGTTTTTGCTGGCATAAACGATAATGGCATTTTGATCAATGTTTTTTATTTTTTCTATATTATGGTCATCAAAATTGAGTTTATTGACCAGTCGTTTGATTAATATTCTGGTAAAGAAACCTGAATTCCCAGGGTAAAAACATAAAAACCAGTCATAAGAATTGTCTAAAATACAGTCGATATATGTGCGAAACCTTGTCCTGATTTTTTTAACCAGGTTCTTAAGGCTTTGTAGGGCCATTTTATTTCCTTTAATGGGTCTGTCATTAAACGCTCCAAATATCATTAATTATCAGAGGATGAATCGAATGGCAATCTTAAAATAATCTTGATTAAGCCGGATGCCTGTGCTATTTTTGGTCTTCTGAATATTAACATTTATCATACGTGCTGAATACTAAAGAACCAAAGAACAATTTGAATTCAATCATTAGGAGGACTTTATTATGAAAACTTTAATCGGTGGTGCTATAGCAGTACTTCTTGGCGTAGTTGGACTGGCTGTCTGGTTCACTCAAATCGTGGCGATTCTAAAAGGTGTTGTCCCACCGGTATTATTACTGGGTGGCGGCCTTGCACTTTATCTGGGTTTTGATGAACTTAAAGATTCCTGGAAAAAAGAAGACGGCGAAGACGCATAACCTTCAAGAAAAAATCTGAAAAAAAATGATCAAAAGGCCTGGGTTATTCCAGGCCTTTTTTAATGGCAGAAGTGGCCAGAAAATCAGCCACCTCATTTTCCTTTATCCCGGAATGCCCCTTCACTTTAATAAAAGCCAGATCTGAAAACTTGAGCATCAGGTTTTTGATTTGATAGACCAGTTCCTGGTTTTTTTGAGGTTTCCAGCCTTTGGTTAACAATCCAATGGCATAGCTTGAATCGGAAAATATGCGAACCGGCAGATCTTGACGCTTGAGTTCTTCCAGTGCAACCTTAATCGCTGTCAACTCGGCAATATTGTTGGTACCCTGTCCGATATAGCGTGAGACTTGTTTTTTTTTGTCTTCAAAAATGAATACAACTCCAATACCGGCAGGGCCAGGATTTCCGGATGATGCCCCATCGGTATATATTTTTATACATGGCTCAGGGATATTGGCTTCAATATTGATTTTTGATGTCCCGGCTCTTTTATTTTTTTCTGGTTTTGATCCGGCTTGTTTTAATTTTGAGGTGCTTGATTCTTTCCTGCCGGCAACAGGAGCATCTATTGGTTTTAAACTGTCAGGATGAACCCGGTATTCATAGTCTTGATTTAAATTATACTTAATCAGTACCTTGTCATCTTCTAACAGCAGATCCTGTTTTTCATCTATTCGTGCCCAGACCTTGTTTCCCTTAAAGCTCATCCGTTTCCAGGGCTCTTTGGCATCGTTATTCGTCATATTGGTAAACCGCCCGGGTTAATTGCCTAAACTGATCAAGTTCCGGCTGCTGTTGTGCAAGTATTTGACTGATATCTTCAAATGATTCTATTTGAAGCCTAAGCCATTTGCTGCCCAGAATCAGATCTATAGGCATTTTTATATATTCATATTCATAGGGCGGCATTTTATAAGCAAAATCCTGCTTGTGATGACGCATGATCGATTGAAGCAACAGCAATGAAGCATAATACGGTTGATAGGTTTGTTTGGACAGGATATGAATCTGGAAACCGTTGCAGATTGATCCCTGCCATTTGCCTGATGTCGGTTCAAAACTGACTGGGCGAAGATGAAGTCCGGGCAATTTATTTTGCACATCCTGTAAAATTTGTTCACAATTGATATAGGGCGCCCCAAATATCTCAAAGGGTTGGGTTGTCCCGCGGCCTTCAGACACATTGGTTCCTTCGAAAATAACCTGTCCCGGATAAACCATGGCTGATTCCGGAGTGGGTAGATTAGGAGAGGGCGCAACCCAGGGAAGGCCTGTATCCCGCCAGTACATGGATCTTTTCCAACCGGTCATGGGAATGATCCTAAGATCGCACCCGATTTGATGCCGGGTGTTAAAAAAACTGCAAATTTCACCGATGGTCATGCCATGCCGCATGGGAATTTCATAACGGCCCACAAAAGATGAAAATTCTTTGGACAGAAGATTGCCTTCAATCTGAAGGCCGCCAACAGGGTTGGGCCGATCAAGGATAACGACCTGTTTTTTTAGCCTGGCTGCTATTTCAAGACAATAGGATACCGTGTAAATAAAAGTATAAACCCGGGTACCCACATCCTGAATATCCACGATTAATACGTCAATATTGTCAAACATGTGAACAGTTGGAATGCGCGTTTCACCATAGAGACTGTAAACCGGGATATTGAGAAAGGGTTCAAGAAAATGATGCGACTCGATCATATTATCCTGTTTTTCAGCATAATATCCATGCTGGGGTGAAAAAAGTACTTTTAATTGACCGGGGAAATGTTTATTGATCATTCTGGAAGCATGATTGAATGAAGAATCAACAGATGCCGGATTACACAACAGTCCCAGACGTCTGCCAATCAAATATGCTGGCGGATTTAAAATAAGGTTCTCAAGTCCGGTTGTTACCATGTGTTTTATGTTTTTCCCTTATTGAATTGACTTTTGTTGAATAGACATACCTATCATAATCATTGACAAAAATTCAAATCCTAACTAAATATAATTTTTTTTAAGTTTAAACAATAGTCTTGAAAACAAAACATATCTAACTTGAGATTGAGCAATGAAATTTAAAATCAGCGACCCGATCGCAACGATTAAGCCCTATGAGGCAGGCAAGCCCCTCAAAGAACTTGAACGGGAATATCAAATTACAAAGGCTGTAAAACTGGCGTCCAATGAAAATCCCCTTGGATTTTCTCCCAGGGTGAATGAAGCGGTTCTGGCCCATTTGAATGAAATGAACCGATATCCAGAATCTTCAGGTCATGATTTGAATCAGGCCATTGCTAAAAAATTTAAGGTGGGGTCAGACAATATTGTGCTGGGGAACGGATCAGATGATATCATCTCTCTTTTGGCCCATGCCTATTTAAATCCCAAAGATGAGGCCCTGATGCCGCTGCCTTCGTTTTTGATGTATGAAATCAGTGTCAAAACGGCAAAAGGTGTGCCTGTAATGGTTCCTCTGGTTGATTTTTCAACCAATTTAAAGGGGTTGATTGACAGGATAACCCCCAGAACAAAATTAATTTTTATTACCAATCCGTTTAATCCCACGGGCAGTGTAATTACCTGGGATGAATTTGAATGGTTTGCAAGACAGGTGCCCGATGATGTGATTATTGTAATGGATGAAGCTTATATTGAGTTTGTGCGTGATGATACAATATACAATGCTTTGAAAAATCCTTTGCAGGATCCACGGATTGTGACGCTCAGGACGTTTTCCAAAGCCTATGGTCTGGCAGGGTTCAGGGTCGGTTATGGAATCATGGATGCTGAAATCGCTTCTATTTTAAACCGGATCAGACAACCTTTTAATATCAATGGCCTGGCCCAGGTTGCAGCTGTGGCCGCCCTTGATGATGAACTGTTTTTGCAAAAAAGTATCCAAACCATCCAGGATGGTTTGGATTATCTTTCACAACAATTGGCTCAAATGGGGATAACGACTTTACCCACACAGTCTAATTTTATGATGTTTGATATTAAAGTTGATGCAACAAAGGTATTTAAAAAAATGCTTGAACAAGGGGTGATTGTAAGGTCCATGAAATCTTATGGATTTGACACCTATCTGCGAATTACTGCCGGTACTGAACAGGAAAATAACGCATTCATTCAAGCACTTAAAAAAACACTTCATACACAGTAAGGATAAATCAAGATGTCTTTTAGAATCATCACCATTGACGGTCCTGCAGGCGCTGGAAAAACCACAGTCAGTAAAGCCCTGTCAAAAAAGCTGGGGTGTATTTATGTGGATACTGGTGCGCTTTATCGCGGGGTTGCTTATGAAATAAAAGAGCGCCAGGTGGACTGGGAAAATGATCAGGCACTTGAAAATTTTTTAAAAACCCTGGATTTGAATTTTGTCATGCAGGGCAATGAACTGGTTCTAATGTCTTCGGGCCAGAATATTTCTGCATACATCAGAACGCCACAAATTTCCATGCTGGCATCTGCTTGTTCTGCAAAACCCCTTGTTCGGTCTGCTTTGCTTGAGATTCAGCGAAACATTTCAATGTCCCAGGATGCTGTTTTTGAGGGTAGAGATATGGGAACCGTGGTTTTTCCGAATGCATCAAACAAATTTTTTTTGTTTGCTGATTTAAGTATTCGAGCCAGGCGACGGTATGATGAACTTCCTGCAGGTTTAAAAGAAGATATTGACAAAGTTCAATCAGATATGAAAATGCGGGACACCAACGATTCCCAGCGCAAAACAGCACCGTTGAAACCAGCCGTTGATGCCATTCAAATTAATTCGTCCCATCTTTCCGTTGAACAGGTTGTGG
The DNA here is from genome assembly GCA_043827005.1 of Pseudomonadota bacterium. Lineage (GTDB taxonomy): Bacteria > Desulfobacterota > Desulfobacteria > Desulfobacterales > Desulfobacteraceae > Desulfobacula. The sequence continues at coordinate 27,545 of JBDRPM010000132.1, read as the reverse complement.
AAAAGATGTTCAAGATAATTGTAAGCGCCTGAGAATCTATAGAAAACGGTTGCATTTTAGGGTTTTATTTGGTAGAAAGAAAAATTGTACTTTATCCTTCAGGTAAAATGTTGTGCCTAAGGAGAGGTATAAAATACGTTTAGGGAGATTAATATTAATGAACAACATTTCTGAAGAAAACAAAAATCAAAAAATGAATACTGAAACCTTAGAGAAACAGGACACCGGAATGCCTGAAATTACAGGCGAAGAGACAATGGATCAGCTTTTGGACATCTATGAGTCCAGCCTTAAAAAATTTGAAGAAGGACAGGTTGTCACAGGAACCGTGATATCCATCGGAAGGGATACCGTTCTGGTTGACGTCGGATATAAATCCGAAGGGCAGATCTCCATTCATGAATTTATTGATGACAAAGGCAATTTAAAGGTCAAAGTCGGTGATGAATTTGAAGTCATGATCGAAGTATGGGATGAAGAAGAGGAAACTGTGCTGCTTTCCCATGAAAAAGCCAAAAAAGTTAAAGTTTGGGATGCGATCAAAGACATCTACGATGCAGATCAAACCATTGAAGGGGTTATTACCAGCCGCGTTAAAGGCGGATTTTCGGTTGATATCGGATTACTGGCTTTTCTTCCCGGATCCCAGGCAGACCTTCGCCCAATTCGTAATATGGACGAAATGGTTAACAAGACCTATACCTTTAAGATTCTTAAGTATAATAAGAAAAGAAATAATATTGTTCTTTCCCGGCGTGTATTGCTTGAAGCCAAACGGGACACACTCAGAACAACGACCCTTGAAGCCATTGAAGATGGAAAAGTGATGGAAGGGATTGTTAAAAACATTACCGAATATGGTGTGTTTGTCGATCTTGGTGGTGTGGACGGTCTGCTGCATATTACTGATATTTCCTGGGGAAGGGTCAAGCACCCATCAGAACTGTTTTCTGTAGGCGATACCATAAATGTGAAAATCCTTTCATTTGATTTTGAAAAAGAAAGGGTTTCTCTTGGCATGAAACAATTGACTCCGGATCCATGGACAACCGCAATTGAAAAATACCCGGTTGATTCCAAAGTTATGGGAAAAGTTGTCAGCCTGACTGATTACGGCGCATTCATTGAGCTTGAAGAAGGCGTTGAAGGCCTGATTCATGTGTCTGAAATGTCCTGGACCCGAAAAATTCGTCATCCATCCCAGATGGTAACAGTGGGTGAAGAAGTCGAAGCGGTTGTCCTTGACCTGAAACCGGAAAACAGAAGAATTTCTCTGGGTATTAAACAGACTGTTGATAATCCATGGGAAATTATTTCTCAAAAATATCCTGTTGGAACCATTATCGAAGGCAAGATCAAAAATATTACAGAATTTGGTTTGTTTATCGGAATTGATGATGATATCGACGGACTGGTTCATATTTCTGATATTTCCTGGACAAAACGGATCAAACACCCATCTGAAGTTTATAAAAAGAATGACACCATTCAAGCGGTTGTTCTGGATATTGATAAGGCCAATGAACGGTTCTCTCTGGGTATCAAACAGACCCAGGCTGATCCATGGGAATCTGTCAGCCAGCGTTATCAGGTTGGCAAGGAAATTTCCGGTGATATCACCAATCTGACCGATTTTGGTGTGTTTGTTGAGCTTGAAGAGGGGATTGAAGGTCTTGTTCATGTCTCTGAAATCAGCAAGGAAAATATAAAAAGTCCCAAAGAGCATTACCAGATTGGTGATACCATTACTGCCAAGGTAATGAACATTAATTCTGATGAACGTCGGATCGGACTTTCCATCAAACGACTTGTGGATGATGATGATAATAAGTATCTTGAAGATCTTGCGAAAAACATGAAACCGGCTACCTCTTCTTTTGGTGCAATTCTGGGAAGCAGTATCCAGGAACAGATTGAAGCAAATAAACTTCAGGAAGATACACTATCTGAACACGAAAAAGATACTGACACAACTCAAGAAAAATAATTGCAGATAATCGAACACTGTTTGCAGTTTTGACCAAACAAAAAGGGCCGGGCAAAAGATTTTGTCACGGCCCCTTTTTTTTGAAAACTTTATAGGATCATAAGGACGTTTTATATGTTTTCCAGAAGACATCCATTTTTATTTTTTTCTATGATTATAAGTGTCTGTGGGACCATTATGTTTTTAGCTGTTATTGCGTTGATTTCATATACAACTAAAACGGTCAGCAGTCAGTTTTCTGATCAGCAGTTAGACACAAAAGGAAATATCGGAATTGTGGAAATTACCGGAATGATCCTTTCATCTAAAAAAATCATTCAGGAGATAAAAGATTTTCAGGATGATGATTCGATCAAGGCGATTATTTTAAGGATCGATTCACCTGGCGGCGGAATAGGTCCGTCCCAGGAGATTTATCGGGAAGTACAAAAAGTTCGTCTTGATAAAAAGATCATCACTTCCATGGGATCGGTGGCAGCTTCCGGCGGTTATTATATCGCATCTGCAACAGAAGGGATCATGGCCAATTCCGGAACCCTGACCGGATCAATTGGTGTGATTATGGAATATGCCAATATTATGGAGATAGCCAAAAAAATCGGAATTTCGCCTGTTGTCATAAAAAGTGGGGAATTTAAGGATATGGGTTCGCCATTAAGAGAGCTCAAAGAATCTGAACAAAAAATTTTTCAGGATTTGATTGATGAACTTCACCAGCAATTTGTTTCAGATTCAGCCAAAGCAAGAAAGATGTCTGTTGAAAAAATGTCGGCTCTGGCTGACGGCAGGGTGTATACCGGACAAAAAGCCAAGACGCTGAACTTGATTGATCGTCTGGGAAATCTGGATGATGCAGTGGTCTGGGCAGGTGAACTGGCGCAGATTAAAGGCAAGCTTAAACCGGTTTATCCAAAAGAAGACAAGATTACATTTATTAAACGGTTGACCGAAACCTTACTCAAAGATGTCAACATTTCCAGCGCCGTATCGAATAATCTGCGGTATATCATCAATTAAAGAGATAACAGATGAGGGTGCGTTGGGCACAGGCCCACCGTCAATAACCACATCAATGGTTTTAATATAATAATCATGCAATAGCGAGGGATCTTCAAATATGCTTCCATCAGGATGGGTTGCACTGGTTGAAATCACCGGATGACCCAGCCCCCTGGCCAGAGCCAGGGCGATCTCGTTATCCGGCACCCGTATGCCCGCAGTTCGTCGTTGGGTGAGCATCATTTTGGGCACCAGTTTTGAACCGGTTAAAACAAAGGTATAGGGTCCTGGCAACAACCGTTTCATGTTGCGGTAGGCCATATTGGAAATCTTGGCATATTTGGAAATATCTTTTAAATCATGACAGATAAAGCTAAACGGTTTGGTCTTCTCTCTTTGTTTTAACGCATACACCTTTTCAATGGCTTTTTTGTTCATAATATCACAACCGATACCATAATAGGTATCTGTCGGGTAGGCCACAATGCCGCCTTTTTTAATAATATCCACGACCAGATCAATCTGACGTTCCTGGGGATTGTATGGATTAATATTTAAAAGCATGGTTTTGCAGATTCCTTGTTTATCCTGTTTGGGATTTTAGTCATCCCCCCAAAAAATTTCTTTATTTTACAAAGGTCAACCTAACGGGAAAAATGGTTTCTGTCAATTAATTCATTTTAAATGATTTGGCTGCCGGTCAATTCTTCTGATTTAAGTTATTGAGCCAGATCATAATTTAAGACCGCCAGTCTAATACGGCCTTTTAACTGTCCATAGACTTTTCTTTGAAATTTTGAGGCCAGGTTATCAAAATTTTTATCAGCAAAAGGATTCAGGCTATTCATGGGTAAATGGGGCATCCGCTGGACATATAGTATTTAAAAAGTCATTAAAATTCATGAAGTTCTCTTATCTAAAATTTACAGTCAAAAGTAAATATAAAATGATTTAACCTTGCTAAAAATCCAGCATTTTGTTAAAAGAACGTGTTTATATACTTGATTTGATTTTTAAATATGGCTGGCTGTTTAAATCCTCTTTAAATTGTCGGGCAAACAGTATCAATAAACACTTTCCTTTCTGGAGGCTTTTTTATGTCCAACATATTAACCGAAGACGGACTCGCATTTGATGACGTCCTGTTAGTACCTGACTATTCAGCTATTCTGCCTGATGAAGTCAAAATCAATACCCTTTTAACCCGTGAGCTTGAACTCAATATCCCCATTGTCAGTGCGGCAATGGATACGGTTACTGAAGCGCATACCGCTATCAGCATGGCCAGAAGCGGCGGGTTGGGATTTATTCACCGGAATTTATCCATTGAAGATCAGGTGGTTGAAGTGGACAGGGTTAAAAAATCAGAAAGCGGAATGATTGTGGATCCGATTACCATTCATCCAGATGTGCCTATCTCTGAAGTGCTTAAAATTATGTCCAAATACCGAATTTCCGGTATTCCGGTGACAGAAAATGATAAACTGGTCGGAATTGTGACCAACAGGGATTTGCGGTTTGAAACCCAGCTTGAAAAACCAGCCAGAGACGTGATGACCTATAAGAATCTGGTGACTGTTCCTGAAAAATGTTCACTTGAAGAATCTAAAATCATGCTCCATCAGCATCGAATTGAAAAGCTTCTGGTTGTGGATGACAAAGGTCAGCTCAAAGGCCTGATTACCATTAAAGATATTGAAAAGATAAAAAAATACCCCAATGCCTGCAAAGATTCTTTTGGGCGATTAAGAGTTGGCGCTGCCATTGGGGTGGGTGCCGATATGATGACCAGGGTTGAGGCTTTGTTAAAAGCAGGTGCAGATGCCCTGGTGATTGACACCTCCCATGGCCATTCTAAAAATGTGATTGAGGCAGTTCAAAAAATCAAGCTTGCGTTTCCCAATTGTCAGATAGTGGCCGGTAATGTGGCCACGGAATTTGGGGCAAAAGCCTTGATTGATGCGGGAAGCGATGCTGTTAAAATCGGTATTGGTCCGGGATCTATCTGTACCACCCGGATTGTTGCAGGGGTGGGGGTTCCCCAGTTGACCGCCATTCAAAATTGCAAAGCAATTTCAAAAGCAACCGGTGTGCCTATTATTGCAGATGGCGGGATCAAATACTCGGGCGATATTGCCAAAGCACTGGGTGCCGGTGCCAATACCGTCATGTTGGGAAGTCTTTTGGCCGGGACCCATGAAAGCCCGGGTGAAATAGTCCTTTACCAGGGTAGATCCTATAAAGCCTATCGGGGTATGGGGTCTGTGGAAGCCATGAGAAAAGGCAGTTCCGATCGGTACTATCAAAAAGACGTTGACGAGGATGATGAACTGGTTCCTGAAGGCATTGTGGGCAGAATCCCCTACAGAGGAACCATCAGAGAAAATATTGTTCAGATGGTCGGTGGTCTCAAGGCAGGTATGGGTTATCTGGGAGCAGCCAATATTCAGGAACTGCATGAAAAAGCAAAATTTATAAAAATATCGTCAGCAGGCATGAAAGAAAGTCATGTTCATGATGTCATTATCACCAAAGAGGCGCCCAATTACAGGGTAGAAAGCAAATAAGCACCTGATGAGTCAAATTCAGAACCAAGAGCAGAGTCAATTATCTTCGCCGTTTTATCATTTGCATCTGCATACTGAATATTCATTGCTCGATGGTGCCATTCGCCTGGATTCTCTTTTTAATAAATGCAAAGAGTATGGAATGGATGCCGTGTCCATGACCGATCACGGCACCATGTTCGGTGTTGCTGCCTTCTATGAAAAGGCCAGAAAAGCAGCCATTAAACCGGTTATCGGGTGTGAGGTCTATGTTGCCCCCAGAACCTTGAACGATCGAACCCAGATGGATCACAAGGGCCTTACCCATCTGGTATTGCTGGCCAAAGACAATGAGGGGTACGCCAATCTGTGCAAGATTGTCTCCATTGCACAATTGCAGGGATTCTACTACAAACCCAGAATTGATAAACAACTTTTGGCTGCTCATTCAAAAGGATTGATTGGCCTTTCTGCCTGCCTCAAAGGCCAGGTGGCCCAGAATATCATCCATAACAACATGGATGCAGCAGACGAATCAGCCAGATTTTATCAGAATATTTTTGGTGAGGATAACTATTTTCTGGAAATCCAGGAAAATGGAATGGATATCCAGCACAAGGTCAATGACGGATTGCTGGACATCAGTCAGCGCCTGTCCATTCCTATGGTTGCCACCAACGACTGCCATTATCTGTCCAGGGGCGATCATGTGGCCCATGAAATTTTGTTGTGCATTCAGACCGGAGATACCTTTGCCAATCAGAACCGGTTTAAATTCGAATCAGACCAGCTTTATTTTAAATCTCCTGAAGAGATGATCACTACTTTTTCAAATTTTTCCGGCGCCATTGAAAACACACGGAATATCGTTTCAATGTGCAATGTGGAGTTTGATGATAAAACCTATCATTTTCCCCGTTTTGCCATGACCCAGGACGAATCTGAAGATGAACTGTTTAAGCTTAAAGCCATGCAGGGGTTTGAAGAAAAATTCAAACGTATTAAAGCCGCCGATCCTGATATCGATGAAAAACTGTATCGTGACCGCATTGAATATGAAATCAAGGTTATTCTGGACATGGGGTTTCCCGGTTATTTTCTGATTGTTGCAGATTTTATAGACTATTCAAGAAAAATCGGTGTGCCAGTGGGGCCGGGCAGGGGGTCTGCCGCAGGTTCCATGGTTGCCTATGCCATGGGAATTACAGCCCTTGATCCCATTGAGCATGGATTGATCTTTGAGCGGTTTTTAAATCCATCCCGTATCAGTATGCCGGATATTGATGTTGATTTTTGCATTGAAGGTCGGGACCAGGTGTATAAATATGTGATTGACCGGTATGGCGGTCCTGAATATGTCTGTCAGATCATCACATTTGGAAAACTTAAAGCCAAAGCGGTTATCCGGGATGTCGGGCGAGCCCTTGGTGTGCTTTTGTCAGAAGTTGACGAGATTGCCAAAATGATCCCGGACAATGCCAAAAACCTGACTGTAGCGCTTGAAGAAGTACCAGCCATCCGTGAAAAATGTGCTGAGTCTGAAGAAAAGACCCAGATGCTGGAAATTTCCCTTCTGTTGGAAGGTTTGCCAAGACATGCCTCCACCCATGCGGCCGGTGTAGTGGTTTCAGATAAGCCCTTGTATGAATACCTGCCGTTGTATAAGGGAAAAGAGGGAGAAACCATTACTCAGTTTGATATGAATTATGTTGAAAAACTGGGCCTGGTAAAATTTGATTTTCTGGGTTTAAGAAATTTGACGGTCATTAAAAATTGCATCACCCTGATTGAAAAACAGGGCAAGACTCCGCCGGATCTGTTAAATCTTGATTATTCGGATGAAAAAACATTTGAGTTGCTGCAACGGGCTGATACCACCGGTGTTTTCCAGCTTGAAAGTTCAGGCATGAAGGATTTGATCCTGCGCCTTAAACCCGCCAGTTTTTCCGATATTGTTGCCCTTGTTGCTCTTTATCGTCCTGGTCCTTTAGACAGTGGCATGGCTGATAACTATGTGGAACGAAAACATGGCAGAGAAGAGGTGGTTTATCTGTTTGATGAGCTTGAGCCTGTTCTAAAAGAGACTTATGGCGTGATTCTCTACCAGGAGCAGGTCATGAAGATTGCAGCGGTTCTGGCCAGATATTCCATGGCAGACGCAGACGGCCTTCGAAAAGCCATGGGCAAAAAGATTGTGTCCATGATGGAAGCCCACCGCAATCTGTTCATGAAAGGGGCCAAAGAGAACAACCTTGATCCTGAAAAAGCAGCAGAGCTTTTTGATTTAATGGAAAAATTTGGCGGGTATGGGTTTAATAAGTCGCATTCTGCAGCCTATGCCCTGATCGCTTATCAAACCGCTTACCTTAAAGCCAATTTTGCCCTGGAATTTATTGCAGCATTGATGACCAGTGAACGTAACAATACAGATGCTGTGATCAAGTATATTGATGAATGCCGGACACATGATATCAAAGTGCTGCCCCCGGATGTGAATAAAAGCGATGCCCATTTTACGGTTTCACAAGGGTCTATTCGCTTTGGCCTGGCTGCGGTTAAAAATATTGGTGAAGCTGCCATTGAATCCATTGTAGAGGTCAGAAACACAGGCGGCAAATTTGAAAGTCTGTATGATTTTTGCGAACGGGTGAATGTCAGCAAGGTCAACAAAAAGGTACTTGAGGCCCTGATCAAGTGCGGTGCACTGGATTCTTTTAATACCAGAAGAAGCCAGATGATGGCTGTTCTTGAGGATGCCCTGGAACATGGTTCCAGAATTCAAAAAGAAAAGGCTGATTCCCAACTGGATTTGTTTGCAGACTCGAATATGGGCACCCAGCTGCCCTTGAGCACACCAAAATTACCCGATATTGAAGAATGGGATGACAATATGCTGTTGAACCTTGAAAAAGAATCCTTAGGCTTTTACATCACCGGACATCCCCTGGATAAATATGGAAAAATCATACATTCCTATACCACGGTAAATTTTCTGACCATCCAGGAAAAGCAGGATGAAAGCATCATCCGTATGGCTGGCACGCTTAAAATTCTCAAGATTCATAAAACCAAAAAAGGCGATATGATGGCCTTTTCTTCCATTGAAGATCAATATGGCAGCATAGAAGTGGTTGTTTTTCCCAACCTGTATGCCAAAGTTCACATGATGCTGATCAATGAAGATATTATTATTCTGGAAGGCGAGGTTCAGAAAAAAGAGAACCAGGTCAAGCTGATAGCCAATAAAATCGTTCCCATTGAGCAGGCATCCCAGGAATGGACCAATGGTGTTCTGATTCAGGTAGATGCGCAAAAAAACAACGCCCAGACCCTGGAAGAACTTAAATCCATTATTGAGATGTATCCCGGCGATTGTACAGCCTGTCTGAAAATCTGTATTGACGAGGATAAACCGCCGGTGCTGCTCAAATTGTCAGATGATTATTGCACCTGTGCTGATCCGGGATTTTATGCCCAGGTAGAAAAGATCATGGGAAAAGGAAGTATTGAAACCCGATGTGCACCAATTAAGGCAAAACAGAAACAAAACAAGCCCTGGCTCAAAAAACGGTCCTAAATTACATCAGGATTTAGAATTTAAAAGATTTTGTATATCATAAACAGCAGGGTCTATTTTCCAACTGAAAGATTGTCTTTTATTGGATGATTTCCTGAAACTTTTTGAACCACGTACAATATGATATTTTTTTCTTTAAGCGATGACACAATGCCGGTCAGGGTTACAACGCCATTAACCGTGTCCACATCCACATTGTTTGATCGGATATTGTCCGCCTTTATCAGTTCGGCTTTGATTTTGCTGGTTAAAACAGAATCATCCAGGATTTGACCGGCGCTGGTTTGTCCTATAACCAGTTGGTTTTCCACTCTTTTGACGCCTTCAACACCTCTGGCGATATCGGCTGCCATTCTTTTTTGGGAGGCAGATTCAGTGACACCGATCAGATACACCACACCATTAAGGACATCAACGTCAATATAACGGGCTTTGACAAATTCATCAGAGATCATGCGGGTTTTTACGGTACTGGAAATGACAGAGTCATCAATAATAGCGCCTATGGACCGCTCATCAGTGGCAGCCTTATACCCTGAAAAACCGGCACCACCGACAGCCATTGCACCGCAGCCTGTAAAACAGAGAAACATAAAAAAGAGGGCGCCCATATGTAGTTTTTTTGACTGCATTTGGTTTTTCCTTTGGTTATCTATATTCGGTTTATTCAAAATCATCAAAATTCAGTTTGTCCAGATCAGACAGGTCCATATCTTTTAACAGGTCATCTTCATCCCGAATGATATCATCGTTGCTGATATCCAGATCACTTTTATGAGCCGGTACCACTTTTTTCGATTGATCCTGTTCATCAAGTGAAAATTTTTCTTTAAGCATCATGCCCAGACTGAATATTATAAATCCGATTCCCCCGATATTGAGAATAATAATTAATGTTCCTATAATTTTTTTTAGCAGCATAATATTTTAATTCAGTCTGGTTAATCGTTTGACGCTTAGAGTTATAGTGTTTATATATAATCTTTAAAATTGTTACAAGGATTTTTATTTGAAAGGAAGACAGAATGGGTTGGCTGGGAAAAATGATCGGTGGAACAATCGGCTTTGCATTGGGCGGGCCTATCGGTGCTGTGGCAGGGGCGGCCTTCGGGCATACTTTTGTTGATAAAAAAGAAGATATTTACCTTACATCCACACCCGGTATCAGCCAGACGCTTTCTTCGGTTGAACAGGCCCAGCTGGTTTTTTTTACGGCAGCGTTTTCCATGCTGGCCAAGATCTGTAAAGCAGACGGTCAGGTATCTGCCAAAGAAATTGCTGCAGTGGATGCATTTATGAAGCATGATCTTGGGCTTGATTTTAACAGCCAGCAGACCGCTCAAAACATTTTCAGACAAGCGGTCAACACCACTGAAAGTTTTGATGCCTTTGCCATGCAGTTTTATTCAGTGTTTCAATCCCAACCCCATATTATTGAACTCATGATGGATATTCTGTTACGGGTTTCTTCTGTTGACGGTGAGATTTCAAAAGCTGAAGAGGCATTGCTTTTATCTGCTTCCAGGATTTTCAGGTTTTCTCTTACTGATTTTTCCAGATTAAAATCTAAATATATCAAAGAGACCAATAAGTTTTATGCTGTATTAAAATGTGATGAAACTGCTTCCAACGAAGACATTAAAAAACAATATCGCAAACTGGTCACTGAATATCATCCGGATAAGGTTGAAGCCAAGGGGCTGCCTGAAGAATTTATCAAATTTGCCAATGATAAATTCCGTGAGATCCAGGAAGCCTATGAGACAATTAAAAAAGAAAGACGGTTTTAACCTGAGGTTTTAAAAAAGACCTTTTTCCCTGGCGATTTTCATATAAGTCTCAATCAGATTGGCCGGAGGTTCTACCCGTTCAGACGGGTCTTTATCCATCAGGTGCATGGCATCAAACTGGCAGGCATTGACACACAGCCCACAGCCGATACATCGGGATAAATTCACCTGGGCGACAATCTTTACTGAATCCATTGTGATGGCATCCATGGGACATATTTCTTCACAGGCCTGACATCCGGTACATTCATCCGTATCCACACATGCCTGATAATTGGATGAAACGATTTTGGCAGGTTCATCAAAATTTTTAATATTTTTTAAGATCTGGCAGCAGCACGAACAGCAAAGGCAGATATTAATGGGTTTTTTAGAATTGGACGGTTGGGGAACCAGCCCCTGTTTAACAGCCTTATGAAGAATATCCAGCGCCTCATCCTGGGAAATGGTCCGGCCAATCCCACGGCTTTCATACATGTAAGCACCCCCTCCAAAAATCAGGCAGGCTTCTTTAATGTTATCACACCCGTTTCCCATGATGTCATGTTCTTTCCGGCAGATGCAGGGCGCAACCAGGATTTTGGATTGTGATTTGATAATGGTTTCCACCTGGTCATAATCCATAACATTCAATTCAGTGGTTACTGCTTTGCCCACCGGAACCACCCGCAACTGCTGGGTTTTATTTTTGTATTGATTCTTGATTAAATAGGGGACATATTCGTTAAAATCTTTGATTAATTCTCTGGTCAGACGATTCACCTGGTATTCCCAGATTCCCACCACAAAATGCAGCAGCATAAAGGTATCCTGTCCATTCCGATGAACATGGATAGCAGTTCCCTTAACCCCCATATCAATGAGCATGGATCTAACAGTTTCAACGTCTTTGTTTGCCCGTTGAGCAATAACATCTGCGGTTTCGGGAAACAGCATCAATGACAGGGCCAATTGAGCCTCATCCGGGGTAAACAATTGTTTTAAGATGCGAAGTTCCACACCGGATTCTGTTTCAGGGTAACCGCTGGGTGTTTTGTCCAGATGAATGGCCAGTTGTTTGAATACATCGGTCATGATCAGATTCTCCAAGTCAATTGATTAAGATATAATATTTCCTTTCAAGGATAAATCTTTATGGCAGTGTTTTATGAAAAGTTCAACTGTTTTTCCACCTAAACCGTGTTTATAGTCTAAAAAAACGGTCAGATAATTGGAGGTAATCGCCTTTAACATTCCGGTTTTGGGATCTTTCCGGTGCTGAACAAGACCTTCCAGGGGTTTGTTCATATTCGCTTTGATAAAGGCTTCTCGTTTAACCTTATCCAGTTCGCGCATCCGTAAGGTTCGTTCTTTGATGATGGTTGAATCCACCTTGGGTTTAAAATGAAACGCAGGGGTTCCTTTTCGGGCTGAAAAAGGAAATATATGCAGATAAGAAATCGGCAGACGGCTAATCAGTTGAAATGTATTCTCAAACGCTTTGTCTGTTTCAGACGGAAACCCCACTATAATATCCACACCAATCCCGACATCAGGGACTTGTTCAGTTACTTTATGAACAACTGATTCAAACAAACCGGCTGAATAAGGTCGTTTCATTTTCTTTAAAACCTGATCATCCCCGGATTGCAAAGGAATGTGAAAGTGATTGCACAAAATATTACAGGGCTTGGCCAGTTGAATGATACCATCTGTAATTTCAGTGGGTTCAATAGATGAAAGCCGTATGCGGTGCACTGGTTTTTGAATATTGATGGTTTCAAGCAATTGGGTTAAAGAGGTCCTGACATTTAAATCAAGACCATACATGCCTGTATGAATGCCGGTTAAAATGATCTCTTTAAAACCGGACCGATCCAGCTCCATCAAATGCTTGAATACATCTTCTTGAGGCATACTCACAGATGATCCCCTGGCATAGGGAACTATGCAGTAGGTACAGAAAGCATTGCACCCGTCCTGAATTTTAAGATAAGCCCTGGTCATATCTCCTGTGACTATATGATCAAATCCCTTAAACCGATTGGTGTTGGTATGATCCACCGGCTTAAAGGTTAAGTCTGAGGTTTTTTGACAGATCGAAGTGATCTGTTGGGCAATCTGCATTTTGTCTGTATGGCAGATCACCTGATCAATATGGTCTATCTTATGGATCAGTTCAGGATCAGTCTGGGCGTGACACCCGGTCACAATTACTTTTGCATCAGGGTTTTCACGGATAATTTTACGGATGGCCTGCCTGGACTGCATACCAGCCTTGGACGTGACAGCACAGGTATTGATGATAAACACATCAGCCCCTGTTTGATCATTATTTTTTGTCCATCCCTGACGTTCAAGGCCAACACAGATACCGTCACTTTCATACTGGTTGACCTTGCAGCCAAGTGTTTGGATATAAAAGGTTTTCATTGAATAATACCGGCTCCTAATACCCGGTTGGCTTTGTAAAAGACAGCGCCTTGCCCGGGCGTTACGGCATTCTGGGGTTGGTCAAACACAACCTGCCCGGTTGACTTATCTAACATCAGTGTGGAAAGGGCGCCTTTATGGCTGTAACGGATTTTAGTGATAATATCTGGAATAACACCATTTTGACTGTCATTCCAATTAATATTGTCAACAATCATGCTTTGGAAAGACAGGTCTTTTTTAAAACAAACCGTCAGCTGATTGGCTACCATATCAATTTTTTTAACATAATAGGGCTCTGTGGAAGGGCAGTCAATTCCCCGGCGTTGTCCAATGGTGAACTGATGCAGTCCGGTATGATGGCCGACTATTTTACCATCCAGATCAACAATCGGCCCGGAGGATGGTTTGATCTGTTCTTTTTTTAAAATAAATTGGGCCAGGCTATTGTCATGAATAAAACAGATATCCTGACTTTCACCTGGTTGGATGGGAGCAAGACCCATGGATTTTGCAAAAGCCTTAACCTCTTGTTTGATCATGCCTGCCAGCGGAAAGAGAATGTGTTCAAGCTGTTGTTCACAAAGCAGCGAAAGAAAATAACTCTGGTCCTTTAACAGGTCTGTGCCTTTTTCAAGATAACTGTGTGAAATGGTCTTACTGGGACATGAAATCGGGTTCACAATGGTGGCATAATGACCTGTGGCCAGGTAATCAGCTCCCATTGCCCTGGCCTGGGAAAGCAGCTCGCCGAATTTTATGTCCCGGTTGCAGATCAGGCAGGGGTTGGGTGTTTTACCTTCAAGGTAGGTTCTGACCAGGTATTGCACCACCTGTTTTTCAAATTGAGCAGACAAATCAATGATATGAATGTCAATGCCCAGTTGTCGTTCAATAATTGAAAGATCGGTAGGGACTTGTTCATACCCGGTAATGAAATGAATCCCGAAAACATGTTTAAATTTTTGCTTTAACAGGTACCCTGAAACAAGAGAATCAACACCGCCACTTAAGGCGACTGCAACAACCGGGTGTTTCATCAGTCAACTTCTTGGGTCTCAGCAGAAAACAGGCCCATGGCCCTGGAAGGGCAGGTAATCACACACAGTTCACACACACTGCATTTGTCTTTGTCAAAGATCACTTCCATTTCAGGTCGCTTGATGTACAAGGCTTCAGTGGGACAGACCGCTGTACAGGCGCCGCAATGGGTACAGATTTCTTCATCTTTGAAAATCTGATGTTCCGGAAAGGAAACAGATACCCCTTTGTCTTTAAGGTATTTGACCCCTTTATTAAATCCGGTTTTTGAGCTGGATATGATCTCCAGAACCATGTAACCTTCTTTACGGTTGGATATTTTTGCACTTAAAATATTAAACAGCAGGTCGTATTTTTTCGTGAGCTGGCAAACCAGCGCCTGCTGGGCAACTTCAGGCGGAAAAGTAAGAATTACAATTTTAGAATACACGTTTTAGTCTCCAATTTTCCTACAGCAATAATAGTCTTTGAAAAAACAAATTTCTTAAGGTATACATTGCTTATAAGGTCAAAATTTATATTAACAACACTTATATATAATAATTGCAGCAGATACACAATGTTGTTTTAAAGGTTTGAACCGTGAATCGATTTGCATTTGAACTGTCCAGCTATACATTGAAAACCTTTTCAGGATTTTCAAACGCCAATATCAAAATCAATGGGGAACGTAATATTCCTGATGGGTCTGTCATATTCACGGCCAATCATTTTACCCGTATTGAAACTATTTTTCTTCCCTATCACATTTATCAATTAACCGGCAAACAAGTCTGGTCCCTGGCTGCTGCTGAACTGTTTGAGATTCAGATGCTTCAGGGATTTTTAAAAAATCTGGGTGCGGTTTCAACCCGTGATCCCAACAGGGACCATCTGATTTTACAAACATTGCTCACAAAAGATGTGCAATGGATTATTTTTCCTGAAGGCATGATGGTGAAAAACAAAAAACTGATCAAACAAGATCAGTTCAGTTTGATTGAAAACCAAAGTGTTTCCCGACCCCATAAAGGGGCTGCCATTCTGGCCTTGCGGTGTGAATTTTATCGTGAGCGGTTAAGGCGATTATGGCAAATGGCTGAACCGGAGTATGACCGCCTGGCGCAAAAGCTGGAAATTCAAAACATCCAGAAAATTTTGGACCGGCAAACCTTTATCGTGCCGGTGAACATCACATACTATCCGGCAAGTCCCAAAGAAAATATTGTTTCCAGAATCGGAAAAATCCTGATGAAAGAACCCTCTCAAAGGGTGATGGATGAATTGATGACCGAAGGGTCCATGCTGTTTTCCAATGTGGATATTGATATCCGGTTTGGTGAACCCATTCCTATTAAGCCTTATCTGAGTGATTCTTATATTGAAAGCATGCTCACGGTCAAGCGCCGGGTCAACTTTGAAGAAGATGTCAGTTCCAAGCAGATCATCAAAGAAATTTCCATGGGAATAATGGAAAAATATATGACAGCAGTATATGACATGACCACCCTGAACTATGATCATATCCTGGCCTGCATTCTCAAACATTTTCCCTATCGGGCAGAAGGGATTGACCTGTATGAATTTAAGTGCAAGGCATATTATGCCATTCAATGGCTGTTATCCCAAAAAAAACATTATGTATCCAATACGTTTTATGAAAATCAAATTCATCTTTTAACCGATGACCGATATCATCGGATCTCCGATTTTTTAACCATTGCTGAAAACACCCATGTCATTGAGATCCGTGGGAATAAAATGTTTAAAAATCAGGCCCGATTTTTTATTAACTCTGACTTTAATACCATCAGAATTGATAACCCGGTTTTTGTGATTGCCAATGAAGTTGAACCGGTCAGAGAGGTAGAAACCCAATTAAAAAAGATTGCCCAAGAATCCTATGACCAGATCATCGCCCTTGTAAAGAACAAGCTGATCGAAAAAAGCCAGGTAGAGTTTTCAAACGACTACAACCGGTATTATATTGAATTTGAATCAAAGAAAAAAAGAATCGGTACCCCTGTGTTTTTAAAACATGACCATGAACTTGCCGGAATTTTGTTAATCCACGGCTATATGGCAGCTCCCGAGGAAATGAAACCATTTGCAAAATACCTTCACAGCAAAGGATATACCGTTCATGTTCCCCGGTTAAGGGGCCATGGAACCGCTCCGGAAGATCTTGCCCAGACCCGGTATGAACAATGGATCGAATCGGTTGAAGAAGCCCTTGTTGTACTAAAACACTCCTGCAAGAAAATCATTATCGGCGGGTTTTCAACCGGTGCCGGCCTGGCACTGGATCTGGCTACCCGGGTGGATGGCATCAGCGCTATCTTTGCTGTTGCACCGCCCATGCGCCTCCAGGATTTTGGATCATATTTTGTTCCTGCCATTGATGCCTGGAATATGATGATCAAAAAAATCCATCTGTCGCCCATTGCAAAAGAGTTTATTGATAACCAACCGGAAAACCCGCATATCAATTATGTAAGAAATCCCATATCCGGTATTCATCAACTTGAAAAACTCATGGAACAACTTGAACCCAAACTGAGTACCATTAAAACACCCACCCTGGTGGTCCAGTCCAGAAAAGACCCGGTGGTCAATCCCAAAGGCACATTTGATTTGTTTAAAAAACTGGGTTCTGAACCCAAAGAATACTACATCTTTGATGTTGATCGCCATGGCATTCTGCTGGGCGACAATATAGACCGCATTTATAATGCCATTGATAATTTTATCCGCCAGTGGGTATAGTTCTGGCCATTTTATAGCGTAATCCAAAATAGCCTTGACTATTTTGGATTACGCTATAAAATGGCCATATGAGATACTTGTATAATTATATCCTTAAAGATCTAAATCGAAAAATGGTGTTTATTGGCGGCCCAAGACAGGTTGGCAAAACAACATTGGTCAAAAATATTATCGAACAGGCATACCCGTCAGGAAAATATTATAACTGGGATTACTCTAACGACAGAGATGATCTGTTGTCTGAAAAGTGGCATGATAATGATGGGCTGATTGTTTTTGATGAGCTTCACAAATTTGTAAACTGGAAAAACTGGATCAAAGGCATTTATGATACCAATGAAGCACCACTTCAATTCCTTGTGACCGGATCAGCCAGATTGGATGTCTATAAACGTAGTGGAGACTCACTGTTGGGACGTTACCATTATTGGCGGCTTCATCCTTTTGGTCTGGATGAGTATCCGGACAAGATGACCCCTGAAGAAGCCTTTAAACGATTGATGACCGTTGGCGGATTTCCAGAACCATTTCTGGACGGGGATGAACGTGAAGCCAGACGATGGCGAAGAGAACGGTTTGACAGGGTTGTAAAAGAAGATATCAGGGATCTTGAGTCTATTCGTCAGATATCTTTGCTTGATCTGTTTATCCATCAACTCAGAACTCGTGTTGGCAGTTTCATTGTATTGTCCAACATTGCCGGAGAAATTCAGACAACTCCAAAAACAGTAAAAAACTGGCTGGATATTTTGGAAAGAATGTACCTTGTTTTTGCTGTCAGACCCTATACCAATAACCTTCCAAGGGCGGTCGTTAAACCACCCAAAGTTTTTTTCTATGATAATGCAGACGTTATTGGTGAGCAGGGGGCTATTTTTGAAAACCTGGTGGCCACCCAACTTTTAAAGAAAATTCATCTGCTCGAAGACCGGGACGGATATCGCTATGAGTTAAGGTATCTCCGTGATAAAGAAGGGCGCGAGGTTGACTTTGTCATATTAAAAGAAGGGTTGATCCAGGAA
This sequence comes from Pseudomonadota bacterium, assembly GCA_043827005.1. Lineage (GTDB taxonomy): Bacteria > Desulfobacterota > Desulfobacteria > Desulfobacterales > Desulfobacteraceae > Desulfobacula. Next base: position 9,426 of record JBDRPM010000132.1, on the reverse strand, counting down.
CTCATCGAAGTTAAATTTTCAGATGATAATATTTCAAGCCATTTGAAATATTATGCAGAAAAATTGAATCCACCCAAAGCAACTCAGATTGTGGCAAATTTAAAACGAACCTATTCCAGCGGCAAAATAAATGTACTCGATCCTATAACATATTTTAGCAAAAAATAAGGCTAATTCTTTGACCCATATCCTTGGTATTAAATCATGAAAACCAAATTTAACATTCTAACTTTGCTTATTTTTATACTGATTTTTTTCAGTTTCCAGGCCATGGCCTATGAACTAATGATCAAAGATAATAAAATCACTGTCCATGCAGATCAGGTAAAACTGCAGACCCTGATGACAGACTTGTCCCAAAAGGCTGACATTAAAGTGTTGATTGATTCTGACCTGAACCCTGATATCAGTGCTGATTTCAAAAACACAGATCTTCAAACCGCTTTACAATCCATTTTAAACCCATTCAACCATGTGTTTGAATGGGAATCAACGCCAGCTTTTTCAGGTTCCATCAGGCTGGCCAAAATTCATATTTTTAAGGATGATCCAAAAAATCTTACCCAATTGGCTGAGGATGATTCCTTCCTGGATATTGCCCGTAATCCAGCAGACAATTCATTCTTTGTTAAAGGTGAATTGCTGATTCGGCTCAAACCGGGCAGGGAGCTCCTTTATTTAAATCAAATTCTAAAACAGATGGGCGGCACCCTGATCCAGGAAAAGAACAGTCTTGGCATCTACAGGATAAAACTGCCGGACCAGACAAACATCCCGGAACTGGTCAATCAGATTAAAGATCTTCCCGGCATTGACGTGGCAGAACCCAATTATGCATACCCCATCATTCAACCCTATCGATATGTGACAGACACTTCAATCGACACCAAACAAAATTTAACCACACCTTTGGACAATTCCATGCCCATTGCGGTTTTGGATTCCGGCCTGGCTTTGGGCAACATGCCCGACGGTCATGTGCTGGCAACCCAGGACGCCTTAAATCCAGCTACACCGATTTCCGACCCGTTGGGACATGGTACCCAGATGGCCCTTGTTGCAGCCGGTATTGTCTCACCCTTTGGCAGTAAAACAGATAAGGAGAGTTCCAATCCGATCATCGCCATTCGGGCTTTTGATAAAAACGGGTTCACATCCAGCATAGCCCTGATGCGCTCCATTGATTTTGCATTGGCCAACAATGCAAAAGTGGTCAGTTTAAGCTGGGGATCAACCACCCCAAGCAAGTTCATCAACGACACACTGGAATATGCTGCAGCCAAAGGCCTTATCATTGTGGCATCGGCCGGAAACGAACCCACAGGCAATCCTGTCTATCCGGCAGCCTATCCATCCGTCATCGGGATCGGTGCCCTGGCACCAGATGGAAAGAACTGGGAAAACACCAACTACGGTTATTTTGTGGAGGGTTTTCTTCCCGGCTTTGCCGACATGCCAGTCGGATATAAGGCAGATCCGGGCATTTATGCCGGAACCTCCATATCAGCTGCATTTGCAGCAAACAAAATCGCTGCATTCTTATCCAAAAACCCAAAGGCAACCCGAAAAGAAATTGTTGATATGCTCTTTATTCAATAGGCTCTATTCCGATTTGTAATGCCAATTGATCATATGGGTATATTGCCGGTGAGCGTCACCAACTGCCCTGGCAAGACTATCTTCTTTATCTGGGACAACAAGAAGATGAACATGATTCGTGAAAAAATATTGACACGTTATGTGTGTATGTGTACCTTATACGCATATAAAACAACAAGGGGGTAACTATGAATATGCGCGCCGAGACATTAATCAGAAAACAATTTTTTCTTTCAAATGAGAATATTGAAAAACTTGATCAATTATCAAAAACATTCAAGGGAACTTCTGCCGGCAAGATTGTTAGAGATGCTATAGATGCTTATGATCCTAATGGCCCGTATGAAGATTTTGAACAAAAAGAATTGATTGCCATAGCCCACGCAAAGGTAAAAGAGGCTATTTTAAAAACAGAACAGGCAATTAAGAAAGTGGACCATTGCCTTGAGAACCTTTCAGAAAGGAGTGCCTAAATGTCTAGTTGGAAAGATTTGGTGCTTGATATCATAAAGTTGTCAGATACCGTTAAAACCCTGGACAATAGAACCGAAAAATTGACAGATAAAACCACGGACATTGATAAGCGGGTTGTACGGCTTGAAACTCTTGTTGAAGTCGCAAAAATGCAGCAAATAGGCCAACCAGACAAATAAAGGAAAAACCTGGAATTCCGGGAAAATTCCGGGGATACCTCACTCAATCTTTTTCTTTGGTCCGGGTTTGTCAAGCTTCAGTTTCCTTCCTAAAACAACCTCCATTTTTTCTACAAAGGAGTCACTACTCAATAAAGGTCCGGGTCGTTCATGTTTTTGAAATTCTTTGATCTGTGTTGTTTTTACATCTGATGAAAGAAAAGACCCCGCCAGCCTTTCTTGCTAATCTCGCCATATGCTTATTTCAGATACCGCTCCTGATTTCCCAGATCTCAAAACTATTTGCTTTTTTTGAGTTTAATGAGCTACAATATGACAATTTTAAAATGTTAACGCCAATTGAATTCAATGAATACAGGTTAATGAATGTTGATATTTGAATGGGACCCTAAAAAAGCTATATCTAACTTAAAAAAACATGGCGTTTCTTTTGAAGAGGCAAGCACAGCTTTTAAAGATCCATTATCTTTGACTATTGAAGACCCTTTGCATTCTGATGATGAAAATAGACTTGTTCTTATCGGAGTAGCATATAACAATAAAACTTTGGTTGTTGTACACGCAGAGAGAAAAAACTGTATAAGAATTATCAGTGCCAGAAAAGCAACCAAAAAAGAAAGGGAATGTTATGAAGCCGACATCTAAGAATAAAGAAATGAAAAAAGAATATGATTTTAGTAAAGGTGTAAGAGGTAAATACACCAAAAAATATCTGGAAGGAACCAATGTTGTTATAATTGACCCAGATGTAGCTGAATTTTTTTCAAATGAGACTTCTATTAATGATATTCTTAGATCATTAATTCCTGTCATTAAAAATCAGGAAAAGAAAATAACAAAATAATGAAGAAATTATCCTCATTTTTTTTTTGGGAGACTCCCTCACTCACTCAATTTTTTTTCTTTGGTCCGGGTTTCCCAAGCTTCAGTTTCCTTCCTAAAACAACCTCCAGTTTTTCTACAAAAGAGTCACCGCCCAATGGCCGCCCGGTTCGTTCATGTTTTTGAAATTCTTTGATCTGTGTTGTTTTTACATCTGATGAAAGAAATGTTTTCCAGGTAATACTCATCCGTTCAAGCAAAAAAGATGCTTTAACAATACCATCATTTTTTGCATCAATATGGGCTTTTGCACTACTCCATTGCCATTCTTCCGCTTGTTTCACCATTCTGGCCCGCACTGGATTCAGTTCAATATACCGGGCACAGGCAAGAAAGTAAGGTTCATCCATAATAAATGAAGCAAATCGTCCTTGCCATAAATGACCACGCCAGCCTTTCCTGAAATTGATCATCCGGGAATACCGCCGGTGGATTTCACTGATAGCCAGATTAAGACTTTCTTTTGTTTTGGGAACCACAATCAGGTGAACGTGGTTCGGCATCAGGTCTAAAGAAGCCCGAAAATTTACCTGAGATCCCACCGAAAATCCCAAGTTGCCGTACCTAAACAGAAAAAAGCCAGGTATCATAAATTTAGAAAAAACAGGTTATTTATCCTGAGATAGCAGGAACCGCTTCATGCCTTTCATCCTCCTCCCCCCTTTGGGGGGGATAAGAGGGGGGGACATGTGTTATACAACCTTTGCAAAGTTTAATTATTAAACAGGAGGAACAACACATGACCCGCCCTTGGAAATCAATATTGACCGTTCTGTCAGAAATCACAAGGAAAAATTCTGATCATTTGGTTTTTTGTGCTCAATGTGGCAATCGCCATACATTTGTAAAATGGGGTTTTTACAACCGGTATTTGTTTAATGACGAATTGATAAATATTCAACGCTACCGCTGTGATAATGATTTATGCCCATGTAAAACTTTTTCGATCCTTCCGCATGCCTTCTTACCTATAATCAGGGCTTCGTTGTGCATGTTGATACATATTCTTAAAATGTATGAGCAAGGAAAGTCCATTGCCGACCTTGCCCGACACACCGGCAGTAACTGGCCTCGAATGCAACGCTGGATAGCCAAAGCAATATCAATCCGAGAATGGCTCCAAAGGGAGTATGGCAATGCTTTGCCTTGTCTGTCACAAAATCAGCGATGGTCAACCTTTACCCGGGATTTTTCCTGGGTTTTTTACCCTGGCAGGGTAAGATAAAAAGAGACCAACACAAAACGTATATTTAATAAAATCAGTCAGTTTGTTAATCGGACCTCCATAGTGTTTAATTTTAAAATAACGGAGGTTTGAATGACAGAACAAAATGACAAAAATATGGATCTTGCCCTTTGGCGCTATGGGATTATAAGCCCGCTTTTGCATCGAGATGCCAATGATCTTCCAGTAGGAGAGGTGCTTGATCTAGCATCCTGGAACCGCTATGTGCACCCGAACGGAACACATATCACCCTGAGTGCTGAGACCTTGAGGAAATGGCTGTACCGGTATCTTCATTTTGGGCTATCCGGACTGATGGGTAAAACAAGATCAGATAAAGGCAATCATAAGATATCCGATGATATTGCCTCGACAATGGCTGCCATGCGGATAGAACACCCAAGATGGACCATTGCCAGGATGATACAAGAGCTTGCCTGCACCGGGAAGTGGAACGGCCAAAAACCCAGCCGGTCTGCCATATACAGATTTGCTAAAGCCAATAACCTGCAAAGAGATCCCCACATAGATCCAGAACAGACAAGGCCCTTTGCATTTGATCATTTTGGTCAACTGTGGCTGGCCGATTATCTGCACGGCCCTAAATTGTTCGATGGCAAAAAGAAACAAAAGACCTATCTGCATGTTATACTGGATGATTGCTCTCGATTTATTGTTCATGGCGGATTTTATCTGACCGAATCTGTTGAGCCGTTAATTTATGATCTCATGGGCGCGGTCAGACGGTTTGGAATACCTCAGCGGTTTTATACTGATAATGGTGCTGCGTATAGTAGTCGTCATTTAAAAATATTATGCGCCAGAAGCGCCATTGACCTGGTCCATACCCCGCCGTACAAGCCCCAGGGTCGAGGGAAAGTAGAACGGATCTTCAGGACTGTCAGAGATCAGTTCCTTTGCGATAAATACAAATCGCTTAAACAGATCAATGATGCCTTTAAAATTTGGATGAGCCGATATCATGAGACCATCCATTCCTCTTTGGAGTGTTCTCCATTACAAAAAAGACTACAGGTCAAAAATGTCTGCCGTGTTTTACCGCCATCAACCGACATTGATGCTCTTTTTAGAATGGAACGCCGGTGCCGAGTTTATAATGACTCTACTATCCGGTTTAAAAAAATCAAGTATGAGGTTCCAGACTGCCTGCCGGGTTCCCGGGTGATCATTTATTATATGCCCTGGGATAAGACCTGCATCTACTATGGAAATGAGATGAGAAAGGCCCGTATTCTTGATCTTGGCGCTAATGCAAGACGATTTGATCACCCCAACCAATAAAGGAAAAGACAATGATAACTCACGGAGAATCTCCAGCAGAATTTTTTGACTATAAACACCACCCGTTTGCAGACACCTATCGGTTAAAGACCCCTTATCTTGGGGAGCAGGATCAACGGTTTTTTAAAACAGCATTATCTTTAATCTCTACCGGTAAAAGTTTTGCTCTGTCCGGGCCATCCGGGGCCGGCAAATCAACCTTGGTCCATTATGTTTTATCCCGGTTGGATGCCAACTCTTACAGACCTGCCCTGGTACATTACGGCGGGCTGCAGCGCAACGGCATGCTCAAGGCGATTGCCGATGTTCTCGGTGTGGTGACCAATGGCCGTACGGTACCTTTGCTGATCAAGTTGCAAAAACAGATCCTGCAGATGGCATCAGACAATCGCAGCATGTTCCCGGTTTTTGTGATTGATGATGCTCACTTGATGGAAAAGGAATCCTTAATGGATATCTGTTCGTTGATGTTCAATCCTCACAGGGAAACGGTAGCAGCCAGTTTTATCCTTGTGGGTGATGAATCCTTTGAAAAGAAACTGTCCCTTCAAATCATGGCACCTGTCAAAACAAGGCTTACCGGATTATTTAATTTAAACACACTCAATGATCATGACAGTCTTGAGTTCATAAAGTTCAGGCTCGCCAATGCAAAAGCACCTGAAACGCTTTTTGATCCGGATGCCTTGAGCATCATGTCATCCCATTGCCGTGGAAACCGTCGGCAGATCATGAACATGGGGACTCTGCTTTTGGCAGAAGCCTTTTACAGACAGGAAAAGACGATCAGTGCAGAATTGATTTTTAATTGTGACCAGATAGAGGTATCTGAGTGAAACAGAGGCATACGAGAGGGGACTCCGGTGCCAAGGGATAACTCAGTGCGGTAGACTGCTGTCTGCTCAGGCCTGGTAGAAAAATCTGCCAGGCCTACCTCTATCCGCCAAAGGTACAATAACCTGACATTTTCTTGGGATGAGAGCGTGACAATCTACAATCAGGCAATAGACCCAGATGTCAACACCATAGTGTAAACACCACTCAGACATTAGATTCAGGTAATCCTGATAATCAGAGGATTTAAAAAATGTCTGCTGTCGCCGGTTACCCCTCTGTGTGATGTGATGGGGCATACCCGGCGCTACAATTCTTGCTAATCTCGCCATATGCTTATTTCAGATGCTGCTTCTCCTGTTGATAATAATTAAGTGCGATGTCCCCCGATCCCGAAAAGGCTGGTATCACCGCAGATGACTTTGTTGATGCTTATAAAGGCAAATAATGGAGTTTTCAGTCTTAACCGCTATTTAAAAAAATAAGCTCTAAAAAAGTAAGAGCAAAGCAAATCACTTCACAATAAATCAATATTTAAGTCGAGTAGACCGGTTACTCTACTCCCACACTTCTGAGAATCAGAATTTATGAAAATATTGACCCCGGCCCCTCCCAGAACCGTGCTTGCGCTATTTACGCACACGGCTCCTCACATGGTCTCTTCACGTTGAAACGGAACATATTGACCTTAATCCTCGGTCTGGGAAGAGGAAAACGTTTCAACATTTCATTGTATTTTTCCCAGTTGAGACAGTTTTTCCTCCCTCTACGGTTTAACCACTTGAACAGCGACCTTTTTACCGCTTCATAAAACCTGGTAATCCCGCGCATGTTGTCGGTTACTCCGTAATAGTTATAATGGCCTGTCATTTTGGATTTCACTCTTGCCCAAAGCTCTCTGGTCTTCAGAGTTCTGGCTTTCTTCAGCCATTCCTTGAATGCTCTTAACTTTGCAACAAATTTTGTGCGGGCTGTCACCCGTTTCATACGAAATCCTGTGCCATCTTTCTTCGTGCCGCAGTAATGAGTGAGTCCCAGAAAGTTGAATGTCTCTGCTCTTCGCTCTTTGCTTTTGGCATTCCGGACCGCAAATCTGCCAAACTCCATCGCTTTGGTCTTTGTTGGTTCGACCTCAAGGTCAAATTTAGCGAGCCGACTGACAAGCTCTGTGCGAAACCGCTGTGCATCCGGTTTGTAACGAAAGCAGACCACAAAGTCGTCTGCATAACGGATCAATCGGGCAAAGCCCTGACAGCTCTTTTTGAAGACCCTCTCAAACCAGATATCAAGAGCATAGTGAAGATAGATGTTCGCTAATAATGGTGAAATGACACCGCCCTGCGGAGTCCCACTGTCACTGACTGTCACACTGCTATCTTCATATACCCCTGCCTTGAGAAAACGCTTTACCATGCGCTGGATTCTCTTGTCTTCAATCCGATGGGCAAGGAACTTTACCAGCCATTCCTGATTCACATTGTCGAAAAAGCCCTTAATGTCAGCCTCGACAATGTGATTGGTCGGATTGTTTTCCACTGCATTGCTCAACGCTCTGAGGGCATCATGGCAACCTCGTGATGGACGGAATCCGTACGAATGTTCAATAAAATCCTGCTCGTAAACGGACTCCATAATCCTGACGAGACCGGCTTGAACCAGTTTATCTTCAAAGCTTGGTATCCCTAAAGGTCGTTGTTTGGCACTGCCCGGTTTGGGAATGTAATGCCGCCGGACAGGTTGTGGAATGTACGACATCCGATGAAGCCGCTCTATAAGGTTCCTGAGATTGGCTTCAAGATTCTGTGCATACTTCTCCTTGGTCATTTTGTCGATGCCGGAAGCTGCGTTATTCCGCAACTGCCGGAAACATCCCCTCAAGAGCTCTTCATTCATCAGATGATACAGACTGGTGAACTTGAATCCAGGCTCTTTCTGGGCTTTCTTTGCTATGCGATGTAATTTTGTTGTCACCGATTCCCCGCTTCTGAGAACGGTCGATGTTTCCTCACAACGCGGTACCATGTGTAGCCTCCTTTCCTCCAGCAGCATTACCCGCCTTCATCGGTACTATTAGACTATCCTACTCCCTACACCACATTTGCCTTCCTCCCTCTTCAGTTGTCCGGCATACTCTTTATACTTCAAAGAGAGGTGCAGGGCCTCCCGGGTTGCCGCATAAACACTATGTCAAGCATGCCATGGTCTCTGACCCCGGAGAAACAGTCATCACCTTGTCATTAGCGGTGATACCTGTGTTGACTTCCACTGTAAAAAGAGTGTCGTCCTTCCCAACGCGTCAATTACGAGGCTCAATCCCTTCAACCCAATGGCTTACGGCCTACCTGCTCGCTATCTTACGCTTAAAACTTCCTGTTACCAGAAAGCCTCCAAAGACTCGCTATCCGGTGGTTGACCAACCTTCCGGAGCGGGATTCACACCCGCTGGTTTATACGACCTTGCCCGGCCGCACTTTTACTCTGACCCCATTTATCCCCATTTATCCAAAGTCATACCCCTTGGTGAGGTTTCCATTAAGGTCATAAACATTTGTGCGCTCGCCATGACCGGTATTGACCCGGCTTACGGCATGAGGCGCGCCTGCTTCATAATACATATTGAGGGTGCTGTCTTGAAGCCCTGCAAACGGGCCGATAGCTGATTCTGTTGTCAACCGGTGCAAAGCGTCATACCCATATGTATAACTTAAGCTCCGGATACTGTCATATTTGCTCAATATATCCAAGTTCCTGGTAACCGCTCACAATAAAGGTAAAAGGAATTGAACGGCGCCTTTGATGCGATTGAATTTGAATTTTATCTTGAATCCGACCTGTTCGCATGATACTGACAAACCATGAACGATAAAATTCATTACAATAGACTTCAAAATTCCCATGACAGCCTTTTTAAAGAAACATGGATCAACAAGT
>JBDRPM010000131.1:0-32505 GCA_043827005.1 Pseudomonadota bacterium | reverse complement strand
TCAAAAAACTGCTGAACAAAATGGGGTGGGCTGTTGATTTATCAATGCCGATCATCTCAAGCAAAAGGTAAACCGGTTCAAATATATAGAGCAAATACAATGTCGGCTCAAAAAAAACAAAATTACAGCCCACAAATCCTGCAAAAAACAACAAATAAAAAACCATATGAAACTTTTGGACATGACCGATTTCATGGAGCATTACTGCATCCAGTTCCTCACCGGTCAAACTATTGAGCAGCGCGGGTGTAACCAGGAGATAACGAAAACGCCCCACCAGCCCCATGACACCAGCCGTGATCATGGCGCCGCCAAATAAGTTCCAAACCAGTATATCCGAATATGTTAATCCTGCTTTCCGGCACACTTCTTCAATCCGGCTTCTGGCATATCCGGATTCAAGAGACTTGCAATTCCAGATTTTTTTGATCAATACAGGACCCAATATGGCAATAGCCACAAGAAAAACAGCGATATATCCGGCCTCTCCTGCCGGGCTTTTTAAAAACGTCTTAAGCGGCTGCCACGGCAAAAAGCCAAGCAGATCTGAAACAATGGACAGAACAAACCAGGGAAGTAAGGCTGGCAAAGAAAACGAGACATTGGACAAAACAAAATGTCTTCGGGACACTTTGCCTGCAAAAAATTCTCGCTGAATGTCGTAAGCCGTGGCCCAGATGGCAATCAAATAAAAAAGAAACAGCAATAAAAAAAAGATCGCTTCAATACTTGGGATCTGCTCAAAAAAAGCCACCCCTGAGAATAAAAGATATAGTCTAAACCCATATAAATTTGTCGCAAAAACAATTAAGGCCAGGATGGACAAACGATTAATATAAACCCCAACCCAGTGGTCGATATGGTTATAATTGACTTGCCGGCACCTTTTGAGCAACCGGCTGAAACTGATTTTACAGATCAATACAAACACCAGGCTCAACAGCACACTGTTGAGCACTGCATGTTCATCCATCAGCCTTGCTGGTTCAAAAAGCTGTGTTGTGCTGTATAGAATCAGGGCAATCAAAAAATACAAAATATTGGCAAACATCAAACAACTCCATGTAAAGCAAACGTATTCAGAACGATCCAGGTTTTCACATCAAACTTGATGGTATCATCGGACAACATGCGATAGGCGGCTTTTTGCGAAACAAAAACCACCTCAATCTCTTCAGAGGCTTCGTTGTAAAAGTTAGTCGGCTCTCCTGTGCATTCAACAAAGACAAGGCTGATGGATTCATCGGTCAGGCCGGATGAAGAAAAGACAGTGGGACTCTTTTTGATGATACGGGTAACCGTCAACCCTGTCTCTTCAAAAAGCTCCCGCAAAGCCGCTTGCTCAATGGATTCTCCCATGTCCACAAGTCCTGCTGGAAAACCATATTGAACCCCTCCCAGGGTCACTCGGAATTCTTTAATCAAGACCAGTTCTTCCCGATCAGTATGGTACGGGACAATAACTACCGCATCCGGTTGTTTAGACATATTTTCAACAGGATTCTCATACTTTGAACGCGATGCAAATATCCATTCTTTTTCATGATCCTTTTGATCTTTGTACTGGATCGAAAACAGATTGAGAAAGCGACAATTTGTTATTTTCTTAACACCATTGATAATCATATCAGCTCCTGGAAAGACAATAAGCACGCAAGCCAGAGAATACTACCCAAATAAATTGTTTTTTTCAATGTGCAAAAGAAGGGGGGGAAACCTAAATATACATCAAATATCTGAAAACCAGCCAGAAATGACAGGCACTCCCGGACAAAACAAACAGATGCCAGATCTCGTGGAAACCGAACATACCGGGAAACGGGTCCGGTCTTCTAATGGAATACACAATTGCACCCAGAGTGTAGAACAGGCCGCTCAAACCAAGCCAGAATAAACCAACAGGCTCAAGGGTTTTCACCAGAGGATAAATGGCAATGACACACATCCACCCCATAATCAGATAAATCATGGTGGATATCCATCGCGGTACATGAATAAAAAACACCTTTAAAACAATCCCGGACAGGGCCATACCCCATACTATTCCAAAGATGCTCCATCCCCATGGGCCCCGCAGGGGCACAAGACAAACCGGGGTATAGGATCCTGCAATCACCATAAAAATCATAATGTGATCGATTCGTTTAAAAACCAGCAGGGATTTTTCAGATAGTTTAAGTCCATGATATAAAAAACTGGCTGTATACATCAAAATAAGCGTAGCGCCAAAAACAGAAAAAGAAACAATATGCCAGACATCCGCCCTTAACGCCGCAAAAACAACCATCAAAGCAAGCGCTGCAATCGAAGCAACCGCACCTGCCATATGAGAAATTGTATTAACCGGTTCTCTGAATATTTTTCCACATGTACTCATACATAGTTTTCTATTAATATTTATCTTGAATAACAATGTTTTTTTTTGTTATTACATTTCTTTTACGACGACACGGTTATTAAAAATTAATCAAAGAGCCATTTTATTCTTGTAAAATAAAAGGAATGTGCTACAACTTTTATATGTTTAATCAAGCTTGACGTTTCCAATTTGTATTTTAACCTGCCTGTTGGCAAAATAAAATAATCACCAATGGCCATGGAAAAATGGCCTTTAACCAGTAACATTTCTTAAGGAGAATACCGATGAAGTTATTGAAAGTATTGACACTTTGCTTTACTGTTCTTGCCATGACCACATTTGTCACGGCAGGTACCCTTGACGATGTCAAAGCAAAAGGATTTATCCAGGCCGGGGTTAATGGCAGCGTCTTTGGCTTTGGTAAAGCAGATGATAAAGGGATCTGGAGAGGTCTTGACGTTGATTGTGCAAGAGCTGTTTCTGCTGCGATTTTCGGCGATCCTGACAAAATAAAATATACCCCTTTGACAGCAAAAACAAGATTCACAGCCCTGCAGTCAGGAGAAGTGGATGTTCTTTTCAGAAACTGTACCCAGATATTAAGCCGTGACACTGCCCTGGGCCTTGATTTTGCTGTTGTCAACTACTACGACGGCCAAGGATTTCTGGTTTCTAAAAAACTGGGCGTAAAGAGCGCAAAAGAACTTGATGGCGCCACTGTCTGTGTTCTTCCCGGAACGACCACCGAGCAGAATGCTGCTGATTACTTCAGATCAAACAACATGAAAATGAACCCGGTTGTTATTGAAAACACAGCTGAACTGGCCAAGGCTTTTTTTGCCGGCCGATGTGACTGTTTAACATCAGATGCCTCCCAGCTTGCCGGAACACGCGCTACCGCTCCAAACCCCGGCGACTACATGATTCTGCCTGATCTTATTTCAAAAGAACCATTGGCTCCGGCTGTCAGACATGGTGATAACCAGTGGAAAGATATTGTTAATTATTCGGTTCTGGCATTAATCAATGCTGAAGAACTTGGTATCACTTCAAAAAATGTGGATGAGATGCTGAAAAGTGAAAACCCTGAAATCAAACGCTTTTTAGGTGTTACCGAAGGCAATGGTGCAGCATTGGGGCTGGATGAAAAATTTGCGTATAACATCGTAAAAATGGTAGGCAACTACGGTGAAGTGTTTGAAAGAAACGTAGGGGTAAACACTCAGCTGGGCATAGAAAGAGGACTGAACGCTCTGTGGAAAAATGGCGGCCTGATGTACTCACCCCCGTTTAAATAGAAAACAACCCTGCATTATTATGGTGCAATACCCATTGCACCATAATAATGTAATGTATTAAAAGAATATTATGAATACAGCTGTTAATACGGAACACTCTGACACGATTTCCTTCTGGTATGACCCGGACAAACGGTCAATTGTCTATCAGATCGGAGCAGCCTTTTTCGTTGCCTTTATTGCATGGTATCTGATCTCCAACACCATGACCAATCTGGAAAGGCAATCCATTGCAACCGGATTTAAATTTTTAAGCCATGAGGCCTCGTTTGAAATCGGAGAGTCCTTAATTGAATATTCAGCAGCAGACCGATATGGCAAAGCCCTTGTTGTCGGATTTTTAAACACCCTGATGGTATCCTTTATCGGTATCATTCTAACGGTTATCCTTGGCACATTTATCGGGATTGGCAGGTTGTCCAAAAACTGGCTCATTAAAAAATGCGCATCCGGATATATTGAGTTATTCCAGGATATTCCTGTTTTACTTCAACTTTTTTTCTGGTATGCCATTTTCTATGAAATGCTGCCATCTCCCAGACAGGCACTAAATCCAATCAGCGGACTGTTTTTATGCAACAGGGGGCTGATCTTTGGTATTCCTGCAGCCCATCCTGCATATAAATACATGTTTATCAGCTTGATCATTGCAGCCATCAGTGTGTTTATAATCAAAAAATGGGCCCGGAAGCGACAGGACCAAACCGGTCAAATTTTTCCTGTTTTTTCAGTTTCTGTAGCCCTGCTGATTGGCCTGCCACTGGCATGCTGGCTGATTGCCGGCGCACCCGTCCAAATGAATGTTCCGGTTTTAAAAGGATTTAACTTCAAAGGCGGCATGGCTGTCAGTCCGGAATTTGCAGCCCTGCTTCTGGGACTTGTGCTGTATACGGCAGCGTTTGTGGCAGAAGTCGTGCGGGCGGGTATCCAGTCTGTTTCCAGGGGTCAGACTGAAGCTGCCATGGCAATCGGGCTAAAGCCGGGCAATGTGTTGAATCTGATCATTCTGCCCCAGGCCTTGCGGGTTATTATCCCTCCTTTAACCAGCCAGATGCTCAATTTAACCAAAAACAGTTCCCTGGCAGTTGCCATCGGATTTCCGGATTTTGTTTCTGTGGCCGGTACAACCATCAATCAGACCGGACAGGCAATAGAAGGGGTCATGTTGATCATGGTTGTCTACTTGATATTCAGCTTATCAACATCAGCTTTTATGAACTGGTATAACAAAAAAATGGCCATAGTGGAAAGATGACAGGTATCAAACAGGTCTTTATGCAAACACATGCAGATAACAACCATACAAAGGTAATCAAACCGCCCATTGCCAGCGTTGGTGTTATCGGGTGGATGAAAGAAAATTTATTCAGCAGCCCTTTGAATGCACTGCTGACTGTTTTTATTCTCGCCATCCTCTGGTTTTCCATTCTTCCTTTTCTAAAATGGGCCTTGATTGACAGTTGCTGGAGTCCTGGTGCTGACTGCCGGGCAAGCGGCAATACCGGTGCCTGCTGGTCCATCATTACCAGCAATTATAAAATCATTCTTTTCGGGTTCTACCCTCAAAATATTTTATGGCGTCCCATTACGGCCATTGTCATGCTGATAACCATGCTGATCGTCAGCAGAAACAGGCAGTTCTGGAATGCATATCTGGGGTATGCCTGGATCATTGCATTGACTATTATGGGGATATTGCTCAAAGGCGGAATCCTGGGGCTGGTGCCGGTTGATATCGGGCAATGGGGCGGGATTATCCTGACACTGCTGCTCTCGGTCTTCGGATTAACCGCAGCCTATCCTCTGGGTATTATCCTGGCGCTTGGACGGCAGTCCAAAATGCCGGTGATTAGAACATTCAGTATCTTCTACATTGAATTGATTCGAGGGGTTCCTCTGATCAGTTTGTTGTTCATGTCTTCTGTTGTGTTCCCTTTGTTTTTACCCGAAGGAGTTTCCATTAATGGAATTTTAAGAGCCCAGGTTGCCATTATCATGTTCACGGCTGCATATATTGCAGAAGTGGTCCGAGGTGGGCTTCAGGGAATGAACAAAGGCCAGTTTGAAGCAGCAGATGCCATTGGTTTAAATTATGCCCAGACCATGCGGCTGATCATTCTGCCCCAGGCATTGAAGATTGTGATCCCCCCTTCGGTGAGTATCCTGATCTCTGCATTTAAAGACACCTCCCTTGTGGTTATCATTGGATTGTATGACCTGCTGAAAACAACCCAGGCCACCTTATCAGAACCCAAATGGATGGGATTTTCTGCAGAGGCGTATATTTTTATTGCGCTTATTTATTTTGTCTGCTGTTTTTTTATGTCCAACTACAGCAGAAAGCTGGAAAAAGAACTGGATACAAGCCTGTAATATTAACTTTTTTATTGATTAAGCGACTACTTATGAACACTGAAAAAGCCAGAACAATTGATATTTTGAGCGAAGAAACCGTCATTAAAATTATTGATATGCACAAATGGTACGGTGACTTTCATGTGCTAAACGGAATCAATCTTGATGTAAAAAAGCAGGAACGCATTGTTGTCTGCGGCCCTTCTGGATCTGGAAAATCCACACTTATCCGGTGCATTAACCGTCTTGAAGAGCATCAGCGCGGAAAAATAATTGTGGACGGCATAGAACTGACCAAAGACCTTAAAAATATTGAAAAAGTCAGATCTGAAGTGGGTATGGTCTTTCAGCATTTTAATCTGTTTCCCCACCTGAGCATTGTGGAAAACTTAACGATAGGCCCGATCTGGGTTCGAAAAACACCTAAAAAAGAAGCCATAGAAACAGCCATGTACTATCTTGAAAAAGTTCAGATTGCAGAACAGGCGCATAAATTTCCCGGCCAGTTATCCGGTGGCCAGCAGCAGCGAGTGGCTATTGCCAGAAGCTTGTGCATGAAACCCAATATCATGCTCTTTGATGAACCCACGTCTGCTCTTGATCCTGAAATGGTAAAAGAGGTATTGGATGTCATGATCAGCCTGGCAGACGACGGCATGACCATGATTGTTGTTACCCATGAAATGGGCTTTGCAAAAAGTGTTTCCCACAGGGTTATGTTTATGGATGCCGGAGAAATCATTGAAGAAAATGCGCCGGAAGAATTTTTCAACAATCCGAAAAGCGACAGAACAAAACTCTTTTTGAGTCAGATTTTATTTTAACCACCCTAACCCCATAGGATTACTGCCTCATAATCACCACATTGATTAGATATCATCATTTTCATTTCAAACCCAACCCCTTCCAACCAGCCCGAATATTTCGGGCAAAAACGATTCGTGAAATATTCGGGTCAGGGTCGATACCATTTTTTTTAAGAGTGCCAGCAGGAAACACAAGCAAAAACTTCATTGTTTTTTTCAGGAACGTTTTTTGCATTAACCTTCTCAGTGATGTTTATTAACCAAGGGCCGCACAGATGAAAAAAAGAGAGGGCGACTTAATTCAATTGGCCAAAACCGGACAGTTCGATGTCATTGTCCATGGCTGTAACTGCTTTTGTTCCATGGGTGCCGGGATTGCCGCACAAATGAGAGAACACTTCCCGGAAGCTTATCTGGCTGATTTGAATACAGCAAGCGGCGACCGTCAAAAACTGGGCGACTATTCCTGTGCCAGAGTCAATAGAGACGGCAATCTTTTCACCGTAGTGAACGGATATACCCAATATCATTACGCAGGGGCTCAGACTCTGGCGGATTACGATGCCATACACAAACTTTTTTTAAAAATAAAACAAGACTATGCCGGTCTTAAAATTGCCTACCCTAAAATTGGTGCCGGTCTTGCCAGGGGGGACTGGGAGATCATATCGATCATTATTGATACGGCGCTTAAAGGAGAAAACCATACATTGGTTATTTATAAATCATAACCAGAAGACCGCTTATAATGAGGCTTGACAAAATATAAACATGAGGTTAAATCATTGATTCTTGAAAACACTGCGTCTATCTGGTATTTAAAAATTTTTATAAGAGATTAACAACAATAAGGAAGCATATGATTAATGTCGGAATAGCAGGAGCATCAGGATACACAGGGGTTGAACTGGTTAAATTGATCACCAATCATCCCAAGGCAAAACTATGCTCGATTACATCAAACACTTATAAGGGGAAACCGTTTACAGATATTTTCCCTTCCATGAGGGGTTTTGAAACCCTGATTTGTGAAAGCATGGACATCCCGGCTCTTTCAAAAAAAATTGATGTTGTTTTTCTGGCCCTGCCGCATAAAGTGTCCATGGACCATGCGCCGGCCTTTCTAAAAGAAAATGTAAAAGTGATTGATTTGTCTGCTGACTATCGATTCAAAGATGCAGCAGTCTATGAATCCGTTTACCAGACGCACACATCAAAACACCTTTTAGAGCAAAGTGTTTATGGATTATGCGAAATATACCGGGATCAAATTAAACAGGCCGACCTGATCGGAAACCCCGGGTGTTACCCCACCAGCATCCTGCTACCCCTGATCCCTCTTTTAAGAGAAGGACTGATTTACCCTGAAAACATTATTTCAGACTCAAAATCAGGTGTCAGCGGGGCAGGAAGATCCTTATCGCTGTCCTCGCATTATTGTGAAGTAAATGATTCATTCAGTGCTTATAAAGTCGGCAGCCACAGACATACACCGGAAATCAATGAACAGCTGAGTTTAAATTCACACAAAAAGGTTTCCATCACCTTCACCCCGCACCTGTTGCCGTTAACCCGGGGAATGTTGTCCACTATTTACTTAAATGCCACCAGTGAGGCAAGTTATCAGGCGATTCGAAAAACCTATGATCACTACTATGGCAAAGAGCCTTTTATCAGGGTTTTAGACAAGGATAAATATCCTGCAATTTCGCATGTAAACAGAACCAATCGGTGTGATTTTGGATTCCATTTTAATGAGGGAAAAAGACAGATCATTATTGTTTCAGTTATTGACAACCTTTTAAAAGGTGCGGCCGGCCAAGCTGTACAAAACATGAACCTAATGTTCGGCCTGGAGGAAAACACAGGATTAAATTTTGTGGCATCCCCATTATAGAGTTTTTTATGCTTGACATATAAAAAATAACTAACTAATAAGGGTACTAATGAAAAAAAATGTGAAAATATGGTTTCATTCGGGTGCGTCCTCTGACATTAAAGAGATTACCTTTCACAAAGCTGTCTTCGGCGCGATTGCTTGTGTTCTTGTATTGGTATTTATTGGGACTGGCTATATAGCATATGACTACTATCAGTTGAAAACCATATCATTTAATAATACTGTGTTAAATGAGACCATCATTAAACAAAACAATGAAATAATAAACCAGCGAAGCCAGATCCAGAGCTTTGCCGGAGAGATTGAAGTCCTTAAAAAACAGGTGGGTAACCTGTCCCAGTTTGAAGATAAAGTCAGACTGATTGCAGATATTAAACAAACCAGTGACTCAAGCGGTCTTATCGGCATTGGTGGAATTCCCAAGGATGAGCTGGACCCTGAAATTCCCCTGGGACAAAAACACAACAACCTGATTCGCGAAATGCATGAACAGGTCAAACAAACCAATCAGGCAGCCAAAAAACAAGCCCTTGATTTTGAAGACCTGATCAAACTGCTTGAGAACAAAAGGAATCTGCTGGCTTCCACCCCAACCATTAAACCGGTTGATGGGTGGATCACGTCCCAGTTCGGTTACCGCACATCCCCTTTTACCGGCCAGAAAGAATTTCATTCCGGCCTGGACATTGCCAATAGAAGCGGCACAAAAATCCTTGCCACTGCCAATGGCAAAGTCTCATACGCTGCCAGAAAAATGTATATTGGCAACCTGATTGTTATAGATCATGGATATGGTCGGGTCACCCGATTCGGACATTTGGACAAAATTCTGGTTCAGGAAGGTCAGGAGGTTAAACGTGGGGATGTCATTGGGCTTTTAGGCAATACCGGAAGAAGCACGGGTCCTCATGTCCACTATGAAGTCAAAATCAATGGGACGCCTGTGGATCCAAACAAATATATCCTAAATTAACCTGTTTTTCACCAGGCCTTTTTCTTCCCCTCCCCAAAAAACAGAAAATTATTTAATTTTTTTTGTTTAACTTTATGCCATTAATGATTATATGTTCTATTTGGCATAAGCAGACATGACTATTTTATTATCATAGGTAAAGGAACAAACGGTGTTTAAATTTCTTACAAAGGTCTTTGGATCCAGCAATGACAGAATCTTAAAACAACTCCAGCCGATTGTTGATCAGATCAATCAACTTGAATCCCGGACGCAACAGTTAACCGACCAGCAGATCGCTGAAAAAACCGTGGAGTTTAAAGACCGCATAAACAATGGGGAATCTTTGGATGACCTTTTGCCTGAAGCTTTTGCCCTTGTCAGGGAAACATCTGTCAGAACCCTTGGTATGCGCCATTTTGATGTTCAGCTCATCGGCGGCATCGCCCTGCATAAAGGGTGTATTGCTGAAATGAAAACCGGTGAGGGCAAGACCTTGATGTCCACCCTGCCCGCTTATCTGAACGCCTTGTCCGGCAAAGGCGTTCATATTGTGACTGTTAACGATTATCTGGCCAAACGTGATGCCGACTGGATGGCTGTACTCTATAATTTTTTAGGGTTGAGCGTTGGTTCCATTCTGAGCGGGATATCAGAGGAAGATAGAAAAAAAGCCTATAGCGCAGATATCACCTATGGCACAAACAATGAGTTCGGGTTTGATTATCTAAGAGATAACATGAAATTTGATCAGCAATCTCTTGCCCAGAGAAACCTTAACTTTGCCATTGTGGATGAGGTTGACTCCATTCTCATTGATGAAGCCCGGACCCCTTTAATCATTTCCGGCCCGGCTGAAAAATCAACCCATCTGTACACCCAGGTCAATACAATCATTCCGGCATTTAAAAAAGATATTGATTACACCATTGATGAAGAGTCCAAAACCGTATCTTTGACCGAAGAGGGAGTTGCCAAAGGTGAAAAACTTCTCCAGGTTGAAAATCTGTATGATCCGGGCAGCATTGAAATGCTGCATCATGTCAACCAGGCATTAAAGGCACATACTCTTTTTAACAAAGATACCGACTATATTGTTCAAAACGATCAGGTGGTCATTGTTGATGAATTTACCGGTCGGCTCATGGTTGGCAGACGATACAGCGAGGGGCTTCATCAGGCACTGGAAGCCAAGGAAGGGGTCAAAATTGAAAACGAAAATCAGACCCTTGCATCCATCACCTTTCAGAACTATTTCAGGATGTATAATAAACTGTCCGGCATGACCGGTACAGCAGCAACCGAAGCACCGGAATTTAAAAAAATATATGATCTGGATGTCCTTGTCATCCCGACTCATATGAAGATGGTTCGAAAAGATTTTCCAGACCTGATATACAAGACAAAAAAAGAAAAATATGAAGCTGCCATACAGGAAATCATAAAACTGTCCAGAAAAGGTCAGCCGGTTCTGGTGGGAACGATTTCCATTGATGTATCAGAAGACATGAGCCGGCAGCTGAAAAAAAGAGGGGTCAAACACACGGTCCTCAATGCAAAACATCATAAAGCAGAGGCTGAAATTGTTGCAAACGCCGGCCAGAAAGGCGCTGTGACCATTTCCACCAACATGGCGGGTCGGGGAACAGATATTGTTCTGGGAGAAGGTGTAAAAGAATTGGGTGGTCTCCATATTCTGGGCACATCCCGCCATGAATCCAGGCGAATTGACAACCAGCTCAGGGGTCGTTCCGGCCGTCAGGGAGATCCCGGCACATCACGGTTTTATCTGTCATTGGAAGATGATCTGCTCAGAATCTTTGGTGGAGATCGAATTCATGCGGTTATGGACCGGCTCGGCATAGAGGAAGGTGAACACATTGAACACACCTTTATCAGCAAGGCCATAGAAAATGCCCAGGCCAAGGTCGAAGGCCATAACTTTGAAATCAGAAAACATCTGCTCGAATATGATGATGTCATGAATCAGCAAAGAGAAGTGATCTACGAGCAAAGAAGAAAAGCCCTGATGGAAGATAACCTGCAGTCTGCTGTCATGGAAATGATCGAGGACAAAGCGTATGATCTGGTTGATGAATACGCCATTGATAAAACCCCCATTAAAAACTGGGATCTAAAAGGGCTTGAAAACAGGGTCAAACAACTTTTTAATTTTAAACCTGATTTAACCCGTGCAGTTGAAAACAGCAAGGATGCTGAACAACTTTCCCAGGCTTTGTTTGAAAATGCAAAACAGATCTATGCCCAAAAAGAAGCCATTATTGGTCCGCAAGTGGCAAGAGAGGTTGAACGGCATATTATTCTTCAAACCGTTGATACCCGCTGGAAAGAACATCTGTTGTCCATGGACCATTTAAAAGAGGGGATCGGCCTTCGGGGATATGCCCAGCAGGATCCCTTGAGAATCTATCGGAAAGAAGGGTTTGAGATGTTCCAGGACCTGATGAACCGGATCAAAGATGAAGTGGTGGAAATTCTTTTCAAGATCCAGATCTCTGCCCCCTCTCAGGTGGATGAGCTCAAACAAAAAGAAAAACATGACCTGACCTTTTCACACTCGGACGGGTCAGCGGTTAATCAGCCGATCAAACGATCGAGCGAAAAAATCCAGCGAAATGATCTGTGTCACTGCGGCAGCGGTAAAAAGTATAAAAAGTGCTGTATGCCATAGGAGAGAAAGGGTAATGACATCGACAGATTCCCATACAATCGAGGATATTGCTTCAAAAACAAAAAGTGATCTTCCGCCCATGTACAAAGTCATTCTTCACAACGATGATTACACGACCATGGAGTTTGTAGTGGAAATTCTTATGACCGTTTTTGGAAAATCACTTGAAAAAGCAACGCAAATAATGCTTAATGTACATAATAGAGGGAAGGCAATCTGCGGCATTTACCCTAGACAGGTTGCCGAAACAAAAGTGGAAACCGTACACAATATGGCAAGCAGTAAAGGCTTCCCTTTAAAAAGTACTATGGAAAAGGAGTAGAAGGAATGATAAGCAAAGAACTGAGTACAGCGCTTGGGTTTGCTGTACGGGAAGCAAAAAAAAGAAGGCATGAATATGTCTGTGTAGAACACGTTCTTTATGCGATCCTTAACCATGAAGCAGGCGTTGAAACCATTGAAAAATGTGGCGGCAATCCTGAAATGATAAAAGAAGAGCTTGAAAAATTCTTTGATGAGAAATTAACAAAAATCGACACAAAAGATGAATATGTCCTGCAACAGACCATTGGTTTTCAACGAATGATCCAACGGGCCATCAACCAGGCCAGATCAGCTGAAAAAAATGAAGTAAACCTGGGTGATATCCTGGCATCCATTTTCCAGGAAAAAGACTCCCATGCAGCCTTTTATCTTGAATCCGAGGGCATTACCCGCCTGGATGTCTTAAAATATATATCCCATAACACTGACACGGAAAAAAGGCCTGCTGCTCCTCCCATGGATCCGTCACAAAATTTATTCAAACAGGCTGAAGTAAAAAAAGACCGGCAAAAGAAAAAAGATCCCCTTGAAATTTATACAACCGATCTATTAAAAAAAGCAGAAGAGAATAAAATTGATCCGCTCATCGGCCGGGCAGACGAAATTGATCGGGTCATGCAGGTGCTTTGCCGCAGAAGAAAAAACAACCCGATTCTTGTGGGAGATCCAGGAGTTGGCAAAACAGCCATTGCTGAAGGACTGGCCCTTAAAATCAGAGACAGGCAGGTGCCTGACCTTCTGACCAACTGCGAACTTTTTTCCCTGGATATGGGAGCCCTTCTTGCCGGAACCAAGTACAGGGGAGATTTTGAACAACGCCTCAAAGATGTGATCAATGCGCTTGAAGCCAAAGACAATGCATTGCTGATCATTGATGAAATCCATACCGTGGTCGGTGCCGGTGCCACCACCAGCGGTTCAATGGATGCTTCCAATATTCTGAAGCCTGCACTGTCATCCGGTGATATTAAATGTATCGGTACCACAACCTATGAAGAATATAAAAACCATTTTGAAAAAGACCGGGCCTTTTCACGGCGGTTTGAAAAAATTGAAGTTCCCGAACCATCGGTTGAAGAAACCACTTTGATATTGACAGGCCTGGCCCCATACTATGAAAAACATCATGGCCTGACCTACAACGCAGATACCATTAAAGCGGCTGCTTATCTGTCAGACAAATATATCAATGACCGATGCCTTCCGGACAAAGCCATTGATGTAATGGATGAAACAGGCGCATATCTTAGGCTCAAAGGGATTGGCCGACGAAAAAGTGTCTCCACCAAAGATATTGAAAAAATTGTTGCCAAAATAGCCAAAGTGCCGGTGACCAGTGTCACATCTACTGACAAGACCAATCTTGAGACCCTTCCCAAACGCCTGCTCAAGGTCATTTTTGGCCAGGATGACGCCATCCAGACCCTGACCACATCGATAAAACGGTCCAGAGCCGGTCTTGCCGCACCTGACCGCCCCATTGGGTCTTTTTTGTTTATGGGCCCCACAGGCGTTGGCAAAACCGAGGTTGCCAAGCAGCTGGCCGTCAATCTGGGAATTGAATTTTTAAGATTTGATATGAGTGAATACATGGAAAAGCATGCTGTTTCCAGATTGATCGGTGCCCCTCCAGGATATGTCGGATTTGAACAGGGCGGAATTTTAACCGACAGTGTCAGAAAACACCCCCATTGTGTTCTCCTGCTCGATGAAATTGAAAAAGCCCATATGGATCTTTACAATATCCTTTTGCAGGTCATGGATTATGCGACCTTGACCGATAATAACGGCAAATCTGCTGATTTTAGAAATGTGATCATCATCATGACATCCAATGCCGGGGCACGGGAAATGAGTGCCAATACCATAGGCTTTGGTTCTCAGGCCGATAATATGGATTCAAAAGGCATGAAAGCGATCGAACAGACATTCAGCCCTGAATTTCGAAACCGGCTGGACGGGATTGTTCAATTCAACCATCTTTCCCAGACAGTGATGGAGATGATTGTTGATAAAAATATGAATACGCTCAAATCCATGCTCAAAGTCAAAAAAATCACACTGGCCTATTCAAACACCGTTCGCAAATTTTTAGCCAAAGAGGGGTATGATCCCAAATTCGGTGCAAGGCCATTGGAGCGGTTTATTCAAACCCGTATTAAAGATAAAATTACAGATGAAATCCTTTTTGGCTCCCTGGAAAAAGGGGGCAACATTTCAATTGGTCTGAAAAACAAAGATCTGACATTTAAATATAAAAAATAGATGCCTGTTTTCAGATTATCCCAGGACCTTGTTTTTCCCCCGGCCCGGTTGGCAAGGAATGACGGTCTGTTGTGTGTTGGCGGGGATCTGTCACCGGAACGGCTTTTGCTGGCTTATCAAAATGGAATCTTTCCCTGGTTTTCAGAAAATGACCCCATTTTATGGTGGTCTCCTGACCCAAGACTGGTTCTGTTTCCTGAAAAAATCCATATTTCAAAAAGCCTGTACAAAACAATTAAAAAAAAACGATTTGATATTCGGATCGATACTGCATTTGAACAAATTATTCATACCTGCGCAAGTCTGCGAAAAAAAGAAAACAACGGGACATGGCTTGTGGATGAAATGGTAGCTGCCTATATTGCACTTCACAAAAAAGGAGTTGCCCATTCCATTGAAACCTGGCAGGACAACTCTCTTGTGGGCGGTCTATACGGTATCAGCCTGGGCAGGTCTTTTTTTGGAGAGTCCATGTTTTCTTTAATAAAAGATGCATCCAAAACTGCACTGGTATTCCTGGCCACCCATCTGAAAGAACATGAATTTGATCTGATCGACTGTCAGGTGACCAGCAATCATTTGCTAAGCATGGGCGCTGTTGAAATAACCAGACTTTGTTTTCTTGAAATTATCCAGTTGTCTGTGAAAAAAAAGCCAATACTCGATCCCTGGGATCAGGATCAGTCCATTACCATTATGTAATATACTCGCTTAAAAATTGATTTTATCATATAAATATGGCACATACGTAAAAGTAATTAAAATATTGGAAAGGGTGGCGGCTTGGCTGACAAAATACTGAACAATTCCATTTTTGAAAAACAGCTTGACTTTATATACCGGAAAACAACAGCCTTCTGGACTGTACCGGTCATGACGGTTATTGTCTGTATTCTATTATGGGAAAAGATACCCCACACCACCCTCTTTATCTGGACAGTTTTAAATATAGCTGCCCTGGTTCCCAGATACCTGTTGGTTCAAAAATATAAAAATCGGTTTCAAGCAGGTTCAGACCCTGTGTTTTGGGCCAATTGTTATTCATCATTACTGGTTTTAAGCGGTGCCTTATGGGGCAGCTCCGGCATTTTTTTGTTTGTTTCTGACTCACCAGCCCACCAAGTCTATCTTTTATTGACCACCATCGGGATGGTCATTGGGGTCATGGGTGTATATTCATCATCACTTCGAATGATCATTCCATATATTTTGTGTGCTTTTCTTCCCCTTGTCTTCCATTTTTTATATGTTGGCAATTCTTTTTCAAGCATCATTGGTTTTTTACTCTTTTCTCTGCTGGCATTGCTTTTAACCTGCATTAGAATCATGAATACCACCATCAAAAATACGTTTATTGCCACCAGTTCAAACAGTGAACTGATCGACAAACTCGAACTTTCAAAAGCAGATCTGGAACTTAAAATACAAGAGCTTGATGAAACCAATATAGCCCTGGAACAAACCATTGAAAGATCCAATGTAATGGCGGTTGAAGCTGCATCTGCCAGTATTGCCAAAAGTGCCTTTTTAGCCAATATGAGCCATGAAATCCGGACTCCCATGAATGGTATCCTGGGGATGTCCCAGCTTCTTCAGGATTCAAACCCGACCCAGGAGCAAAAAGACTATATTGAAATTATAAATACCAGTTCCCAGGTGCTGCTGACACTGATCAACGACATTCTTGACCTTTCAAAAATCGAGGCAGGGAAAATTGACATAGAATCCATTGATTTCAACCTTGAACATCTCTTCATTGATGTAAAAAACCTGCTTAAACCAAAGCTTATTGAAAAACACAGTGAACTGAGTTTTTCCATTGAACCGGATCTGCCTTTGTTCCTCAAAGGTGACCCCACCAGGTTGAGACAGATTTTGTTAAACCTTGCCGGCAATGCCGTAAAATTTACTGAAAAAGGGTTGATAACCCTATCAGCCCGTATCCGGCAAAAGCAAGATGAACAGGTCCTGATCTATTTTGAAATAAAAGATACCGGCATTGGCATACCCAAAAAAAAATTAAAGCATTTGTTCAGGCCTTTTTCTCAAACCGACATTTCAACCACCCGCAAGTATGGTGGTACCGGCCTTGGACTGAATATTTCCAAGCAACTGGTGGAAATGATGGGCGGCAACATCGGGGTTGAATCCGAAGTAAATGTTGGATCTAAATTCTGGTTTACCATTTTATTTGAATATGGAAACGAACACCATGTCAGACCCATTCAAAAACAAAGCCCTGAAGGTGAAGAACGATCGCTGAATATTCTGATTGCCGAAGACAACCTGGTCAACCAGAAAGTCCTTGAGAAACTGCTCAATAAGATGGGACATTCGGTCTGTATTGCTGCCAACGGGATTGAAGCGGTTCAGGCGGTCGGCCAGCAAACTTTTGACCTGATCCTCATGGATGGTTCCATGCCTGAAATGGATGGCTTTGAAGCCACTAAACGCATCCGTTCCTCAGGCAACTGCATTCCGATTATCGCTGTAACCGCCCATGCCATGCAGGGCGATCGCCAGGACTTTATTGATGCGGGTATGGATGATTATGTGTCCAAACCCATTGATGCCAAAATACTCAGGCAAACCATGCAGCGGGTGATTGAAAAAACTTGACAAAACCGCCTCAGGCCTCATGATCTTGACTGATATTTAACCAGACAAGGATACAAAATATATGCTGCTCAAACTTTTTTTATGTTTTACCCTGATACCGGTGTGTGAGCTTTATTTGCTGATCAAAATAGGAACCGTGATTGGCGGCTTAAATACCATCCTGCTGGTTATTCTAACCGGATTTGCCGGTGCGTGGCTGGCCCGCATGGAAGGAATGAATACCCTGGTTAAGCTCCGAACAAATCTTGCCCAGGGACTGATGCCTGCAGAAGAACTGATCGATGCTGTCATTATTTTTGCTGCAGGCATTGTATTGCTCACCCCGGGTCTGATTACCGATTGTTTTGGTCTTTTATTATTGTGGCCCCCCAGTCGAAACTGGTTTAAACGAAAACTGCGCAAAAAATTTGACGACATGCGATTGCAGGGGAATATTAATATTACCCGATTTCATTAATTAACTTGTTTTTCAACATTTTAAAATCGGAGGGATATGTTTTTAGACCTTATTTCAAGCCGAAGAAGTATCCGAAAATATAAGAACAAACCCGTGGAACAGGAAAAAATTGATGCGCTGATTGAAGCTGCCTTACGATCCTTTTCTTCCCGGGGCTTCAATCCCTGGCGATTTATTGTTATCGACGACCGGGATATTATCCAGGCCCTTTCCAAAGCAAAAGCCCATGGATCAAGCTTTTTAGCAGATGCCCCCCTTGCCGTCGTCATCTGCGGTGATACCGCTGCAAGCGATGTCTGGGTGGAAGACACCGCCATTGCCTCCGCCTTTATCCATCTGGCTGCCCATGACATGGGCCTTGGCAGCTGCTGGATCCAGATCAGGAAAAGAGAACATTCTGCTTCCAAAAGTTCTGATATTTATGTTAAAGAAGTACTCAAGGTACCCGATAAGATAACTATTGAATCAATAATTGCTATCGGTTACCCTGACGAAGTCAAAAAAGGACACTCAAAAGAGACTTTAGACTCTGGCAAAGTTTGTTTTAACACATACCGCATTAAGGAATAAATGGACATAAAAGCTGAAATTCTGAAGATGGTCCAAAAAAAAGACAGCGACCTTCCCACGCTGCCTGTTGTCATTGACCGGATCATCAGTGTTGCCTCGGATGCCAAAACCACAACTGAAGAGCTTGCTGAAGTCATCTCCTATGACCAGGGCATGACCAACAAATTATTAAAACTGTCCAATTCCATTTACTATGCCCAGAAAACACAAGTTGAAACTGTTAAACGGGCCATTACCGTTATTGGATTTGATGAGATCATCGGCATTGCCCTTGGCATGGGAATTTTGTCTTCTTTTACGGATAAGTCAGGTTTAACCCTTGATATGAAAGCATTATGGATCCATGGTATCGGTGTGGCCACCATATCCAAGGAACTGGCCAGACGGACAAATCCGGGAATTGCCAATAAAATTTTCATCCCTGCCCTTCTCCACGACATGGGAAAGGTTATTTTTTCAGTCTATTTCAAAGACGAATACCGGAAAGTCCGGCAGCTTGCCATGGAAAAAAAAAGGCCTTTATACTTTGCTGAAAATGCAGTTTTTAAACTGGACCATGCAGTTCTTTCAGCCCTTTTAATGAAACGATGGAATTTTCCATTATCCATCATGCTGCCCTGTCGGTTTCACCACAATCCTGAATCTGCCCCACTCAAATTTAAACACCAGGCATTAATTCTCAACCTGGCCGACTATTTAACCCAGAAGGCCGGTATCGGCCACAGCGGCAACCCGGTTCCTGTGACCGTTAAAAATTCGCCAAAAAAAATCGGTGTCAATCAATCGATATTAAAACTGGTCATTGAACAATTAAGAAAAAAAGAAAACGAGATCAAAGAATTCTTTAATATCACCACAGAAGGATAATGCTAACGAATAGAGCCAATATTGATCAATCCGGCTGGAGCAGATCCAGTCGGATTTAAATATCTTTAAAATTTCTGTTTCCCGCAGACAAACCGCAGGCTTTTGAAAATTCATCCAGACTGTCTTCCAGGGCTTCAAATTCAATTGTGCCGCCAACCGTGATCACATCATCGCCACGCTGTTCAAAAGCAGTCAATACCTTTAAAATGGTCAGACATTCAATATCCTGGGCCGGTACATAAGCAAAGCTGTCGGGCAGGTTGACCTCCAGAAGAACACGGCATTCAACAAGTTTGCTCAACAGAATTTTGACAATTTTTAACGGAATTTTGATTTCAGCGGCAATATCACTATCTGAAGCTGGTGTCTGAGCATTTGCAAACCGGCTCACACACAAATGAACAATCCGTAACACAATTAATTTTTTTAACCGGATACTGATGTTTGCATAATCAATATCCTGGGTTTCAAGGGCTTCTGTATTTTCCCACGCAAACGCCACTTCAGCACCGAACAGAACAATGGCCCAGGATGTCTGCAACCAGATTAAGAACAATGGCAAAGCTGCAAAACTGCCGTAAATCGCATTATAATTGGATACCCCGACCTGGGATTTAAGATAGATGATCTGTACCACCTGAAAAATGGTTCCGGCAATAATCCCACCAGCCAGAGTGGCTTTAATATCCACTTTTTTATTGGGTATAAAAATATAAAAAAAGATAAACAACAGCCATATGGGCAGAAACGGGAAAATATTGAACCCTATTGAGATCAAATTCTCAACATCTCCTGGAAGATTGATATAGAGCAAAAATTTTTCCAGATAGGCTGTAATAAAAATATTACCTGAACTTGAAAAAATAACCAGGATACCCGCTGTAATGGAAATGGCAATATAATCGGTAAACTTTCTGATCAACGGCCTGTCATCGCTGATCCACCATATTTTATTGAATGCATTTTCAATGTGACCGATCAGTTTTATCAAAGAATAAAACAGCAGAATAACGCCCAGAACAGCCATGAGGCCGCCTTTGGTTTTCTCAAGAAGATTGCTTGAAAAGGTCAGTACATTCTGAATCACCTCTTCATTGCCGGCAAACAATTTTAGAACCTGAACTTCCAGCATCTCTTTAAACCCGAATCCTTTTGCAACTCCAAATGCCATGGCCATGACCGGCACAATGGAAAGAAGCGTAAACAGGGTCAAAGAAGATGCCCGCAAATCACACCGGTCTGCCCGGAATCCTTTGACAGCAAAGGTCATAACCTTGATAAATTTGTGATATCGAAGCAATAAAAAACTTTTTATGTGTTTCATTTACTTTCCCCGGTTGTTAAAAACCATTGTTTTAATCGTTCAAGGCCCTGTTGGGTGGTGACCCTGGGATAATAGCCCAGCTGTTTTTTTGCTTTGGATATATTAAACCAGTGACTGGTGGCCAGTTCCTTTGCGGCAAACCTTGTCATGGGAGGCTCCTGCCTAATGTTCAGAAGCTTATACATAAATTCGAAAAACGCTCCTGCCATATAGGCTGTTTTCCCTGAAACATGGCCTTTGATCGGGGGCAACCCAGCAGCAGCCAGAAAGGCATTGGCCATTTCCCACTTTGAAATCGGCTCATCCTGGCTGACAAAATATACATTTCCGGAAAGCGCAGGATTTTGGGATAATTTTTCAGATGCCAGAACATGGGCATCAGCTGCATTGTCCACATAAATGGTATCCACCAGATCATTGGTTGGCCCAACTTGTTTGAGCCTTTTTGCCCGGCTGATAATTCCGGAAACCAGATGGTTGTCTCCAGGTCCCCAGATCAGGTGTGGCCGGATGATCATGGTCTGTAATCCCTGAGCGGATACGTCTATAACCAGTTTTTCAGCCATGGCTTTGGTTTGAGGATATGGTGCCAGATAGGTTTGAGGATATGGTACGCTTTCATCCACATTTTCCATATCATACTCATCAAAGATCACACTGGGTGAACTGGTATAGATGAGTTGAGGAACCTGATTGTCAATGCAGGCTGCAATTATATTTTGGGTTCCTGTTACATTGGCGGCATAAAAATCGTTATACGCTCCCCATATACCTGCTTTGGCAGCCACATGGAAAATGGCATCCATACCCTTGCATGC
The DNA here is from genome assembly GCA_043827005.1 of Pseudomonadota bacterium. Lineage (GTDB taxonomy): Bacteria > Desulfobacterota > Desulfobacteria > Desulfobacterales > Desulfobacteraceae > Desulfobacula. The sequence goes on along the minus strand of JBDRPM010000131.1, from coordinate 10,899 downwards.
TTCAAAAACCTTGTTTTTATCTGTCAGATCGCCTTGAATCTGAACCACTCCCATGGTTTCCAGGTCTGGATAAAATCGCCTTGAAAAAGAAACCACTGTTTTATTCCGGTTTAACAGTTTTTGTACAATGGCTTTACCTAAAAATCCGCCGCCACCGGTCACCAGTACATTTTTAATTTCCATTCCCGCCCTTTGCTGCCGCTCGTTGCCCATTATTTGCAAATTCAAATGAAAGAGGATTCAACCATAAATTCTTCTACCACAACACCGATGACCTTGCAAGGTTATGTCATTGATGAAAATCTATTAATCTATCCTTGACAAAGCGCATCTTTTGCTATAAAAAAAACAACAATTTTGCTGAGCGGGAATAACTCAGTGGTAGAGTGCGACCTTGCCAAGGTCGAAGTCGCGGGTTCAACTCCCGTTTCCCGCTCCATCTTTTTTCTTCCTGTACTTTCCATCAAAGGATACATGCCGTGGCTGAAACCGTATTGTGCATTAAAAGACAGCTTTTACCAGAATCCTGGGTCCGGCAGCGAAGTGTTGTTCCCCTGGATTTGAAATCATTTGTTGATCAATGTACAGATGCCGGCTTTGATTTTGTTGACCGCCCCAAAGCGGAAAAAGATCCATCTTTCAAACAGATTATTCCCTATATCGTCCTGCAAACCAGTGATTTGAAAATAACCGCTCTTTACAAGCGGAAGGGCAGTGAAAAACGGCTTCATGACCTTTACTCCCTTGGCATTGGCGGGCACATCAATCCCATTGATGTTGAAAACAAAAACAATTCATTTGAACAGATCATGATTGCCGGAATGGAACGCGAATTGTCAGAGGAACTCAATCAGATGCCGACAATGGATAAACCTGTTTTTATGGGAGTGATCAGCGAAGAAATTACAGATGTCGGAAAAGTTCACCTGGGTGCTGTTTTCAGAATTTTAACCCAGACTCCGGAGCAATATCTCCCTGGTGAAGAACTGTTTGATTTTTCCTGGAAAAAAACAGACAACCTTAAACATCTGAATATGGAATTGTGGTCAACACTGACCCTGGAGCTGATATCTGGTTTTAGTGATTAATTCTTGAGAATGGTTTACTGGGAATCTAAAATTTTTCGAATCAAAGAATCCTTGTTTTTCAACAACTTTGATCCCCGGGTGATTTTGCACAGACTGATCCCGTATTTTTCAGCAATCTTACGCTGTGTTGTGCCATTGTACAGGTCTTTTAACAATTTCCAGCGCAACGAGATATCTGCCAGCTCAGCAGGGGTAAAAATATCTTTAAAAAACTGATCTGCCTGCTCAAGAGTATCCAGTGATAAAACCGCTTTTAATAAATCCATATCAATTGTCGTGGTCATATTTTATAATTGCCTGGCTGTTTTATGTTTCTTTTTAAAGTGACATATCCTATCGCCTGATTTTTGAAAAGCTAAATATCACGCCGGCTCTTCAAATAATTGAACCTGATAGGTATAAATATCAAGGTTGCATGATTTCCATTCCCCAGCTGACAAGCCTGCTTTTGAACACAGGTGATCTAAAAATACTTCCGGCGTGTCAAGCTGCTGCCATACCTGGGGCAAAAATGTTGCTTTATGATATCCTTTTTCAATGATGACACCCTGGGTTTTGGTCTCAAGTTTTGAAATCAGATCCTGCTGACTGTTATATTCAAGCTTTTCCGGCTGGGTCAGAATGCTGACCTCAATTTGTATCTGATCCAGCTCCTTGAATGATACAGGTTTGAATCTGGAATCTTTAAAAGCAGCATACCGGGCATTATCAACCACCCCGTCAAAAATTGTTTTTCCCGGCTCAATATTGCCGATACACCCTCTTAGCTCGCCTCCCTTATGAAGGGTCACAAACGTCCCGCGCTTGTCTTCACATACCCTTTTTGAGGCCTTTGATTTCAAAAGATCCATGCGATTGCCTTCTGCACCAAAGGCATTCAAAATGGTTTGTCTGGCAAGCTTTAACAACAATTGGCCATCTTGTTCTGATAATTCTCTGGTCTGCAATATTCTCCCGGACATTTTTTTCTCCATATATTATCTGTCCCATGTTCTTTGAAGGCTACCATCAATTAAAAAAAAATTACAGAAAAACCTGTTTTTTTTAACACTGAAAACCATTGCAACAAAGGCCTTTTCCTCACATTCTATAAGCATAAGCGTTCTTTTTGACAAAAATAAACGCAATTAAAAGCTTTTTTTAAAAAAACCAGACTCTATTTGTAAAAAATGCCGTATTGACAGAGCTTAAAAAACTTTGAGACAAAAAACAATCCACTATAACCAGGGTTGACTGGAATTCGCCAATTCAATAGTATATCAGACAATATGATATTAAAAACCTTCCTGATAGTGAAGATCTGAAAAGAAACATTAATTAACAAAACAACACATTATATTATGACGACATCTGTGGATAAAAAATTAGTTCTAAAACTGATTGAAAACGGGGTTGAATATTCGATGATACCGGGATTTATCAGGAGTCTTGTCAATGCTTTTTTAATCAATCCGGACATGTCTCATTACCAGGCAAACAAACGACTTCAATACCTGGGTTGGGAAGATATCCAAATTGATTACCACACCTTTCAACTGGCTGTCTGCTCCCTTGAAACAAAGGGCTTGAACCAGCTGGAATATAAATCAGCCCCCTGGTATGTGACCGGGTTTGATACCCGACCTAAATCGTCTATTTTTTCTGGCTAAAATAGGTTTCAACCAGCTTCTGTGCCAGCCCGACATAAGTTTGCGGCGTTAGGTTTTTCATCCGCTCTTTAAATTGAGACGGTACATTTTTAAGATTGTCAACAAACGCTTCCAATTCTTTTTTTCCGATCTTCTGACCGCGGGTCAACTCTTTGAGCCGTTCATATGGATTTTCCTCACCAAACACCCGCATGGCAGTCTGAAACGGTTCTGCAAGCAGTTCCTGGTTTGCTTCCAGGTCTTTTTCAAGGGCTGCAATGTTTAAATCCACTTTTGACAATCCCTTTAAAGCATTTTTAACACCAATGGCAAAATACCCGAAAACCGAGCCCAGACTTCGTAAAACCGTGCTGTCAGTGAGATCTCGTTGAAACCGTGATTTTTGGAGCTTGACACAAAGATGCTCCATCATGGATATGGCAAGCCCCATATTGCCCTCACTGTTCTCAAAATCGATGGGATTCACTTTATGGGGCATGGTCGAAGAGCCGGTCTCCCCTTCTTTTACACGCTGTTTAAAATACCCCAGACTGATATATCCCCACATATCCCGATCCAGATCAATGGTAATGGCGGCTGCGCGAATCATGGCATGAAGGATAAAGGCAATTGAATGATTTGGATTCACCTGGGTGGTATAAAGAATGGGACACAGATTTAAATGCTGGGTAATAAACCTCTGGGATGCACAAACCCAATCAATTTGTGGATATACAAAATAATGGGCATTAAAATTGCCTGTAGCACCATTGAGTTTGGCCTGGACCTCTGACTGGGCGATAATATCAGCCTCCTGGGATATCCGCCAGGCAAAATTGACAAACTCCTTGCCCACTGTTGTCGGGGTTGCCGGTTGCCCATGGGTTCTGGACATCATGGGAATTGATTTGTTCTCCATGGCTTTTTGCTCAAGATCATCGATCAACTGCCGCAACAAACCAGTCACGAGTGTTTTTCCCTCTTTGAGCATCAATGCATACGCTGTATTGTTGATATCATCTGATGTGCATGCAAAATGAACCCATTCTTTAATTGCAGACAATCCTGATTCTTCCAATTTATCTTTAATAAAATATTCAACTGCCTTGACATCATGATTGGTCTTTTTTTCAATATCCTTCACCTGTTGGGCATCGTCCAGATCAAACAAAGACACAATCTGATCCAGCTTTACGATATTTGAAGCATCAAGCTGTGCCAGTTTCAGGTCGGATAATATAAATTTAAGCCATTCAATTTCAACAAACACGCGATGTTTGATCAAGCCATATTCAGAAAAAATATCAGCAATCTGGGTTATCATACGGGCATATCTTCCATCCAGGGCAGTCAGTGCAGTGATCATTTGTTTTTATACTCCGTCATTAAAAGCCAACTCATTAAAATAATTTGACTTTTGTCATCTTTTTGTTTAAATTTCATCAATTAATCCGTTCGGGTTAAGATAACAGACAATCCAAATTTTGACAATCTAAAAGAAGGCATCACCCTATGGGTGATTTAACCCGGTTTAACGTCCTTCAGGCAATCGGAACGTTCCTTGCTGGCGGCCCGAATATTTCGGGATAGTGCACGATTTTACAACATTGTCGTGTGAATGGTTTCATTCCCTTGAAAATTTAAAAATTAAACCAATTTACGAGCAGTTACAGACTTGACAACCACCCAGTGAATAAAGTATTTTAGCTAACGTTTTTGATTTTAATCATTTGAATTAAGTTGATCTGCTGGGAGTAAACCATATGGCCTTAACCAAAACAATCATTGCTGAAAAAATTCAGGAAACGCTCAACCTGTCCAGAACAGAGACCTATGAAGTAATTGAACAATTTCTTGAAATCATGAAACAAACCATAGAAAGTGGAGAAGATCTCATGATCAGTGGATTTGGCAAGTTCTGCATCAACGAAAAAGAAGCCAGAAAAGGAAGAAATCCGGCAACTGATCAAGAGATGACACTGCCGGCCAGAAGAGTGGTGACATTTAAATGCTCCGGAAAATTAAGAGATCAGATCAATTCTTGATCACACCTTTCCAACACCCATGATTTTTTCTCAACACGCCATCACCATTATTATCCTGGCCACCCTGATCAGTGCATACGGTATTAATATGATGGCAGAGGCAATGAACATCAGAAATCTCAAGCAGCCCTTGCCTGAAGACTTCAAGGACCATTTTGACGACATAAGATACCTTAAATCCCAGAACTATTTAAAAGCAACTACAAAATTCGGATTTATTGTATCCACAACAGACCTGGCACTTCTGCTGATCTTCTGGTTTCTGGGCGGGTTTCAATATGTGGATGATTTTGTCAGATCTTTTCATCTGGGATCTGTTGTCTCAGGCCTGATATTTACGGCCATCCTTTTAATGCTGAAATTAATCATTTCTCTGCCGTTTACCCTCTATTCAACCTTTGTGATTGAGGAACAGTTCGGGTTCAACAAAACCACTGTTTTGCTGTTTATCATTGATATGATCAAATCGGTTCTCTTGTCTGCTGTCCTGGGAGGCCTGCTATTGTCTCTGGTTCTTGTTTTTCTGGAATCCGGCGGCCCATGGGCCTGGGTCATGTGCTGGGCAGGCAGCACCGTATTTATGCTTGCGGTACAATATATTGTTCCCACCTGGATCATGCCGTTGTTCAACAAATTTACCCCGTTAGAAGAAGGGCCGTTAAAAACGGCAATTATGGCCTATGCAGATTCCATTGATTTTTCACTTTCCAATATCTTTGTCATGGACGGCTCCAAACGCAGCAGCCGATCCAATGCTTTTTTCACAGGCTTTGGCAAAAATAAGCGTATTGTACTGTTTGATACGCTGATTAAAGAGCAGACAACACAAGAACTGGTTTCTGTACTGGCCCATGAAATGGGTCATTTCAAAAAACGACATATTATTAAACGAATGATATGGGGAATATTTCAGATGGGGTTTATTTTCTTTTTGATCTCTTTGTTTATATCCCATGAACCTTTATTTCATGCTTTTTTCTTAAAAGAGGCCTCCATTTATGCCGGCCTGATCTTCTTTATGATGTTATATTCGCCGATTGATCTGTTTGTATCCATTATTTTGCAGATATTTTCAAGAAAAGATGAGTATGAAGCAGACTGCTTTGCCGCAAAAACAATTAAAACCAGTGAGCCATTGATCAATGCATTAAAAAAATTGTCTGCCCATAATCTGTCTAATTTAACTCCCCATCCGTTTTATGTGTTCTTAAATTATTCCCACCCGCCTGTGCTTGAACGAATCAAACGGTTAAGAGCGATTTAAACGAACCAGGCCGTACTATTGAGCTTTCCAGCATAAAATCAAAATAGAAAATAAGAGTCCGCTCAAAAATTTCAAAGAAGGGAGGGATCCGGTTCTATGTAGCCGACCTTGCCGACACTCTGGTTCCGGCCATTTTCTTTGGCTTCGTAAAGCGCTTTGTCTGCCAGAGCCACCAGATCCTCGGCTGAATTATCAGTGCCCGGTATCATTGTGGCAACGCCAAGGCTCAAGGTTACATGTTCACTAACCTTGGATTTTTCATGGGCAAGCTCAAGGTTTTTTACATGGGTTCGAACTTCTTCAGATACGGCCATGGCCCCATCTTCATCAGTATTGGGTAGAATCAAAACAAATTCTTCCCCGCCATACCTTGCTGCCAGATCAGTTGCCCGGTTGGCACAATTGTTAATTGCCCAGGCTACTTTCTGAAGACAGTCATCACCAGCCTGATGCCCGTAATTGTCATTATACAATTTAAAAAAATCAATATCACAAAGGATCACAGATATCTTATCTTTATCCCGGTGATGCCTTTTCCATTCAGAACCAAGATATTCATCAAACCGTCTTCGATTCGGAATTTGAGTCAGTCCGTCAATCACGGAGAGCATTTTAAGTTTTTCATTGACCTTTTTTATTTCCTGTTCCGCTCGAACCGTTTCACTGATATCAATGGAAAATCCATTAAATCCATTTTTCCGGCCAGACTCATCCCGGGTGGTTTTGGCATAGCACAAGGCCCAGACAAATGAACCGTCCTTTCTTTTTAACCGGCATCTGAACCGGATGACTTCTTCTGCCTCCCGAACACCAAACATAAATTCATCTGATTTTTCCTTATCATAAAAAATCTGTCCAGCAAAATCAGTAACCTGTTCTGTAATGGCTTCAGCAGATTCATACCCCAGCATCCAGGCATATTCAGGATTCGCAGAAACCACATTGCCTTCCTGATTGACATGATAGATGCCAATGGGTGCAAAACCAAAAATATCCTTTAGATTCTGCTCCTGATATTTAAGGGTTTCCTTGTCTTTCAACCGGGCAGAAATATCTTTGCCAAGAACCGCCACGCCCAGTTTTTCCCCTTTGGTATTCATAATAGGGGCATAATAAATATCACACTGAACCTCAGTGCCTTTTCCATTAATATGGGCACAGGACAAAACCTGAGTCTGTTTGCAGCCTACCAGTTCCCGCTTGCTCACCGGGATGAGTTCATTTAAAAACCGCCCCATGGTCTCATCTTCAGTATATCCGAATAATTTTTGCGCACCTGGATTCCAGGAAGCAACCTGGAGCTTCATATCCGCTTCCACATAAGCCAGATCCGCTTGTCCGATCAGATTGCCCAGGGCAAGAATCCTATCTATTAGTTTATATTCCATATGCTTTTTATATAAAAATAACGACCTGTAAATAAATTTAGTTGATTTGAAACCAATACTATGAAATTTTATTTTTTTAAACAAGGGAAAAATGAGTCAATGGCAAAACTAATTATAACCGCAGACGTTCATGGCAGTTACAATACCTGGTTAACGTTAAAAAACCTTTTGGATAAGAATGACCAGCTCATTGTCGCCGGCGATCTGTTTGACACCCGTTATGGCAATTATGCCCATCCTGATTTTCAACCTGAATCCATCAAAAAAGAGTTGGGCATGTTCAACCATGACCTATACTATGTTTATGGCAATTGTGATATTGCCTCTTTTTATCCAGGCCACAAATCAACATTGTTTTTCTCTGCTTTTGGAAAAAGCATATTTTTACACCATGGGTTTTTCCCCACGACACCACCGCCTGACACAGATATTATTATACAGGGCCACACCCACATTTGTTCCCTGAAAAAAAAAGAAGTCCAAAGAAAAAAACAAATTTATATGAATCCAGGCAGCATAACCTTTCCACGAAACGGGATTTATACCTATGGCATCATTGATCGCACCGGGGCGAGTCTGATTGAACTTAAAACAGGAAAACAGCTTGTTTCAATCTTATTTTAACCCCCTCGCTGCAAAAATCATACAATGTCATATTCAAGACCGCAGCTATAAAACTTTTTGGTTTCAGCCTCTTTGTACCGGGTTTACCGGCCGGACAGGTTCTATTTTTTCAACCGGTGTGATACAAAAATTTTGGCTTTGCCTTTTTTTTGTCGCACTCATCTTTTTTTTCAATTCCAGATAGGCTTGGTATCCCTGATAAGACCTCTTTTTTTGAGAAAATTGCAGGTTCCGTGTTTCCCTGGTATCCTTGGTGGGTCGTGGGGGCAGATTACCATTCAGGGAACTGAATACTTGATCAAAACTTTTTTTTCCGGAAGAAACCTTCCGGGATGATCCAGAAGATTGCCTGGAAGTTTTAACTATATGAGATTTTTCCGTTTCTTCTTGTATTTTCACAACAGATTGAATAAAGGCAGCTATTTTTTCAAACAGATTAGGGAAAAAAATCTGCCAAAGATCGGATTTTGATTTTTGATCCTGTCTTTTCGCCGGCTCTGTTTTTGGTGTAGGGTTGTTTGTTTGCTGATTCCATTCTGATGACTCAATTGTAGCCTTTTTTGCACGTAAAATGGGTGCCAGATAAAAAAAAGCAAGATTGATTTCTTTCATCTGCCGGTCATCAGATATCCCGGTTTTGCTTTGTGCAATGTCCGGATGATATTGTTTTGCCAAATGCCGATATGCTTTTTTTGCATCGGCAAAGGATGCTGTGCTGTCCAGGTTTAAAATTTTACAGGCGGTTTGCTTGTCCATATCTTGTTTAGTATGCTGTCCTGAGCGTTGTGTCAAGATCGCAACGTTCTAACCAATTGCCAAAAAAAAATGAAGGTGGTAGTATATCGACCATATTTCAATCTGAAAAAGCCTTATAAAAAAGGAAACCATATGAAGATCAAACAGATACAGCCTGAGTCCCTGGGGAAAAACCCTGAACTTGATGCATGGCTCACAGCTTTTTTCCTCAAAAATCATATCGACCCGTTTGCTTATCCCACAAAAGTCGGCACACGGGAACAAATTGAATTCATGGTTTATCCTGAGAACGGGGAACGGTATTATCCATGTTCCGACAAAATGTTTGAGGCGATCATGTCAAGAGAATACCCGCCTTACCTGGAAAGGCATTACGAAATGGTTCTCCAGAAAGTAATGACCCTGGTGGATGAAACCATTGATTCAAAATATGACAATAAATTTTTAAAAGAGTTGATCAAAATAAAATATTCCGATGAAATTATGACCGGTCTTCTGATTCCATCCCGTCTTGAAAAAAGATTATACAAAATATTTTTAAGCCGGACCCATATTGAAAACCCACATGCCTCTGAGAAACAAAAAACCAATAAAATAATATATGACTTTTTGAATTCCGAACGATTTAAAAAAGCATTAAACGAAATCGATGACTCATTTAAAACCATTGAAGGCCAGACATTATCCCAGTTAAGGGAAAAAATAAAAACCATTGAGTTTAAAAGACTGTTAACCATTCTTGCCCACGATTGTCTGTGGACCCACGCCAATGTTAAAATTCCCTCTTTAGCCACCATCAAAAAGATTTTTCAAACCCCCATCACAGGCAACGGGATTGACCACCTGGTTGATCTGATGAAAGGGAAAAAGAAAAAAATTCTCTGGCTGGTGGATGAATCCGGTGAGGTGGTTGCAGATCTGGCCATTGCCAGATTTCTGGCTGAATTAAGCCATGTTGTGATCCTTGCCATAAAAGATGGGCCCTACTTTAAGAAAGTCTGCCTGGCTGACACAAGGACCGATCCTGTCCTGGTCAAAGAACTTGAAACTGCCCATTTCATTCACGACCGGACCATCAGCAAAAACAATCTGGTAAAATTATTAAAGCATGATAAAAACCTGTATGTGTTTTCAGACGGAACCCAGGAAAACCTGAACCTGTTATTGACTTCCACCACCTTTTCCAGGATTTTCAAGGAGGTTGATTGTGTTATTTCCCGGGGACTGGTTCAAAAAAGGCGACTCATTGACTCGCATTTCAAATTTACCCAGACCATTGTCAACATCAGTATCAATGAGGAAAAATTATGGATCACCTGTAAGCCCAGACATCCGGATTTTATCCAATTTTCCCATGGCCAGCTGGAAGACAAGGCCAATGTGATCATCAAGGAGATGAGAACTGCCAAAGAAAATGGAATGACAGTCATGTTTTACAGCGGCATCATAGGTTCCATCCCCGGCAAAATTGATGTGGCAAAAAAAATCATGTCCACCTTTGTCCAATATTTAAACAACCGGTCAGCCAATCTGTTTATCATCAATCCATCACGGTATTATGAGCCAGGAATGGATGCCGATGACCTGATGTATATGTGGGAAATTGTCCAGAGAAGTTCCTATATTGATATCTGGCGATTCCAGACAACCGATGACATTGCCCACAGCTTTTCTTTGCTCAAACAAAAAGTGCCTCCGGAATGGATTGGCAAAGATGCAACCTACAGCACCGGCTGTACCAAAGAGATGAGAATTGCCCAGGATGTATTAAAGGACAACCCGGAAATGCAGTTGATCGGCCCCTCCTTAGACCGATTCATGAGACGGGATGAATACGGGATCGGATCCATGTATGACCAGCGCCTGGCTGATGCCTGATCTGCATCAGCCAGGATATTTCATGAAATTTTAGACATTTTGAAACTATTCGGGTTAGATCAGGCATCTTTTTTACTATTTTTTTTGCTTAGGGTTCACTCAAAAATAAATTACCAATTTTGGGAGTCGAGTCGCCTGGCCTGCAAGGCGTGGAAATGCAGGCATATCGGGAATATGCCGAATTTACACAACGCAGCAGGACAGGATGAATCGGCTTTCAAAATGTAA
>JBDRPM010000130.1:0-3477 GCA_043827005.1 Pseudomonadota bacterium | reverse complement strand
CGGCAAACCCAAAACCCGGGATCAAAAAAATGACTCTGATACTGAAGCTAAACCAGATAAAAACAACAAATAAGAAGCGGCAATGATATGGCAAATTATATTTTGGAAAAAATAAAGAGTTCATTGAATAAAAGATCTTTTTCGCTTCAACCAGTTCAGATTGCAGACCAGTTAAAAAAAGAAGCTGAAAACAAAAAAAAGATTTTTTCAACTGGTGTTTACGTTCCGGATACTTATGAAATTAGTCTTTCGGATAAAGATTTAAAAGAGTTCTCTCCTTTTTTAGCCTCTTTTAAGCAAGAATTGCTTGAAGAATTAAAACTATTCTTTAAAGCTAAAGGCTTTGTTATTAATGCACCAGAACCGACCATTGAGTTAAAACCAAATATGGTGCTTGAGCCGGGTACCATCAGAATCAGTAGTTCAACCACTGATTCAACACCTGACCCTTTGAAGGCCCCTTCAGAATCCTTGCAGGTTACATTGAAAGTTCAGCCTGGAACCTGTGATGAAAAAACTATCTGCCTGGGGCAGGGAACACATACCCTTGGCAGAGGACACGCCGCAGATGTCCGGATTGAGCCGGAAGACCGGTTGATGTCTAAAATACATTGCGCCATAGAAGTCAACGCGGCTCAAGTCATTTTGACGGATCTTTCAAGTTCAAACGGCACCTTTATTGACAAGACCCGGATCATCTCAGAAACCATCATTGCATCCGGTACAATCATCACAGTAGGCAGGACAGACATTGAGGTGGTTTATTGAAAAAAAAATTGGGCCTCGTTGTTAAGCTTTTTGCTGCTGTCTTTATCTTTCTTTTTGTCTACCGGGTATTTCAAAAGATTACCGAACCCAGGGTCCTTTTCCAGTTTTGTCACCTGATTTTTATTGTCTGTCTTTTAGCCTGGGGCCTTTTAATCTCCTGGCAGACTCTTTTTATTAAACCTTTTGCCCGGATTGTTGAACTCACTGAAATAAAAAACCTGTTAATGGTTTCAATGCTGATTACTGCATCTTTTGTCCTGACAGCGGTTTCATTTGCGCTCCGGGGCAGGGAAACCAGCCAGACCCATTTTCTGATTCCCTATGACAGTCTTTTTATCCAGGCCTTTTTATACGCGGGTATATTTATTGTTCTGATATGGATGGGGCATGCCTTTTTTAACCGGAAAATTCCGGAGCGGGATCCCTGTCTGTATCCGTTAATCTGCTTTCTTGCAGGGGTCGGTCTTGTGTTTTTGTTCCGTCTGGGACCGGATCTGTATGAAATTAGAAAATTGTCCTCCTTTCAGAACCTGGCCTGGTTTCAGCTTCGATCCATTGGTATCTCTTTTTTTGTTTTAATGGTTTCGGTAATAGTTTTTTCAGATCAGCAACTGGAGGCCATCACCCGGAAACGATATATCTATGTGATTGTTTCCATTGTTCTGATCTCACTCACTGCTGTGATTGGGACTGAAATCAATGGTAGAAAACTTTCCCTGAATTTTGGTATAATCAATTTTCAGACAGTGGAAATGGTCAAGATCTTTGCCCTGTTGTTCATGGTGGGGTATTTCAGGTATGAGAGATCTTTTCTCGAGTCTGGTAAAAATTTTTTCAATATTCCGCGTATGCGGTATCTGATGCCGTATTTGATCATGTGGGTGCTGACACTGATGCCCATTTTTTTTCAAAAAGACCTGGGCCCCACGGTTCTGATTTTCCTGCTCTTTGTCACGGTGTTTTACCTGGGAACAGGCTCCTGGGTATCTGTGCTCGTCGGGTTTATCATCCTGGTCACGACCGGGATCGGGGCATACTTTGCCCAATTTCCCTCCATGGTGAAAACCCGGGTGGATATGTGGCTGGATCCGTTTCACTATTCCCAGAACCTGGCAGAAGCTTTGTGGGCTGTTTCTGAAGGCGGCTGGTTCGGCACAGGCCTGGCCCAGGGGTTTAGTCATCGTATACCCGTGGTGCAGTCTGATTTTAACTTTGCCGCTATTGCAGAGGAATGGGGGTTCCTGGGAGGTTTTATGGTTTTCTGGGTCATCTGTCTGCTGGTTTTTAAAGCCCTGGCCCTGGCCCGTCAAACCCATCTTTCTTATGTTCAATTATTCATATCAGGACTGGCAGTGCTCTGGCTGTTTCAAACCCTGATTATCGTTGGCGGTAATTTGGGTCTGATGCCTTTAACCGGCATTACCCTGCCGTTTATTTCTTATGGCGGCAGTTCCCTGCTGGTCAATTTCATGGCAGCAGGCATTGTTTTAAGATTTTCCCACGACCACAGTCTTTATCAATCCAATCAGAAAAGGAAGGATTCGTGAAAACCTGTCCCATCTGTAATATTCCAAATGACGATGATGCCAGAACCTGCACAACAGACTGGTGCCTTTATAGTTTCCCGGAACAGGACACCATCATTGACCCGGGCACCCGATTTTTGTTCAAACCCGGGGATGTGATTGCTCAAAAATATTTAATTGAGCGCCGCCTGGGCAGCGGGGGCATGGGCTCGGTTTATCTGGTCACGTCCATCAGGCTTGATCTGCCGTTTGCCCTTAAAGTGCTTCATCCTGCCCTGTCAGAGAACAAAGACCTGATAAGTAAATTTATCAATGAGGTCAGGCAGCTGCTCTTGCTGGATCATCCTTATATTGTCCGGGCCCATGATTATGATGAATGGCAGGGGTATCACTTTTTTACCATGGAATATGTTCAGGGCATCAGCCTGGATCGCCTGATCAATGCCAGACAAAAAGAGCCCCCGCCGTTTACAGTGGAACAGGCCATCATGATATTGGAACAATTGCTAAAGGCTTTGGAGCAGGCACATCAGCAGACCATCCACAGGGATATCAAACCGGCCAATATCATGATTGTTGGAGAATTTCCAAATATCCAGGTCAAGGTCCTTGATTTTGGCATTGCCAAGGCCATGTCCCAAAGCCGGTTTGAAAAGTCTGCCCTTGCAGAAGGCGCTTTTTTTTATATTGCACCGGAACAGTCCAGGGGCAAGGTGGATATTCGATCCGATCTGTTTTCAGCAGGCATTGTTTTCTATGAAATGCTGACCGGAGAAGTGCCGGGCGGATTTCCCCAACTGCCCAGTGAAATCATACCCAATATTCCATCCTGGATTGATATGTTTGTCAAAAAAGCATTGTCTGCAAAGCCGGAAAGTCGTTTTCAGACAGCCAAAGAAATGAGGCAGGCGTTAATGAAACCTGACCTAACGTCCCAAAAACCCCTTCCACTTGCAGGCAGGGTGCAACCAATGGTTCAACAATCTGGGACAGTAATCCCAAAAGAGCCACATCCGGAAACGCAGATTATAAATGATCTGGGTATGAAGTTTGTGTGGATTAAACCTGGCACTTTTACCATGGGCAGTCCGTCAACAGAGTCTTATAGAGGTCGTGATGAAACCCAGCACCAGGTGACCCTGACCCAAGGGTATTATATGATGACCACCGAAGTGACCCAGGG
>JBDRPM010000129.1:0-4816 GCA_043827005.1 Pseudomonadota bacterium | reverse complement strand
CCGGCTTGTTTGAGTCGTGTGGCCAGTTTTCCTCCCACGGATGAGTCGCCCACAAGTCCGGTCAATGGTGATTTTGACAGGATATGGCACCGGCCGGAAGTCGGCGCAGTGGTGCCCACCAAAGGTCCTGAAAAAATACAGAACACCATATCCGGGTGATCAAAATCCAGGGTGGCGCATTCTCTTAAATAGTGTCCGCCCAATCCCTTACCCCCGACGACCTGATTGTAAAAATCAAGATCAGGTTTTTGAACATGAATCTGTTTTTCGGTCAGATCAATATGGAGTATCTTTCCGGTCCAGCCATACATCTGTGTTGAACAAAGCGATCCTGTTTTATATTTTTTTTCAAGGGTCATGCCGCTATAATACACAAAAAGGTTCGAAAATAAAGGGGTATCATCTGCAATACATTTTTTTTGGCAAAATACTTAAACTGTTTTATTCTATACAAAGCTCATGCTATGGTTTAAAAATATGTATTCAAGACTTATCGGAGGGTGTATGTCAATCAAACGAGTGGGAATATTGACCGGAGGCGGGGATTGTTCCGGTCTGAATGCAGTGATTCGAGCCGTTACCCGGGCGGCTGTGATTCAGCACAATGCAAAAGTGATTGGTATTGAAGGTGGTTTTGAAGGGCTTATTTCAGGACAAACCCAGGAATTGACCATTGGGATAACCAAGGATATATTGACTTTGGGTGGCACCATCCTGGGGACCACCAACAAAGGCAACCCGTTTGAATACAGAGAACACGATGCCAATGGCCATATTCAAACCCATGATTATTCAGACCGGGCTGTTGAAACCTTTAAATCACTGGGTCTGGATTGTCTGTTTGTGGTGGGGGGGGAAGGTACCCTTGAAATCGGATACCGGTTCTATCAAAAGGGTATTCCCGTTGTGGGAATTCCCAAAACCATTGACAATGATCTTGAAAAAACCGATTACACCTTTGGATTCCAAACTGCTGTCCAGGTGGCCTGTGATGCCATGGACCGGCTGCATACCACGGGCCGAAGCCATCATCGGGTCATGATTTTAGAGGTCATGGGCCGGAATGCCGGCTGGATTGCCCTTGAAGCCGGGATTGCCGGCGGGGCCCATATTATTTTAATTCCTGAAATTGAATATGAATTGGAAAATGTGATCAAAAAAATTCAATTAAGAGCAAAAGGGGGCAGTCCGTTCAGTATCATTATGGTGGCGGAAGGTGCAAAGGAAAAAGGCAGGGACACCATCCGAATCCAGGAGGCCGGTGACAGGCTTCAGGGCGTTGAAAAGCTGGGGGGTGTGGGGTTCTACCTGGCCCGGCAGATCGAACAGCAGATTGATCTTGAAGTCAGAACAACGGTTCTTGGACACATTCAAAGAGGGGGGTCTCCCAACTCTTTTGACCGGGTTCTGGGAACCCGTCTGGGATCTTTTGCTGTGGATGCTGCAGCACAAGGCAAATTCGGCACCATGGTATCATTGAAAACACCGGATATGGTGCTGGTGAATTTAAAAGACCTGGCCGGAAAGGTCAGGACGGTGTCTGTTGATTCTCAACTGATTCGATGCGCTGAATCCATTGGTATCAATATGGGCCGGGAAGCCATGTAGGGGATCTGTAAAACTAAAACAAAGGTGGAGAATGAATCTGTTAGCCATACTATCAAATATCGGGGTGCCGGATGTTCTGGATATTCTGTTTATCTCTTTTGTTGCCTATCAATTGTACATATGGTTTTCAGGAACCAAGGCGTTTAAAGCTCTGATTGGTATTATCCTGTTAAGCGGAATTTATCTTGTAGCAGAGTCCTGGGGGCTTTTTCTGACCACCTGGGTTTTCCAGATCCTGTGGCAGGTGTTTGTGATTCTTCTGATTATTCTGTTCCAGCGGGAAATCCGACAGATGCTGGAGCGGTTCAATCCTTTAAGAAAATTCGGTTACCGGCACGGGCAGGTTGCAGAAGGATGGATACAAGAATTTTCCAAGTGGGCTTTTGAGGCGGCCAAAAAGAAAATGGGTGTTCTCATTGTTTTTGAAAGATCAGACCTGGTCTTTGATCTGATCACAAAAGGGATACCCATGGAAAGTGATCCTGTGCCTGAAGTATTAAACTCCATTTTTATTAAAGAATCCCCTCTGCATGATGGGGCCAGCTTGATCTCAAAAGGCAAAATATTAAAAGCAGCCTGTTTTTTGCCTTTGTCTGTACGGGAAGATCTTCCCCAGGAATGGGGCACTCGTCACAGAGCCGCTCTCGGGTTGAGTGAGCGGTCTGATGCCTGTGTGCTGATTGTTTCAGAAGAAAGAGGGGAGGTCAGCCTGGCTGTTGATCAGAAGATTGAAAAAATTGATGATCAGGATCAATTGGTCCGTTTGATCTCCGAAGTGGCTTTGTCAGCCAAAGAACCGCATCAGACCAGGCTTAAAGATAAAATTAAAGCGTGGGTTACCTTTAGATTTACTTTAAAACTGGCGGTGTTTGCCTGTGTTTTTATTCTCTGGTTGATGTTTGCCGGGCAACAGAATTTTGAAAAACGGATGGAACTTCCGCTTACTTTTAAAAATATTCCAGCCGACCTTGTGTTGCCTTCATCAAATGATCCCATGATTTTGATCACATGCAGGGGGTTGAGAAAAGACATCAGCCTGCTGAATAAAAACAATATCAGTGCATCCGTAGACCTTTTTTCAGCGCGGCCCGGGACCCATTTCTATCAGGTTAGTCCGGCAAATTTGACCCTGCCCAACGATAGAATACAAGTGGTTCATATCAATCCGTCAAAGATTGAACTGACTTTTACAAAAGAGTCAAAGTAAGGGTTCACTCAGCAGCAGCCACCATTGCCGCAGGATGCATTTTCTTTCCCTTTTATCCAGACCTGGATAATATAGGATGCTCAGCCAACCCCCGGGCTGACGGCAATGGCCTGGGTCGGGCAGTTATTAACACAGGCCCCGCATTCCATACAGGCATTAAAATCAACAATACAGGCTTTTTTGCCGTTCATTTCAAAGACAGCATGGGGGCACACGATGGTACACAGGCTGCAGCCGATGCATTTGTCCTGGTCAAGGATCAGTGTTGAAACATCATCAATATATCTTAACTCTCTCATGGTTCAATCCTTCACAGCTTTTTTGTTAAAATGCTGAGTATATCCATAACCCGCTTGAAATGAGTAAGGCGGATAATTGGACGGGTATAAAGCGTTTCATTTCCAATTCCACTCCGGAAGGTGAGGTAAAGGGGGTGGTTCCGGTAAAATTCATGGCCAGAAAGGAACTGATGGAGACGCTGAATAAAAACAGGGCAGTCAATCCGGCAGCGTTCTGGGTATAGGGCGGATCAGCAGATGCCATTCCAAACAATAATAACAGGGCAAGAATACTGCCCACCAGTATCCCTTTGGGGGCAAATTGCCGGAAGGGCACAAAGGGCAGTAATACCGGCGTAACAAACGCACCCGAGACAATGCCAATGGCAAGGGCCAGTAATCCGGCAACGCCGCGATACCACAAGGCGGAAACACAAAAAATACCTGGCCCGAAACCTGACAGGATAAACACAATCAAAGCAGTGATCAATGCTGGTTTTAATGCAATCTGAATTTCAACAGGTGTCAGAATGAATCGTTCATACAACGTAAAGGTGACCTGGCGCATGGATTTGTCAGCAGTATGGTTGCTTTCCAAAAAGACCGGAATATCCGCAGCCCGGATGGGACCGTATATCACCGTGAACCCGGATTGCTTTTTTACCAACCGTGCAGATACACCAGTAGCCCCTAACTGGGGAACAATGAGTCGTTTGTGATCAACGATTTTGTCAAGGTTGCAGATTTTGATTCGACGGACCAGTTCATCTGTGGAAAAGGTGCCTTCGCTGGCCGCACACCACACATTGATCCCTTTGGTGTCCAGAATCAGAATCCATGCGTTTACATGGGTCAGCTCTTTTCTTAAATGATCAACCGTTAGTTTGAAATTGGCTGTTACCAGGACTTCGCTGTTTTTATCCGGTTTCCCAATGGCATAGAGCCCGGGAGTCACCGTATAAGAGTACCGGTTAATCCCGCACCGGACAAAAAAGGTTGAGATCAGATCTGTAATGCTCAGATTCGGTTTGATGATTGGAACAGATCCTGCCGCAGTGTCCATAAATCGATCCACATATCCGCAAATCCGGTAGCCGGGTTTTTCATGGCCTGCCATGGGGTGTGAATGGCGGCCCGCTGATCCGCAGGCAGCTGGGGCATCTGGCATGGAAGACAAAAGGCTTACGTTGGAGCTTGACAGGGTCAGGCCGGCTTTTGGATCAGTTTTTAAATCAGGTTTTTTTCCGCAGCACCCGTTGGCATTGTCTGTTAAATTTTGCATTGAATCCTTGTCATTTTTTTATATGAAAGTCCCAGAAAAGCTCCTGAATTTTTTCATAATTTGTTGTGCCCGGTATGGCATGGCCGTTATTTAGAGGCAGCGTATCCGGCTTGGGTTACCAGCTTAACTGCCAGATCAACCAGATCGGGGGTTTCAACATCAAAGCGCGCTTTTTTGCCCTCAAGATCAACCGATACATTGGTGATCCCGTCAATTTCTTCAAGGGTTCTTTGAACCATTCCGGAACAGTGTCCGCAGCTCATTCCGTCAACATTTAATGTAGTGGTTTGTAATGCCATGTTTTATTCTCCTTTTTATGTATTTAGTGTTTGAACGAAAACTCATCCATCTGCTGCGTTGCTGCGCAAAGCTGAAATCCTCATGTACTACAGTACACTCCGGTTTCAGCTTTGCTTGCGCCTTGCATATGGACAAGTTTTC
>JBDRPM010000128.1:0-25705 GCA_043827005.1 Pseudomonadota bacterium | reverse complement strand
CGATGGATCAACCGTCCTTAGGGGCGTGTTGTCTGACTGCAACCAGCACGGGTGGTTCGACTGTAGCGGTCAGGTGTGTGGATGCACGAACCCAAACCCAGTGCAGTGCAATGGGCGGATCATGGCATGATGAGCAGGCCTGTGCGGATCTGACCTTTGAGCAGTGCCCGCCGATTTCCGAGGTTACAGGCGCCTGCTGCCAGACCATGGTATCAGGAGATGGCACCACATCAGCGGTTTGTAATGATGATGTGAGCACCAGTGAATGCGCTGACGCTGGTGGGTCATTCTTCTCCAACCGCCAGTGTTCCGACCTGACATCGGAAGAATGTCCGGTTCCGGTTCCTACCGGGGCCTGCTGCCATCCGAAAATTTCTTATGTGAATGAAAGCGGTGTATTCCCGGTTCAGTGCCTCGACAGCCTGACCGAGTATAAATGCAAGCTGCTTCAGGGCAGCTGGTACGAGGCTGAGAAATGTAAAGACCTCTCAGCAACAGAATGTCCGCCTTTTGGTGCATGTTGTTATGATGACAGCACCACCGGTACAAAGAAATGTGCCAATTGGATGCTGGAAAGCAATTGCGACAAATTATCTGGATCATTCTCTGCAAATCAGCAATGTTCCGAACTGACCAGTGAGCAATGTGAGCTGGTTCTTCCATCGGTTGGCGCGTGTTGCCTGAGTGAGAATGCCTCTTCACAGGTACGGTGTATTGATGCCAGAACAATAGCTCAGTGTAAGGCAGTTGGTGGTAACTGGTATGAAAAACAGACTTGTTCTGAGCTGACTGATAATCAATGTCCACCGCTTCCTGAAGCATCTGGGGCCTGCTGCAAGACCACGGTGTCCAAAGACGGCTCAACCACTGCGGATTGCAATGATGATGTGACCGCCACAAAATGCGCTGACAACGGCGGATCTTTCTTTGCCGACCGTCAGTGTTCCGGGCTTACCTTGGAAGAATGCCCGGTTCCCGTTCCTACGGGGGCCTGCTGTCATCCGAAAATTTCTTATGTGAATGAAAGCGGTGTGTTTCCGGTTCAGTGCCTCGACAGCTTGACCGAGTATAAATGCAAGCTGCTTCAGGGCAGCTGGTACCAAGATTATGCATGCGGGGATCTCACAGAAACTCAGTGTGCGTCCTTTGGAGCATGTTGTTATGAAGAAAATAACGAGACTAAATGTGCCAATTGGATGCTGGAAACCAATTGCAAGAGATTAGAGGGAAACTTTTATGCGGATCTGCAATGTTCCGAGCTTACTGAAAAACAATGCCCGGTAACCCCATCGTCCGTTGGAGCGTGTTGTCTGCCTGAGCTCTCCATTAAACTGGAAAGGTGTCTGGACCTAAAAACACAAGATCAGTGTAAGTCCTTGGGCGGTACATGGTTCGAAGAGACGGCCTGTTCCATGCTGAGCAGAGCGCAATGCCCGTCGGTTGCCATGTAAAGTTTCCGGGGCTTGCTGTACTTTTAAAACGTATATTCCTGTTATTCAGCGGTCGATTGCCCGCTGAATAACAGGAAGCTTAGGGCCCATTCAAAAATAACTCAGATCTATTGCCTACTCTATTGTAATTTTCTCAACCATGTCCTTTGGTAGATTCATTCAACCCTGCAAGCTGTAGAATTTGTTCAACAATAAGCCGGGAAGACTGTATCTCAGCACATTTCAGGATATTGCGTTTCAGTTGATCAAGCTTTGATGGGGTGTTCACCAATTCGATAATAAGTGCTGCTGTCTGGTGGGAAGGGGTGTCAGGGCTGACCAGAACGCAGGCGTTTTTTTTATACAGGTCTTTTGCGTTTTTCAATTGGTGATTTTCCGTGACGTCCGGATCCGGAATGATCAGTGCAGGCTTTCCTGTCAGCGCCAGTTCCGAGAGGCTGACGGCCCCGGCTGAAGAGACCACAAGGTCAGCGGCGGCATACGCACATCCCATCCTGTCAATATAGGGCAGCAGTGTACAGTTTTTGGGCAAATGATTGCCCAGCAATGTGCGAATACGCTGTTCATCCTTTTCCCCGGTTTGCCAGAGCAGGTGACCGATCCTGCTGGAAAGCAGATCCAGATTTTCCAGAATCATACTGTTGGTGGTGACTGACCCGGTACTGCCGCCAGTAATCAACACCGTCCGGGTGCCTGGAGAAATACCAAACAAGTCACGACCACCATGCCGGTCAGATGATTCCTGCAGCAATATGTTTCGCACCGGGGTCCCGGTGGCCACGATTTTATCACGGGGGAAAAAGGTTTCCATCCCTGCCTGGGAAACACAGATACGCTGTGCCAATTTTGAAAGGATGTTGTTTGCCATGCCAGGCTGCGCATTGGGCTCGAACAACAGTATGGGGATTCTTTTTATTCTGGCTGCCAGAATGACCGGAACGCTGGGGAAAGCCCCCACCCCCATCACTGCATGCGGGCGGTATTGCCCAAGGATACCCAATGCCTGAAAAAAACTGTTCAGAATTTTCCAGGCAAGGACGATATTTCCAAGCGGACGGTCCCGATCATAGGGGGTCATGCCAATTGAATGGGTGGTGTACTTTTCTCCGATATTTTTCTTCATATCAATGCGGCCCGCTGCCCCCACATAGACGGATTCGGAACCCGGAACCATCTTGGCCAGCGCCTCAGCAATTGCCAGCGCAGGATACAGATGTCCACCGGTTTCCCCCCCGGTTAAAAGCAGGCGAATGGTTTTTTTATTTTGCATGATTTGTCTTTGACGGAATAACGGTGCCCTGAGGCAGGCTGGTGAGAATGGGTTTGACCCGGTAAATGCGGACAAACGGGAAGCGGTCAATAAGCAGTTCAAAATAAGGCAAAAAATCGTTTGGGTTGTTGAGCAGCATCTGCACCATCATCATTTCAAAGGCAGCATCATCCATCAGGAATGTGTTGCCGTCAGCCGGCCGGAAAACAGCGTGCCAGCCATTTTTGTGCGGCCAGGTAAACCGTTTTCCCAAACGGTTTGTAATGATGTCTTTTGAACTCAGGTGATAGGTTCTGTTTTGGACCTTCATGATGCCGTTTTGCATATCAAATTCAGCTCGTTCCCGAATCATCATAAAATTTCCCGGTCCGGACCTTCCGTTCACAAAATCCCAGGTGCCGTATGACTGGATGGTATGAGCCCTTTCCAGGCTGTCCCAGGTAAGCACCAGATATTGTTCCGGCAGATCATGGGACCAGGCAACCTTCGGCCGTTTAAGTCCGAGCAAAAAAAGACGGATGTCGTCAGGCGGCATGTTTTGTATCATATCTGAAAATGGGTTTGGATATATGGGATTTTGTGATCCCTGGTCTGCCGCAGGACCGGCAGACTGCTGCAACATCGCATAGCGTACGATCATTTGATAGGCGCTGAGTGGAGATGCGGCAGTGTATACATAAGCCACAGGAAAAATTTCTTCGGCCGAGTTGTGATAACCGTCCACAACAGTCATGCGTTCTCCATAATACTGAACCTCGTATCCCCTGTCCCACCAGACCCACACCTGGGCATCAGGCGCTGACTGCAGCTTAAGTTCAGACAGGGCATTTGCCAGCGGCCTGGAAATAACAGGTTCAGGATCAACAGCATCAGCGGTTCTTGCAAGAGGCCAGCATACGGCAATGAGCAGCCCTGTCTGGGCTGCAAAATATACCCAGCGCGGTACATGCACCATGCGCAACAACAGGGCTGTTCCGCAGGCCAGCCCGATCCCGAGTACCGCTCCGCCATACATCGTGAACCGGATGCCCAGCCGGATGCTTCCCAGGCCAAGTGCCAGCAGTGGGAGCAGCAGCAGCGCTGAGGGGTACTTCCACAGAACAATGGCCAACCCCGCAATACCGCCAATGAAAAGAGGCCAGTTGCCGGCCTGAAAGAAAACAGCCCCGTCGAGGCTGACTGGCCATGCCTCGGGAACGGTCTCAATGACAGGCGGCAATGCTGCCACGCCTGAACTGTCAATCACACGGCCATAACGGCTGAGGTGAAACCAGATGTCAGATGCTTTTGTATCAAAATCAGACAACCCCCACAAGGCAGCCAGCAAAAAAACAAGCAGCACAATGCCGGATTTCCTGGAGACAAACAGGTCAGGCAGTAAGCCAGAGAGAACGACCACCCCGGCGGCAAGGACAGTCCCCTGCCAGAGTCCGTCGCCCACAAGGCACACAAGAAGAATACCGCTGCCAGTCAGCAGGCGGAATCGGGGTGCCGTAAGAAACATACCGGTAATCAAGGCTGTTATTGTAATGGATAGACCCACTGGTTCGCCGCTGGGATAGAAGGCAATATAGCATCGGTACAGCAGACCCAGCAAAAACGCATAAAATAAAATGGCCGTGGATGAGGGCGTAAACCCTTTACCACGAGGTAGCGGGGCCAGGGATTCAATCCACATGATCAACCCCGTTGCAAGGCATAAAGGAAAAAAAAGGGTGATCAGATCGGTATCCAGACAGGCAATGCGGGTGCGAATGAAATACCCTATGGACGAGCCCGCCATAATACCTGCAACAAAACCAGCCTCTGGTATTTTCCACCAAACTGCAAGCATACAGACAGGAAGCGCAGCCAGGGGAGCCAGCACAGCAGGAAGCCAGAAAGCAATACGGTCAAGTGGAATGCCGGTTACCTCATGCAATATGCGAATGCATGTGGAAAATGGGGCGGTGCTGTGCTGATTGATACGTTTGGCACCAGCCAGCCAGCCATAACCGTCATGTTTTGAAAGGAGTACTTCGTCGGTCACCCCCAGTCCTGGCTGGTTCCAGTCAGGGCACTCCCACAGCCTGATGCCCGCTCCTGCAAAAAGGGTTACCAGTAGCAGAAGCACCAGCCATGCGGATGATTTCAACATAGGACTATGCCATAGGCGGTTTAAGAAGAATTTTGAAATCAGCATCTCAATGCCACCCGAAAATACACGAGATACCATGAAAAGGGAGGCAAAATAGTTGAAAATATGATATAATTCAGCTCCTTAAATGCAATTGTATCCAAAAAATTTTGCCACGCCACGTTGTACCACAAAAACAATTGAAATCACAAGTTGAAAAGACAGAAAGTTAGGGCAAATTTGGATGGCGCCTTTTGTCCTTTTATCCATGATTGCGATGTTCCCGGATTGTCATGTCCTGCTGGCATATGATTAATTGAGTCAATAAATTTATAGGACATATTGTAAAATCAGTCCTGGTCTTGTATAAACATAAACTGATCGTTTTCAGCTTATATGCCGAATTTACACAACGCAGCAGGACAGGATGAATCGGCTTTCAAAATGTAAATTTATTTTTGAGTGGGCCCTTACTATTAAGATACAGAGCGAATATGGAGGTGGAGATTATGAAAAAAGTTTTATTTATTATCCTTACGGCAATTGCAGTGACTGTTCTGTATTCCGGACCTGTTTTTGCCAGAATTGAATGGCGGATTCTGAACGGTATCCAGCTGGATGACACCCCGGTTGATACGGCTGTTTCATACGACGGCACCACGGTTTATGTCTTGTGCAGTGAGAGCATAAACGTATATTCAATGCCGTTAATGGAGCTGGTTGAAAGTATTCCCTTGCAGAGCCATTTCTCCCAGATTAGTATCGGGCCTGATGATAAAACCCTGTTTTTGACTGATGAGGCAGGCAAACGGGTTTCAGTCGTCGAGGTGACACCGGTTTTCGATATCAATATCGGTCATTCCCAGGTGATTGGGAAGGCAGATGCAAAAGTGAGGATCGTTCTTTTTTCAGATTATGAGTGCCCGTATTGTTCCAGGATTTATCCTGTGCTTGAGCAGTTGCTCAAAAAATATCCAGACCAGGTCAACCTTGTCAGCAAACATTATCCTTTAAGAAGTCATAAGTTTGCCAAACCGGCTGCTGTTGCAGCCATTGCTGCAGCCAGGCAGGGAAAGTATCCTGAGATGTCCAAAGCACTTTATAAAGAATACAACCAGCTGAGTGATGAAAAAATCAAAGAGGTTGCTAAAAATGTCGGACTCGACATGGAGCGATTTGAAAATGATATAAAAGATCCATTGATTTTCAGTCAGATCGATTCTGATGTCCAGCTGGCTAAAACGATGAAAATCATTGGCATTCCAACCATTTATATCAATGGTAGAGCCGTTAAAACCAATTCCGTTCAAGACATGTCACAAATGATTGAAAAAGAATTGAATAAAAATTAGGCAGACTCGGGGTTTTGATGCGATAATTTATTTTTGAGTGAACCCAAAGCTATGGAGTTGCATTTAAAAGCAGATCAATTAGTTCAACAACATTCTTTTTCCCATCTGCGTTAATATCCTGGATTGCACTGCTGTCAGGAGAGTTGCCCGATAAAAGTTGTAACAGGATAAATGCCTGTAATAATTTTGGAGTTGAACTGCCTGTCAATGTTCTCCATTCAAGCAGGGAAGAAGGAGAGATGTAGTGGGTTGGGGTCCCGCTGACTCTATAGTACAGGTCATATTCTGTATTGGGGGTAAGGGCGTTGAAACTGACAGGATTGGTTCCTGGGATAAAAACATCTCCAATACTCAAAGAGACGTCATCTGGTTTTAAAAGATATTCATATGCTGGATTGGGAACCGTTATGGACATTTGAGTTCCCCCCACGGTCAGATCACTGATCAAAAGGTCTGTGGGTTTGGGCTGACTGGCTTTTTTTACCTTGCTTGTCGGCGCGCTTTCTATACTGCCGCTTCTGTCATCGGTTGAGGCTTTTACCTTGATCATGGTACCGATATCATCTTCAACCAGGGTATACTGGTTCTGGTTGGTTCCGGGAATTTCAATGCCTTCCCGATACCAGGTATACATAAAATTGTCAGAGTCACTGTTATCATTTTGTATTTCAGCAAGAATTTGATTTCCAAAAGAGATTGTTCCAGTGATGGTGATTTCACCGGATAAGGCGCCCATGGTTTTTTGTGGAAGGTATTTTACAAACACCCCATTACTTAGCCATGATTGAACCCGATTAAACTCGGTGCTGCCTGGGGAGACATCAATTATATTGTTTGCACAATTAATGGATTCTAAATGGGCAAGGCCTTCCAAGGGCAATAAGGTTGATATATTGCAGTTTTCAAAAGTAATATATTTTAAATTGGGAAAATTTTGTACACCCGTCAAATCATTGATGCCATTATTGGCCATATATATGACTTCCAGCCGGGTAAGAGTATTGATTATTGAAAGATTGCCTGTCATATCGGTTTCGCTGATATCAAGGGTTTTTAAATCTGTAAGCACGTTTAACTGAGACAAATCAGACACAGCTGTCCTGGCTATGTACAACGTTTCCAATCGATTCATGTTGCTTAAAGGGCTAAGATCCGTCAGTCCGGGATTACCATCTATCAACAGCAGTTCCAATTGGATCAAATCGGCAAGCGGGGTCAGATCGGTTATGATATTGTCCTGCAACCTGAGTTCATTTAAAAAGACCAAAGTTGCAAGTGGTGTTAAATCGGAAATATCGCCGCTGATATTTAATTTTCCCAAACTTGCGGCATATTCCAAACCGGACAGATTGGTAATCCCTGATGTACCATGTATTAACGGGGCATTTAATTCCCGCAAACCAGCCATTTCAGATTCAGTTAAATATCCGTCATTGTTTGTATCGATACCAGCCCCCAAAAGCGCTTCCTTAAGTTTTGGATCGGGAATATTGACAATATCACTGCCGGCGGCATTGACAATTGAAGCAGAAACAATCAAAAACAGTGCAGATAAAAACAATAGATATAAAATCGTATGGGAGCAAAATCCTTTTTTTGCCATTTTACCTTCCTGAATAAAAAGGTTACAGTATTTTCTAATTATATGAAATATATGATTTTTTGTGTTTATCATATAGAAAATACAGGATGTATGGGGTTTATTGTGCTGACTTTGGCTTGTTTTTAATGTCTCCGTAAACCCGGATTTCAATTTTTTCCATCAGCAGATTGTCGGTTAATACCTTAATGACATCCATATATCTGCCAGGGGTGGTTTTCAGGTTGGTAACAGTCAGGTCCCATGCTTTTGTTTCAAGCGATGCAACTTTGAAATCCACTTTCACATCCTTGCCGGTTTGCATTTTGATGTCCAGTATTGAAAAATCATGATCAGGGGCAGGAGAAATCCGAACCGTACCAACGGATAATTCTTCTGCAAATCCGGAGAATCTTATATATTTGGGCGTGATATCTGCAATTGTTTCGATCGGCCCTGTTATGGTCAATTCCACAATTTTATGGTTATTGTCATTGGTGTGAACACTTATTTTTTTGGATAATATCTTATTGCCATATCCAGCTGAATTGACCTGAATCTTGATTTTTCCTTCTCCGCCCGGGAGAATTTCTTTGTCATAAGAGACAGTTGCGCAGCCTCAGCCGGCTTGTATTTGTTCGATCAGCAGGGGCGAATCCCCTAAATTCTTAACAATATAATCATGGATGATGACCTTGCCTTCAAATACCGGTTTGAAATTGTAGACTGGTTCATCAAAATGGACTTTTGGAGCTTTTATTTGTTCGGATGCGGCTGGAAAAACGAACAGGGAAAAAAGAACACAAAAAACCGTACACAATAAAAGTAATTTTTTTTTCATATCAGAACATCTCTTTGTTAAATGTTTATCCAATCAAATGTGAATATGCATTTTTTATTGAGGTTTGTCAAATTAGTCGTTTTTAACAGGCCAGCCCATGCTTTATTTTTCCTTGCAAAAAAAAAATAAGCAGTATACTGCAAAAAGAATAGAAAATAATATTTCTCTTGTTTCTCAGATATTGTTGATTCTTTTTACATATTTTTTTCAGGGCTTTTGAAAAATGAAAATGAAAATTTATATTTTAAGTGCAATATTTATTTGTCTGTTTGTACAAACCAGTATGGCCGGTGTGATTTATGTCAAAAAAGAGGCTGCCGGTGCTCAAACCGGCGCAACCTGGGCAACGGCGTTTCATTCATTAACCCAGGCTCTTTCAGCAGCATCAGCCGGGGATAAGATCTGGGTGGCGGCAGGTACCTATACCCCAGGCAATAACCGAACCGATTATTTTGCCTTAAAGAATAACGTCATCGTATATGGCGGATTTGCAGGCAATGAAGGGGTGCTCGAAGATCGCGACTGGAAAAACAATAAATCAATTCTCAGCGGTGATATCGGTCAGGCTGGTGTGGAAACTGACAATTGTTACCATGTGTTTTATCATAAAAATTTAAATCTTAATGCTTCTGCTGTCCTTGACGGGTTTACGATTCAAGGCGGCAATAGTTTTGATTATGGTGGGGGAATGTGTAATTATGCGAGTTCTCCCTCTATTTTAAATTGTATCTTTGAAGCAAATCTGGCATCACTAAAAGGTGGAGGCATTCATAATGAGGATGCGGATTTAACCATTAAAAATTGTGCATTTATCAATAACCGGGCCGGCAGTGCAGGCGGCGGAATATACCATGAAAGCGGATCACTGGCGATTGAAAACAGCGACTTTATCGACAATCGCACTGGCAACTATGGAGAAGGTGCTGGGATTTTTATGTCAAAGGGGGCGGCAACAATAACAAACAGCGCTTTTATCAGTAATGCAGCCGGGGAAAATTTCGGATTGGGCGGAGGGATAAATTGCGATGGTTCACAAGAACTGGTCACGGTCACCAACAGTTATTTTTCCAACAATAGCGCCATGTCAGGTGCGGGTATTCGGGGTGGTAATCTTCATGTCACCAATTGTACGTTCTGGGAGAACAAGGCCAGTTACAGCGGCGGGGGGATAGATGGATCATACCAAACCGTGGTTGCCAACACCATTTTGTGGAACAACACAATCGATCAGGTTGGCGGGGCCCAATTATCCGGAGCAGCAAAAGTCAGTTTTTCCAATATTATGGGTGGATATCCCGGACCCGGCAATATTAATATCGATCCGCAATTTATTGATCCAAACGGCATTGATGATATTTCCGGGACCATGGATGATAATTTTCATTTAAGCGTTAATTCACCCTGTATTGATGCCGGGAGCAATGGTGCCTGGTCTTTGCCGGCCGCAGATCTTGAACATAATATCAGGATCATGGATGGCAATAGCGATACAAACTGCACAGTTGACATGGGCGTGTATGAGCAGGATGGAAAAAGTGACTGTCCTGTTCCTTCAGACGTCTGGGTGGATGACGACTGGGCAGGCGCAAAGGCTGAAGATCATATTCAGGCATATGTTTTTGGCAGCACTGCATTCTCACAGATTCAGCATGCCATAAATGCCATTGGCACCCAGGGAAACATTCATCTGGCGGCCGGCACATACATTGAAACGCTATGGATGAAAAGCGGGGCAAAAATTTTTGGATCAGGTATGGACACAACCATTATTGACGGCAATCAGGAAGGGCCGGTAATTACAGCAAAGGATGTGGATTATACCGCACAAATTAAGGATGTGAGGATTCAAAACGGGAAGAGCAGTACTGGCGGCGGATTGTGTCTGATCAATTCAACCATTAAATTGAACACCCTGACGGTTTTGGACAACAAAGCGTATTACAGCTATACAACAGCGGATAAGTGGTATCCTGAAAGACAGAAAGCCCGGGGAGGCGGTGCATATATTCTGGGGGGCGCCCCATCCATTAATGATTGTGTTTTTTCAGGCAATACATCTTCTACGGCAAACGGTCAGGAGGCTCTTGGCGGTGGGCTGTATTGTGAAGATGCAAACGCAACCATTTACAACACGATATTCAATGGAAATTATGCCATAGACTATGGCGGCGGGATGCATGTTTTGAATGCCACCCCTTTTTTAAGTAATTGTGAATTTAAATTAAATGCCGTGTCAAAAAACGGCGGTGCACTTTTTATCACCGAATCGGATGCTCTGCTGCAAGATAACCGGTTTTTTCAAAACTCAGCTTCAAAAAAGGGTGGAGCTGTATATGCAACCCAATCCACTCTTCTATTGTCACACGGCATTGTGGATGAAAATAAAGCCCATGCCGGCGGCGGCGCCTATGTGCAAAACACAACACTAACCATCAAAGACAGCCGAATCAGCAATAATATAGCCTCAGCTGACAATGAAGGTTCCGGGACAGGCGGAGGTGTTATGGCCATTGATGCGGTTGCTGATTTTTCATTTGTCAATTTTTACACCAATCGGGCTATTCTTAAAACAAAAGATCCTTCTTACTCCGCAAAAGCGGGTGCATATTATGGTAAAGGCGGGGAACAAAAATTTTCGCATTGCCTGTTCAAAGGCAATGCCTCCGGTCTTGGCGGTGCTGTTGCAATAGAAGGCGGGGCAGTGTTGAACGCCTGCACTCTGGACAGCAATTCGGCAGCGTATAGTGGCGGTGGCGTATCGATTACAGGGAACGCTTCACTGACAAACACGGTTTTTTATAACAATTCAAGCTATAGCGGCGGGGCCGCAGCAATTGGCGATTCCAATGCTTTCTTGACCAATTGCACATTTGCAAAAAATACTGCTGAAAAAGGGAATGCCATAAGCACAGGGATTATCAATTATCTGAATATTCCCAATTCGGTTCAGATAGCCAACAGCATTTTTTGGGATGATGAAAACCAGATCTCTAACGAAATCTCTATTGATCAAGCCGATATCACCATTACCTATTCCAACATAAAAAATGGATATCAAGGAGAGGGCAATATTGATATCGATCCGCTCTTTTGTGATATCAATCACGGCAACCTGCATCTGCTGCCTGGATCACCCTGCATTGATAAGGGAAACAACACGGCCCAAAAAATCCCTGAAAAAGATATGGATCAAGAACCCAGGATCATGTCCGGCGGCAGCGATATCGGAAAAATAGTCGATATGGGCGCAGATGAATTTTCAGATCCGGATTCTCTTTTTATCATCCAAAGTTCCCCACAGGGGATCATTGATCACGGGTTTGATTTTATTGACATTACCTTTTCAACGCCGATCCATTTGTCTACATTCACCAGTGAAGACATTGATCTGTCCGGAATGTCAGGAGAACAGCTGCCAACACAGGTTGCATTTAGAGAAGAAATCGGGAATCAACAAATCTATCGGATTAGTTTTGACAGACAGGAAAAAGGAACCTTTGTTTTGGTCATCACCCCACAGATCCAGGGGATCAACGGCAGCCTGTTAAACCAGGACCAGGATGATACAGCCGGTGAATCTGGTGAAGATGCCTATGAATCATTTATTATGGCCGCTCCTTCAGAATATGGCATCACCACGTCAGTGACCCCGGACAATACAGGTACGATCCGGGTTGAACCAACCGGGAATACCTTTATCAATGGAACGCAGATCACGTTGACAGCTCAGCCGGTGCATCCAGGGGTATTATTCGATTCATGGTCCGGCGATATTGAGGGCTCGGTTAATCCGATAACGGTTTTGATGGATGGGGATAAAACCGTGGTTGCCAATTTTAAATCCAATCGCATAAAAGGCGATATCAATGCGGATGGCAAATTAAATTTACAAGATGCCGGCATTTCATTAACGGTTCTTACCGGTGTTCACAATACAACAGTACGTTCCGATTATAAGCCTTCCCAGATTGATATCAATGGTGACGATCAAATTGGACCGGTTGACCTGCTGTTTATTTTGCAAAAAAATTCTAATATTAGAAAAGAATGAATCTGACAGTCCAATATCACCACTCCCTGTTTTGACATACATTAATGAGAATCGATTGCTGTCAGAACAGGGGAAATGGACTTGCATAAAAATATTTTAGAAGGTATACAAGAGGCAAAACTCTTATTAGCCTGATAGTGGATATAGACAGATGAGCAGCAGAATACTAACGATTGAAATTCAGCAGGATCAGATTTTATCCGTTCTCCTTGTCCATGGACTTCAAGGAATTCAGGTGATTGATTCAGCCTGTTGCCCAATGCCTGCTCAACACATCGAAACAGAGGGTTTTTTCCCCTCATTAAAAGACTCATTGTTTGAAATACTATCCAGGATAGAAAAGGGTTATGACAAGTGCATGGTCAGCATTCCGGCCATTTATTTTTTGTTCCGGACATTGGATGTGCCGTTTAAAAACAAGAAGACAATTGAACAGATCGTTCCGTTTGAACTGGAAAATTATTTACCCCTGCAGGCGGGTTCTTTTAATTCTGATTTTTGCATATTAACGAAAAACAGCAGGATCTTATCCGGGTCGAACCTGATTTCATCTGCCAGTATCCAGGAAGAAACCCTTGACCGATTTAAGGCAATTTTTAATGAGTGCGATATTTTCCCGGATGTGGTGACCCTGGGAAGCGGGTATCCAATGGCGCTGGCCTTTGCAGGGTTTACAGACCCGGCAGGGGTTTGCATATATGTCCATGCTGAAGACAGGTTTGCATCAATTCATGTGATCCGGTTTGGAGAAATCGTGGTTAGCAGGGCATTTTTGCTGGATTCTGACGACCCGGCATCCTTTATCAAAAAAAATGTGACCCATACCTATCTTTCCTTTAACGAACGGTTTAAAAATCGTATTCCCGTTAGTGACATTGCAGTTTCAGGAACAGCCTCATTTATCGAGACATTAAGCAAGGATATTGAATCACAAATGGACGTTGTGATTCAACCCTTTAACATTCTGGCAGCAATCAAAATTTTGCCTGCACCCCAATCCTTTGCAGGCCAAAGCTGCGATCATCTGCAAGATGGCATTGCAATGGCCGTAAATGAAACCAAGGGAGTGGACGGCTATAATTTTACACGGCAGCTTTCGAACCTGGCATTGTTTTACCAGGATTATAAGGTCCAACTGATATTCCCCATGGTTTTGACAATTCTTTTTTTTCTTGCCTGGAGTGTTCAGCCGATCACAAAAATCAAAGCAATGGAAAATCAGATAGAGCAGATTGACCGCAGTGTGGTTCAGGTGTTTCAATCCTGCTTTCCGGACATTAAAAACATTGTGGATCCGGTTCATCAGATGCAGGTGAATGTGAATGCATTGCAAAAAAAAAAGAATATGGATTTTTTAAATGATTATCCATTGAATATTGATACGTTAAATGCCATCAGCAATGCATTACCGACATCAATGGATATTATTTTTACCCGGTTTGTCAGAACCGAAAGAACGCTGTTGGTGTCTGGCAGTGCGGATCAATTCAATACCATCGATAAAATGAAGAATGCTTTTAACAATATTAAAATTTTTAAAGACGTTGATATCAATTCAGCGTCAATGGATAAGATCGATAATCGGGTGAAATTCAGTTTGAAAATTTCGCTTTGAACACTTGGAAAGAGGAATCAACCTGGCTTTGAGAATGAACAGACGGGAAAAATATTCAGTAGGGATCGGATGTGCCCTGGTTCTTGTAACGGCTGTTTTCCACTTTGGGATATCCCCTGTTCTGGACAAAACCGCACTTCTGGAAAGGCAGCTGGTTGCCAAGAGACTGGTATTACAGGAAGTTACAGCGTTAAAAAACGAATATAAATCCATTCTCAGTAAAAGTGAAAACTTAAATGCAATTTATTCACAACGGGAAAAAGGGTTTACCCTGTTTGCCTTTCTTGAAAAATTAGCAGTTAAGGCGGGTGTTGATAAACAAATTGATTATATGAAGCCGTCATCTTCGGTTGATAAGGTGTCAAAAATTGAGTTATCCTCTGTTGAACTCAAGCTTAAAGGGATCAAATTATCAGAGTTAATGTCTTATCTGTATCTTGTGGAGACCTCGAAAAATATTGTTTTTGTAAAGCGGCTGGCCATTACAAAAGATGGAAAAGACCAGAGCACAATCAGTGCGGTTATCAATGTAGAAACAGTGAGCAGTTGATATGAAGCCAAAGGAAAAAAATGATGAAATATAAAATACCAGGTTACATTCTGTTTTTTATAGCCTGTGTTTATTTTTCTGTGTTTCGTCATTTTCCAATCCAGATGATCACTGATTATATCCAGAATGCAATATCCAAAACAGACAGTCATCTATCGGTGCAGATACAACAGCCAGGTCCTTTATTTCCCTGGGGGATGAAAGCGCAGGCGGTTCAATTCGGCTGGATGGGTGAGCCCATTGTGCAATTTGAAAAACCAAAAGCAATGTTTGATATCAAAACCGTATTCAACCAGGACTGGCAGGTCAATTACCAGTCAACGCTGTTGAATGGCCTGGTGTCGGGTGTTGCAAGGTTAAACCGGCATAAATTTGAAGACCTTGGAATGGAATCAAAGCTTGAAAATGTGGTGATCAACAAGCTGGATCTGGGCAAAAACCTGTTCAATTGTAAAATTTCAGGCCTTTTGAACGGTAACCTTGAAATTGGCCTGAAAAAGATGCAGGTTACAAAAAATCAGGGGGACATAACAATTGCCAATCTGGAAATGGAATTTTTAGAACCTGTCTACACGATTAAACAATACTCTTTTTCATCAGGAAAAATAAAATTCAATATGGCCGGGCAAAATGTTATCCAGATACAAGAATGCAACCTGAAAGGCCGCCAGATGGACATTGATGCCAAAGGGGACATAACGATTGCAAAAATATTTGAACAAAGCCGGTTGAATATTCAGGCTCAGATCATACTCTACCCGTTATTTTTTATGGACGCCGGTGATGCAGCACCCATTGATGTGACTCGGAACCAATCGGATAATGCCGTGTTTAATATAAAAATGGGTGGCACGGTTCAAACTCCTTTGATCAGCATTATCAAGGGGGCAAAATGAAAGCATTCCTTACGCTTGTCAACCTGATCCTTATCTTTTTGATTACTGACCTTACCATATCGGCAATGGTTGGGTCTTTTATCACAAAAATGGACACGTCAGATGCTGTGACAGTATCGGATATAAAACAGCAGACATTAGAGCCAAAAAGCTTTCAAAATCAATCCCACTATAGCAATATTGCCAAAAGAGATCTGTTTAAAACCATTGTGATCTCAACAACCCCTGCAACCCCTGTTCAACAACCGGTTAAGGAACCTGAGGCTCAGTTGACAAAGCTTAAACTGGAGCTTAAAGGAACGATTACCGGCACTGGGTCAAATCCGCTGGCTGTTATTAAAAAAAATGGCGAAACAAAACAGATGCTTTACGCAGTAGGTGATTCCATTGATCGGGCAGTGATCAGGGCTGTTATGAAAGGGAAAGTAATCTTATTGGTGGATGGTAAGGAAGAGGTTCTTTTGATGGAAACACGAAAGAGCAGCGATTCATCTGTCAAAGAGGCTCCCCCAATCGTTTCCAGTCCCATGCAGGCCGACACCACGGACGGGTTTGTGGAAAAGGTTCAATTGGGATGGGACGATATTGCCCAGCTCAAAGGAAACATGGGTGATTTAAGAAAACAGGTCCGGGTCAGACCTCATTTTGATAAAGGCAAAATGGATGGATTCCGAATCACCAATATTAAACAGGAATCTGTTTTTTATGAGCGCCTGGGGTTAAGAAACGGGGATATTATTTCCGGGGTAAATGAAAAAGATTTAACCTCAGTTCAGGATGTGTCAACCATATATGAAGGGTTTAACCTGTCTGAAGGCAATGTCAATACCGATATCAGGATAAAACGGAATGGTAAATCCGGGAAAATACTGTATTCAATTAAATAAGGTTAGGAAAATGATGAAATTTTTGCGACTAAAATACAGAGCTGTTATAATGATGCTTACCTTAGGCATGGTTCTTTTTTCTTTTGATCCGCTCATTGCCCAGACCCCTGAAGTCCCTAAAGAAGAAACACAATATGTATCCATTGATTTTGATGAAGTTGATATCAGGGTTTTTATCAAGTTTATCAGTGAATTGACCAATGAAAATTTTATCATTGATAACCGGGTCAAGGGGAATGTCAATATTATTTCTCCGGGTAAAATCACCATTAAAGAGGCCTATAAGGTGTTTGAATCTGTTCTTGAAGTTCATGGGTTTGCAGCGGTCAGGGCAGGGGAAATATCAAAAATTATTCCCAGTCCGGAAGCCGGGTCTAAAAATGTTGAAACCCGGTTGGAAAATATTCCCGGTGTCACAGAAGATAAGATCGTTACCCAGTTGATTCCTTTGAACTATGCTGATGCCAATGATATCAAGCAGCTGTTTGCGCCTTTGCTTTCAAAGGGAAGTGTGGCGTTAAGTTATGCTCCGACCAATACCATTATTGTCACGGATGTGTATTCCAACATTCAAAGGCTGCTTAAAATTATTAACGTCATTGACGTTCAGGATGTCGGGCGGCAGATCACGGTTATACCGGTATCTTATGCAGAAGCGGGCAATCTGGTGAAAACATTGACGGCGCTGTTTCAGGCCCAGGCCGTGGGCAAGCAGAAAGCAATGCCCGAACAGCAGACCCGGTTTGTCGCAGATGAACGGACCAATACCATTATTCTTTTAGCCAATGAATTTGATACATTGAAAGTGAAAGAGTTATTAAAGATGATGGATCAGGAGGTGGCAAAAAGTGATGCAAAAATCAGGGTGTATTATCTTGAAAATGCAAAAGCTGAAGAACTGGCAACTGTTTTACAGTCTTTGTCAGGCAAAGTAACCACAACAGAAAAAGGCAAGGAAGTTGCTCCGGTTGTTTCAGATAAAGTAAAGATCACCCATGACAAGGCAACCAACAGTTTGATCATTATGGCAGATAAGGATGACTACCTGGTCTTGGAAAATATCATCAAAAAACTGGATATTCCCCGCCCCATGGTTTATATCGAAGCACTTATCATGGAGGTTCGGGATACAGACGATTTTACCCTTGGGGTGGAATGGACGGCCGGAACCTCTGCCGGAACAATCGATGGCCGAGCTGCCGGCGTGTATGGCGCTTTTACCAAAGAAAGTTCGACAACAGGGATTGGTGCACTTCCAACGATCAGCGCCGGTAATGCATTGAGTGTTCCCGGTGGATTTGCTCTGGGGATCATGGGGGAATCGATCAATATCGGCGGTATCACTTTCCCAAATCTTGGCGCTGCTATTCAGGCCATGAAAAAGAATGAAAAAGTGCAGATTATTTCCACTCCTCAGATCATGACCACGGACAATGAAGAAGCTGAGATCAGTGTGGGTGAAAACATTCCCTATAAAACAACCAGCGGAACCGGTGATCAGAATTATGAAAATTTTGAATACAAGGATGTGGGGGTGACCCTGAAAATCACCCCCCAGATCAGCCAGGAACGGTTTGTCCGGCTTAATATTTATCAAAAGGTTGAAAAAGTGTCGTCAACCGGGGAAAATACGCCTACAACCTTGAAACGCACGGCCCAGACAACGGTTGTGGTCAAGGATGCAGCCACAGTGGTCATCGGCGGATTGATCGGCGAAGATCTGAATTCAACAGATTACCAGGTTCCCTGTCTCGGAGATATCCCCCTGGCTGGAAATTTGTTCAAGTCAACCAGCCGGAAAGGGGTTCAGACAAATTTATACATATTTCTAACCCCCCATATTATTCAAAATCCTGTGGAGGCTGAAAAGATTTATCAGGAAAAGAGCAAGACGCTTAATGAAATAAGAGAAAAAACCATTCATCTTTATAAAGATTCGTTCATGGGAAAAGACGGGCAAAAATAATGAGAATACAAGATATTTCCACGATATTGCAGGAAAACTTCGGGATATCAAAGGATATGATAGATGTTGCAATGGATTCTGCTGTAAAACACGGAGAATCGTTAATGGAAGTTCTGGTTAAAAAAAAAATTGTCACGGAAAAGGTGCTTTTAAAAGCATTTGAATTCCAATACGATATTCCGTTCCGGGCGGAGTTGAATTTTAGTCTTGCCAGCCCTGATTTTACCCATATCATCCCCATTCATTTTTTAAAAAAGTATTCGATTGTTCCTTTGATAGAAATACAAGTGGATGATGGGTCACAATCGGATCTGAAACAGACCGTTATAGCGATCAATGACCCGGACAGTTTACAGGCTGTGGATGATTTGATTTCACTGCTTAAAATACAAAAGTATCAACTGGTTTTGTCCACCCGGGGTGAAATCCTGTCAACCATCAATAATTTTTATGATAAAAAAAATGACAGTGCTCAAAAAATTGTGGATGATATGGAGGATGACGACAGTATTATCAGCGAAATCAAGCAAAAATCCGATCTTCTTGATGATACCAGTGATGCGCCGATTATCAAACTGGTCAACCATATTATTTCACAATCGGTAAAGGCCAAGGCCAGTGATATCCATATTGAACCGGCAAGCGACAGCTTGAAAGTCAGGTACAGGATCGATGGAATTTTGTATGAACTGCTTGAGCCGCCAAAATGGATACAATCGTCATTGATTACCAGGATCAAGGTCATGGCAGATATGGACATTGCTGAAAAACGATTGCCCCAGGATGGCCGGATTGAAGTCCAGATCGGAAACAAGAATATTGATATTCGAATCTCAACCATCCCCACATCACTGGGTGAACGGGTGGTGTTAAGGCTGCTGGATAAATCAAGTTCATTTTTGACCTTGTCCCAGTTTGGCATTTCTTTGGAAAACCTTGAATTGATCAGAGAACTCTCCCAACTGCCCAATGGGATCATTCTGATGACAGGGCCGACCGGGAGTGGGAAAACCACCACGCTGTATGCCATGCTTTCAGAAATCAATAAACCGGAGATCAATATTATTACAGTGGAAGATCCGGTTGAATATAAGCTTGAAGGGATCAGCCAGATTCAGGTCAATTCCAAAATCGGACTCACCTTTGCCAAAAGCCTCAGATCAATTGTCCGGCAGGACCCGGATGTTATTTTGATTG
Organism: Pseudomonadota bacterium; assembly: GCA_043827005.1. Lineage (GTDB taxonomy): Bacteria > Desulfobacterota > Desulfobacteria > Desulfobacterales > Desulfobacteraceae > Desulfobacula. The sequence goes on along the minus strand of JBDRPM010000128.1, from coordinate 5,934 downwards.
GAGAAATCCGGGATCATGAAACCTCTTCCATTGCCGTACAGTCTGCCCTGACCGGTCACCTGGTGTTATCCACCCTTCATACCAATGATGCGGCCAGCGCCATTACAAGACTTGTGGACATTGGGATTGAGCCGTTTTTGATCACGTCAGCGGTTCGGGCCGTGATTGCTCAACGCTTGATCCGGCTTTTATGTGAAACGTGTAAAGAGCCCTATATCCCGGATGACATTGCGCTCAACAGAATCGGCCTGACAACACAGGACAGTATCACCAAAACCTTTTTCCGGGCCAAAGGATGCAGCAAATGTTTTCACACCGGGTACAAGGGGCGAATGCCGATCTTTGAGATACTGGTGATGGACCAGCATCATAAATCGCTTATTCTGCAGACATCTGACTCCACCAAAATCCGGGATTTGTCCATTGAAAATAAGATGAAGACATTGATGCAGGATGGGGTTGAAAAAATATTTTCCGGCCTGACAACCATTGAAGAGGTTTTGCGTGTAACCCATGGGTGATTGTCCGAAAAAGCTTGTCCCAAAGGGCTATCAGGTTTGTTTGATTTGTTTTTTTGCAATTTTGCTCACCCTGTTGCCGGCATGGGCCCAGGACAGGCAGCAGGATGTTCAATCCAATGGCTTTTTTGATTTTTACGAGCAGGTTATTTCTCCTGTCGACGGCCATCGGTGTCCCATGTATCCCTCATGTTCTCAATATGCAAAAACAGCCATTCATAAACATGGTTATGTGATCGGGTGGATCATGGGACTGGATCGGCTGGTTCGATGCGGAAGAGACGAAAAAACGCATGCTCCGGCAATCAGGGCAAACGGGATCATCCACATCTATGATCCTGTGGAAAATAATGATTTCTGGTGGTCGAAAAAATGAAAAGAAAAATGAGAAAGAGCATACTGGGTATTTTGCTGGGTATTTTGATATTTCTGCCGTCAGTTTTTGTACCGTCAATGATCACAGCGCAGGAGGCTGAGAATCAGGATATCGTTATTCTGAATGCACAAACACTCTTTGAACTGGCCCAAACCTTAATGAATGAAAAAGAATACCTGGCTGCAGCCAATGAATATATCCGGTTTTATCATTTATTTCCAAACCATGAACAGACCTTAAACGCAAAATACCAAACCGGTGTTGCCTATTTTTATGCCGGACGACTGGCCGATGCAAAGCGGCATCTTGAACAAACCGCAACCCCCTACACAGATTCAGGATTCGCATCTGATGCCATGTTTAAGCTGGGTGAGCTGCATATGGCGGCAGGCGAGCTGGAAAACGCAATTTCTGTACTTAAAAACCTGATCACATTAACCAGGGATGTTCAGGTTCGGGATCGGGCATCCTATATTTGTGCCTGGCTGCTGATTGATAATGCAGATAAGCTGATCAGCAGAACCGATTTTAAGGTGAATCCCATCAAGGAAGCGCAAACGTTTTTTTCCATGATAAGCCCTGAAGGGCAGATAAAATATGGGGTTGATCAGGATCTGATGATGGGGGTGGCAGGGATTGATCAGGTAAAAAAAAAAGATCCTGGAACAGCCGGTGTTCTATCGCTTGTTCCCGGTGCAGGATTTTTATATTGCGAACGGTACCAGGATGCTTTTGTTTCGTTTGTTTTAAATTCAACCTTGATTCTGGCAGCATATCGATCCTTTGAAAATGATAATCCATTTTTAGGCGGGGCCATTTGTTTTGTTGAGACGGGCTTTTTTACCGGAAACATTTATGGCGCAGTTTCAAGTGCCCATAAATATAACCGGCAAAAGAAGACAGACTATACGGAAAAACTCAAGCAGCAATATTCTAAACGCCCTGGAAAACTGAGTTTACAGCCTGGGATGAATGCGAAATCCATTGGCCTGGTTTTTAATTATAAATTTTAATTTTTTATAAAAAAATAAGGGTTTACCCTTATTGACGTGAGTCTTAAAATATTATACCTTGCATTCAATAAACAGGAAATTGATGTCATCAAAGGGGGCAGTATGAATCGTCACATAATCAAATTCTTTATTCTTTTTTTTATCGCAGTGTTGCCGGCATACACGCATGCTTCAACACAATCACAGGCCCTTGTGGATCAGGGAAGATTGTTGCTGTTTAACAATGGAAATGCAACCTACCAGAACATTCTTGATGCCAAAGAAACATTTGAAGCTGCTGTTCTGGCAGATCCGAATGACCAGCAGGCCCATTTGTTTTCAGCTGTGACACGAACATCTGCTTTCTTTTTAAAACAAGGGGATGGAATTGGTTTTAAGACCATTGCCGATATTTTAAAAGCCATGGGCATCCCCATTTATCTGGATCAACTGATTGATGTGGCTCCGCCCTTTGGAAGGCTTCCTGAACTTGTCGGCAGGTATAATCCGCCCCAAACCCTGCCCAATGGAGATGATTTAACCGACATGCTGGGCAAGCTGGTTGTTGTGATTGACCAGGCCCTGGCAGACCTTGCGATTGTTGACAGTTCAATTGCGGTTACCCTCACGGCCCAGGAGCTGGATGATGATACAGACTCCCAGATTGATTATACAGATGTTCTGGTGGTCAAAGGTGCGCTTAATGCGATTAAAGCCGTGGCCCTGGTTTTGTCCGCCTATGATCTTGACAACTTTGACATCAGAGAATTTATTGCACTCGACAATGCAGACATGATGGAGCTGCATCCTGGATTGTTCAATCAATTGTTTGTAACTTATCCTGATCTGTTAAAACTTGCTGCAGATGGTCTTGGGTCTGCCCGGCTCAATGCGGCTAAACAGGCCCTGCAACTGGTTTATCCATTGTTTTTGCAAGCCCATACCGCACTGAAAGCTGAAACAGACTCCCAGGATGATGGTTTTTTCACTTATGAATCAGAAGGGGATGAGCAGGACTTTAAAGGCATCATCAATGGATTGTCAGAGTTGAATGCTTCGCTGACCGGCAACCGGGCGGCCTCTATCCAATCTTTCAGTTGGTTCTGTAATGCCACCGTAGACAATGGTGATGATATTAACTTCTTTCTGGACGAGAATGTATTGGGCAATGCTACCCGGATGCGGGATGAATCCTCATTTTGGGGAATTCTTGGCGGTTCGAATATCTATGGGCGGGTTCTCGCCTGGGATGTTGTTTCAAATACAACCACCATCATTCTGGAATATTGGGGATATAAACGGCTGGTGATTACCGGTACCTTTGGAGCCGGCGGTACAACACTGGCCGGCACCTGCTCATATAAGGAATATAACGGCTCAGCCTATGTGCAAACAGCCAGCAGCCCGTTTACCGCCACCCGGGCACTTTCTGCCAGTAGTGATCAGACTCAGTTTGATCTGAATGCCGTGTTTGGAAATACAGGAAAATCACAGGTGGTGATCCGGGATGCGCTGCCGGAATTTGATACCTTTGGAAACCCGATCGGCAATTTTCAAGGCGCCGTGTTAAACGGCCTTATTCCAGGAATTGTCACCAATGCAGATGCGATTGGGGCCTTTGAATTTGAGCCGCCTTACCATACATTGACGATTCCAACGGCAACGATTACCATTGATGGCAATAAAGCAGACTGGCCAGAGGTATCTGTTGTTGCTTCGGATTCCAAAGAAGACTTTTTTGACGGACAGGCGAATTTTCAGGGAATGGATATCCTTAAAATCTATCTGGCAAAAGATACGGTAAATCTGTATGTGGCCATGGAATTGAAGGGTGATCCCATGTGGTCAGAACCCGGACAAGAGGATATCTGGTACAATTTTGAACTGCAAAAACAAGAGGGCAACTGGCACCAGAATACCTTTCGAGCCAATGCCTATTATGATCGAAATGGTTCGGAATGGCGGGTTCATGTTGGTACCCAGGACAGCAGCGGGATGGGTCATTATATTACAACCCTTGGCAGCGGTAATGTGTCTGTGGGAACATCCTTTATCGAGTGGAAAATTCCTTTGAATCTTATGGGGGATCTGACAACCTATGGCGGCTATTGGCCCACTTATGGTACCTGGTGGGGTCAAATCTGGGATGGAGACTGGCTGGACAGCAATGCCAAACTAAATCCGGTCTACACCATCAATGGTTCTGTCACCATCCCGGACGGGTATACCAGCGGCAATATCTATTATTATCTGACCGAGTCAGCTGACACGCCGGCTGGGGGTGATGATGTTTTCGTTGGAAGTTTTTCCCCGGGTGACGGCAGTTTTACCGTAAAAGATGCGCCATACTCTGCCACTAACCTGTATCTGCATATTCTTTGGGATAAGGATGGAAACGGAATACAAAATTCCGGTGACTATGTTGGTCAAACCAGCTTTCCGATTACCGCTGATGTGAACCTGGGAACGATCCAATTGACCGATATTATTTCGGATTTGCCACTGGAAGGGGTTTCAGTCAAGCATGTTACGGCCAATAATCCCGTACAAACCTATTTTGATATTGTGATTGGAAACTCTTTTTCAGGCAGCGTGCCAAATGATATTGCCAGCATCAGCGTAACCTGGCCGGATGGCTCTGTTCATGAATTATGGCCCAATGGCGGAGCCCAATGGCTTGCCAGTGACAATGAATTTTTTGCCGCAGTTGACGGTGCGCCCATGCTGGGTGAATATGTCTTTAAAGTAACAGCCACTGATGGATCCGTGGGAATTAAAAGTGATATTCAAAAAGATCTGTTTGTCCTGCCGGCTGTGGATGTGAACACGGTTAAAATTGATACCGGTTCCAAAACCCCCATTTTTTCATGGGATCCTGTGAGTGTTGCCGGAACTGATGTGACCTATCGCCTTGAGGTTTTTGGCGTGGACACAGGTTTTTCATTCCGGTCTGGTCGAGCGTATGATTTTACATCATGCACCCTGCCTGTACTGCAACCGGGGAAGCAATATAAATATCGGATCCGCACCATGGATCATACAGACTGGATACAGGTGGATAACCGCACCCATACAGCCTGGCAGGATTTTACCATGGACAATGTCTTAAGCCATTCCGCTGTCCCGGCAATTGATCTGAACACTTATGGTGCGGTTCAATGGGCCCATGTGGGTGCCTCTCCCTACCTTGATCTGTATGTGAAAGTCATAGACCATGATGGGGTTGCCTATAATGGATCATCGCATCATGTGTATGCCCGGCCTGTTGATTCAAACGGGGATGTGATCGGGAGCACAGTGGTTAATCTGGGTTTCAACAGCTGGAATAGTACGTCTGAAGCATTCTATTCAGGTTCGATGTATTATTCAGATGATGTGCCGATAAGCACCACCGCAGGGGTCAAGTTTTTTGTGGACGACCCGGATGGCATACAGGGTATGCTGGTTGATATGATAACCGACACAAACATGGTGCCGCCCGCAGATATCAACCTGACCTGCACCGTGAATGGCGGGACTACCCCGACCTTTACATGGAATCCGGTCCAGAATGCCAACCATTACCGTATCAGAGTCTATGATAAAGATAGAAAAAATACTATTTTGAGTTGGAATACCGATAATGTATTAAGCACAACTTTGCCACCTGGATATCTGGAACCCGGAACAACTTACCAGTATCGGCTTGACGCCAGGAATGCCCATCGGTCATTTGATATTGATCAGAATATTGCATTTCCGCAAAGAGATGGATCAAATAATTATCCCACATTTACCACAGGCACCCGGGTCGATACGCCATTTATTAATGTGGAGATGGCAGGGGTTCGTGTCTGGAATACTCTTTATACAGGGCCTTATACCAGTTTTTATATAAAGGGTTATGATGCCCAGGGGTATAAGGATATCAAGAGTGTACAGGTCACCCATCCGGATGGAACAACAAAGACGGATCTGTATTTTGAATATAATGAATCCAGTGTGTGTGCGGTTTACACCAATGACTCGTATAAAGATTCAAGTCCTGTGGCCGGAACCGATACCTTTG
>JBDRPM010000127.1:0-16675 GCA_043827005.1 Pseudomonadota bacterium | reverse complement strand
AGGCATCAGAAAACCCCCCGTCTGAATCGATGATTACAAAAATACGAAACAAAATAACACAGATCATGCCAAGTGCAAAGGCAAGCTGAACAATATAAAACAAGAATAGTTGTGAACCGGAAAACAATAAGGAAAACCCTTGCTTCAAATTTCTGATACAATAACAATCTGTGAAAAAGAAATCCAGTATGATGCAATCCGGGCGCAGGGTGCAGGTGGACAGAATGTTAATAAGGTGTCAACCGCTATTCACTTGAGATTTGATATTAAAAATTCAAGCTTGCCGGAAAATATTAAAGAACGGTTGCTGGTGATCAAAGACAGCAGAATCTCAAAAGAGGGCATTGTTGTTATCAAGGCGCAAACCTTCCGCAGCCAGGAGAAAAATAGAGAAGATGCGCTCAGTCGCTTGAAAATACTGATTTTAAAAGCAATGGAAAGACCCAAAAAAAGAAAACCTTCCCGGCCATCTGTCAATGCAAAGCAAAAACGGATGGATCATAAGTCCCAGCGCAGTCAGGTCAAGAAATTAAGAGGCAGGGTTACAAAAGATGCATAATAGTGAAAAAATGAACAATTCTTGTGAAATGAATATCTGGGTGGATGCCGATGCCGTCCCTGTGGCGATTAAAGAGCTCTTGTACAGGGCTGCACAAAGAACCGGCATCTTGCTGACCCTTGTTGCAAACCAGACCTTTCAGATTCCCAGATCTCCGTTTATCAAATTCCTTTTGGTTGAGTCAGGGTTTGATGTGGCGGATAATCAGATTGTAAAGTGTTTGAAACCAGGTGATCTGGTTATCACCGCAGATATACCGCTGGCTGCTCTGGTTATTGATAAAGGAGGGCAGGCGCTGAATCCGCGGGGGGAATTGTATACAAAAGACACGATTCGATCCCGTTTATATGCACGAGATGTCATGGAAAATCTTAGGTCCATAGGGGTTGAAACCAGCGGGCCAGCACCCATGAATCAAAAAGACAAACACCGGTTTGTCAACCATCTGGATCAGATATTGTTTCAGGCCCGGAAGCGATAATTGCGACCAGGAACAGGTCTGTTGTCCGGTATGATGTTTGGAATGATTTTTTTTAAAAGCATGTTGCAGCCTTGTTGTTTTTTATGCAATGGTTGGGATATTTGTAAAAACATAAAACAAAGGCTATCAATATGGGTGAATCCCAGGTGTATTTTTCAGAAGCACATGTTGAACAGGTGGCAAAAAAAATCAAAGAGATCAGCAAACTGTATGAGCAGTTGTTTGCTGATTTTGGAGCCCAGCTGTTTTCAGACATTGCTGATTTATCAGATGCATCAAAAATTATGCAGGTGTGTGTCAGCCATATTGAAACAGCAGTTTTGGCATTTGGCCGGCATTTTCCGGATTCTTCGGTAATCGCCTGCACCAGAGGATGCTGTCACTGCTGTTCATTCCCCATTGAATGCCCGCCCCAGGTGGTGGTTGATGTGGCCCGTCATATTCGAAACACATGGTCTTTTGAAGACCAGCACCTGCTCAGACAAAAACTAACTCATGATATGTCAGCCCGGCAATTGCCGTTCAACCGCGCCCCGTGTCCTTTGCTGGATAAAGATCGCTTGTGTTCAATCTATGAAAAGCGCCCCTTATCCTGCAGGTGGTTTACATCACCGGATGCAGCCCTTTGCGAAAAATCGGTTCAGGACGGCTCAAATATTACCCAGCACCCGGTTGGTCATCGTATTTATCAGGTTGCCACCACCATGCTTTTGGCCTGTGAAAAAAAACAGGGACGGCCCTATGTTCAGGTGCCGTTTGTGTCCTCCCTTCTGGAGATCTTAGAAATCCCAAAAGAGACAACAGTCTGGAGAGGCTATCATATTTAATAAAACCGGATTTTACCGGCTGTATCAAATGTCATAACGATACAATATGATCTTGCCTTAAAACAGCAGGGCTGATAAATAATAAAATCAACTTTTAATCATAATAAAGAGAATATCAATCATGACAACATCTGGTGAATGGACAAAAACAAGCTGGAAATCATATACGGCTCTTCAACAACCCAACTGGCCTGATCAAAAAGAAGTGGACCGGGCCCTGGGTAGCCTGGCTCAGTTACCGCCCCTGGTTTTTGCAGGAGAGATACGGGATCTTAAGGCAATGCTGGCCAAGGCTTCAAAAGGAGAGGCTTTTCTTCTCCAGGGCGGTGATTGTTCAGAAGATTTTTCCCAGGTTACAGCCCCCACTATTCGGGAAACTTTAAAAGTCATGTTGCAGATGGCGGTTGTCATGACCTATGCCGGCGGCAAGCCGGTGATCAAGCTGGGTCGGATTGCAGGGCAGTTTGCCAAACCCCGGTCGTCTGATACGGAAAATGTGGATGGGGTGGAACTCCCGTCCTACCGGGGGGACATGGTCAATAAGAATGAACCCACAATAGCGGGACGTACGCCCAATCCCAAATATATGCTCAAGGGTTATTATATGGCTGCAGCCACTTTGAACCTTCTCAGGGCGTTTACCCGGGGTGGATATGCTGCATTACAAAGGGTTCAGGCCTGGAATCAGGAATTTGTGGTTCAGTCACCCATGGGGCGATCCTATGATCGTCTGGCCAAACAGATTGACCAGGCCATTAAGTTTATGAACACCATTGGCATTCCCACCGATATTCCCCAGATTAATCAGACCCAGTTTTTCACCTCCCATGAGGCCTTGCTGCTGGGGTATGAAGAGGCGCTGACACGGGTGGATTCCACAACCGGTGACTGGTATGACTGTTCTGCTCATATGGTCTGGATAGGGGAACGAACCCGGCAGGTGGACGGGGCCCATGTGGAGTTTTTAAGAGGCGTGCTCAACCCCATCGGGGTCAAAATCGGCCCGACCAGCAAGATTGAAGAGGTTAAGCAGCTGGTTGAAAAATTGAACCCGAAAAATGAAGCCGGTCGTCTGACCCTGATCACCCGCCTGGGAATTAACAATATTGAAAAGGTTCTGGCGCCTTTGTTGCGCGAGTGTAAAAAAGAAGGGTTTAACATTGTATGGAGCTGCGATCCCATGCATGCCAACACCTATACTGCAGAGTCAGGGCTCAAGACCAGAAATTTTAACGATATTTTAAAAGAGATCACCCGGTTTTTTGAAATCCACTGGGCTGAAGGAACCATTCCCGGTGGTGTTCATCTTGAGATGACCGGAAAAAATGTAACCGAGTGTGTGGGCGGTGCCAGAAATATTATTGATGGTGAACTCCACAACCGATACGATACCTCATGCGATCCTCGATTGAATGCTGAGCAGAGCCTTGAGGTTGCATTTCAGATTGCGGATATGATCAAGCACTAAAGAAAATTAAGATAATAAAAATTCAACCCTAATTGAACAGGAGAGAACACATGGCTGATATACTCGATATTGTCAATGCAAGGGATCCCTTTGAAAAAGAATTCCATCAGGCTGTCACAGAAGTTGTGGACTCGGTCAAGCCGGTTCTGGACAAGACACCGGAATACCGGCATAACGGGATCATGGAGCGGATTGTTGAACCGGAACGGCTGATCCAGTTCAGGGTGCCATGGGTGGATGACCAGGGAAAGGTTCAGGTCAACAGAGGCTTCAGGATAGAAATGAATTCAGCCATTGGTCCGTACAAGGGCGGCTTGCGTTTTCATCCGTCCGTTACCCTGTCTATTTTAAAATTTCTGGCTTTTGAGCAGGTCTTCAAAAATGCATTAACCACTCTTCCCATGGGCGGTGGAAAAGGCGGTTCAGATTTTGATCCCAAGGGTAAATCCGATAACGAAGTCATGCGGTTCTGCCAGGCATTTATGGCTGAGCTGTTTCGTTATCTGGGTCCTGATACAGATGTCCCGGCCGGCGATATCGGTGTGGGCGGAAGAGAAATCGGCTATCTGTTCGGCATGTATAAAAAATTGCGAAACGAATTTACAGGGGTTCTCACCGGGAAAAGCCTGAACTGGGGCGGCAGTTTGATCCGGCCTGAAGCCACAGGGTATGGGTCGGTTTTTTTTGCCGATGAAATGCTGGCCACTAAAAAAGATACCCTTAAAGGCAAGGTCTGCCTGGTATCCGGGTCCGGGAATGTGGCCCAGTTTACCACCCAGAAACTCAATCAACTGGGCGCAAAGGTTGTCACCCTGTCTGATTCGTCCGGTTATATTTATGATGAAAAAGGGATTGATGATCAGAAACTGAATTTTCTGATGTTCTTGAAAAATGCCAAACGCGGCAGAATCAAAGAATATGCAGAAAAGTTCAAGGATGCGGTCTACACAGAAACAGACAACAGTGCAGATCACAATCCCCTCTGGAACCATAAAGCAGACTGTGCCTTTCCCAGTGCCACCCAGAACGAAATCAACGGGAAGGATGCCCAGAATCTTTTAAACAATGGGATATCCCTGGTCTGTGAAGGGGCGAACATGCCCACCACACCCGATGGGGTTGAATTGTTTTTGGATAAAAAAATCCTGTATGCCCCGAGCAAGGCTGCCAATGCAGGCGGCGTGGCAGTGTCCGGGCTTGAAATGTCCCAGAATTCCATGCGGCTTAAATGGCCCAGGCAAGAGGTGGAAGCCAAGCTTAAGGGAATCATGCAAAGTATTCACAAATCATGCCTGTCCGCATCTGAAGAATATGGAACACCCGGCAATTATGTCAATGGTGCCAATATCGCAGGCTTTGTGAAAGTGGCCGACGCCATGATGGATCAGGGTGTGGTATAAGGGTTTGATTTATCTCGGATATTTCATGAAATGTTCGGGCTGTGGTCAACTCAAAAAATATTTAAGGATATTTTATTGAAGAAAAAGAAAGGAACAAAAAAATCAATTCTTGCCATAAAACGCAAAATCAGATAAGTTTTTTTTATTTTTCATAAAAGGAGGAAAATATGCCAGGTTTACTGCCTGAAGTTGATCCGGATGGACTTCTCGAATATTCAGTGGTTTTTACAGACCGCGCATTAAATCATATGTCACGATCATTTCAGGGAACGATGAACGATATTTCTGCCACTCTCAAGAAAGTGTATAATGCCAAAACAAGCATTGTTGTTCCTGGTGGTGGTACTTACGCTATGGAAGCTGTGGCACGGCAATTTGCAACCCAAAAAAAGTGCCTGATTCTTCGAAATGGGTGGTTTAGTTTTCGCTGGACCCAGATTCTTGAAATGGGGAGCATCCCTTCTGAAACCATCGTATTAAAGGCCCGCCCGGTTGATAACAGCAGACATGCAGCATTTGAGCCCGCCCCCATCCAAGACGTGGCGGCAACGATAATCGCAGAAAAACCAGACATCGTGTTTGCTCCGCATGTTGAAACCTCATCCGGCATGATTCTGCCTGATGATTACATTCGGGCGGTTGCAGATGCTGTCCATTCTGTTGGCGGCCTGTTCGTTTTAGACTGTGTTGCATCCGGCACAATTTGGGTGGATATGGAAGCCAATGGCGTTGACATTCTCATCAGTGCGCCGCAAAAAGGGTGGAGCAGTTCTCCCTGCAGTGGTCTGGTCATGCTGAATGCACTGGCGCGCAAAAAAATTGACGACACAGTCAGCACCAGTTTTGCCTGTGATTTGCTCAAGTGGCTTCAGATTATGGAAGCGTATGAGAATGGCGGACATGCATACCATGCAACCATGCCCACAGACGCCCTCAAAAGGTTCTGTGATACCATGAAAGAAACTGAAGAATACGGTTTTGATAAACTCCGGGCAGCGCAACAGGAACTGGGTGATAAAGTGAGGGCACTGCTGGTCCAAAAAGGCATAAAGAGTGTGGCTGCAGAAGGGTTTCAGGCCCCAGGCGTTGTGGTTTGCTATACTGAAGATATCGGCATTCACACCGGGAAAAAATTTTCAGAGTTAGGGTTACAGACCGCTGCCGGTGTTCCTTTGAAATGTGATGAACCAGAAGACTTCCGGACATTCCGGATTGGATTATTCGGCCTGGACAAACTCCAGAATATCGATCGGACAGTTAAGACGATTGAAGAAGCACTCAACCGGATCGTTTAGGGATTTATAAAAAAAATAAACTTGAAGTTTTGTTTAAATTTTCTATAAGTGTATCAGGGATATCTAAAATTAAAGGAAACATATTTATCATAAACTGAATATTTTTTTGAAATCCATATTCTTAACAGAGGTGGACGACATGAATAAGCAACAGGTAAAAAAAGCATTCTTTTCTTTAATGAATTTTGCAGGCATCACTGTTAATGGCAGAAAATCTTACGATATCCAGGTTTATAATGATCAATTTTATTCCAGGGTTCTGGAACAGACCGCATTGGGGCTTGGCGAATCCTACATGGACAAGTGGTGGGACTGTCAAGCGCTTGATCAGTTCATAGACAAAGTGATGCGTGCAGATCTTTTGAGCAGGTTGAAACAGGACTGGGCAACCACATGGAATATCATTAAAGCAAAGTTTTTCAATCTTCAGACAACAAAGCGTGCTTTTGTTGTTGGTGAAAAACATTATGACATAGGGAATGATCTTTATCAGAGGATGCTGGACAAAAACATGCAGTATACCTGCGGCTACTGGGATAATGCAGACAGCCTGGATGCAGCCCAGGAGGCAAAACTCAGTATGATTTGCCGGAAGATGGACTTAAAGCCCGGGATGACGGTGGCTGAATTGGGGTGCGGATTCGGCGGATTTGCCCGATATGCCGCAACAAATCATGGTGTCCAGGTGGTTGGCTTTACCGTATCAAGGGAACAGGCCCGATATGCAAAACAATGGTGCAGGGGATTGCCGGTTGATATCAGGCTTGACGATTATCGAAAAGCAGAGGGACAATATGATCGTGTCATCTCCACCGGACTGATGGAACATGTGGGGTATAAAAACTATAGAACCTATATGAAACTGACTTCCCGCCTGTTAAAAAAGGATGGGATTGCATTTATCCAGACCATTGGAAGCAATGTCAGCCATAGCATATGCAACCCATGGACATGCAAATATATATTCCCGAATTCTGTTCTGCCCTCAATTGCCCAGCTCGGCAAAGCCATGGAAGGATATTTTGTTGTGGAGGACTGGCATAATTTTGGTGAGGACTATGATAAAACCTTGATGGCCTGGTGGCAGAATTTTGAGAAAGCATGGCCGGAACTGGAAAGCAAATATGGTGAAAGATTTTACAGGATGTGGAAATACTATCTTTTAAGTTGCGCTGGTGGTTTTCGTTCCAGGCTCATGCAGCTGTGGCAGATTGTCATGACCAAGCCAGGCAGAACCCGTCCGGATTGCCGCATGTGTTGATCTGTGTCAAATGGTAACATCTGATATCATCATTGTGGGGGGCGGTCCGTCAGGATCAGCCTGTGCCCGGCAATTGAAAAAATGGGGTCAGGATGTCCTGATTCTTGAGAAAAGCAGATTTCCCAGGGCAAAAGTCTGTGCAGGATGGATAACTCCGAAAGTCCTGGACCTTCTCGGTGTCAGCCCGGAAGAATATCCACATCTTCTTATGCAGTTTAATCGGATTCATTTTTATCTGTTTGGAGTCCATATCCCGGTTCGAACCCGCCAGTATGCCGTCAGAAGAGAAGAATTTGATGAATGGATGATTTCCCGTTCCAATGTTCGGGTTGTTACACACACGGTGAAAAATATTGTAAAAGCCAATGGTGAGTATGTCATTGATAATCAATACAGATGTAAATACCTGGTTGGTGCAGGGGGAACCCATTGTCCTGTTTTTAAAAGATTTTTTTCCTTGTCAAAGCAAAGAAGTGAAAATGCTTTGATTGTAGCCATTGAAAAAGAGTATCGCTGCGATTATTCGGATACAGAGTGTCGTTTATGGTTTTTTGACCATGGCCTGCCCGGATATGCCTGGTATCTGCCCAAAAAAAACAATTGGCTGAATATTGGTGTTGGAGGTAAATCTTCGAAATTGAAGGCCAGGGGAAAAACTATTCTGGAACACTGGCATAAATTTACAAACAAGCTTGAACAGCGTTCACTGATACGCCATACCCCGGAAAATCCCAGGGGTCATTCTTATTATCTGTTTCAAAAAAAGCAGAATAACCGGCTGGATAACGCATTTATTATCGGAGATGCTTCAGGCATGGCAACGCTTGATATGGGAGAAGGAATTCATGCGGCCATTGCCAGCGGATTGATGGTTGCAGACGTTATTGCACAAGGAAAAAAATACAACCCCGATTCTTTGCCAAAATTCAGTCTGCCTGGCATTTTTATGAGCCACGGCATTTGAAATTTAAAAAACAAGGAGACCTGCACCTTGAGTCTGCCCCTTATGTGTTGCTATAGATAATAGTCCCGTTTTTGTTGACAATATCCAGGCTGATAACCGGACCGCCATCCAGGCGGTGTGTTGCGCAGGACACTCAGGGGTCATAGGCGCGGACCGCCATCTCCACACGATTTAAAATGCCTTCGTCAATGTGTCCGTTGTGAATCAGCAGCCTTGCTGCCTGTTCAACGCTCATGCTGATGGGAGCAAGGTTGTGGGTGGTGCCGACAATCAGGTTGGCCGATGTGATCAATCCGTCATCATCCGTGGTATAATCATGGATCAGGGTGCCTCTTGGGGCTTCCACATGGCCGACACCCCGGCCGGCTTTCGGAATGACATCAAATCGGGTTTTTTTGCCGACAATGTCTTTGTTTGATAAAAGCTCTCTGGTTTTTTCGCAGGCATACAACAGTTCAATAAGTCGGGCCCAGTGATAGAGCAGGGTGTGCTGGGCAGGCCTGCCAAAGTTTTTGCGGAACTCTTCGAGTTCTGCCTGGGCAAGGGGAGTTGAAATACTGTCACAGATATTGATTCTGGCCAGGCAGTTGGACCGGTAAATCCCTTTGGGGTTATCAAGGTCCATGGAAAAACCCTCGTCCCAGGATTTGGCATAGGGATATTTGCCATAGGATACGTCTGTGACATATTCACCGATATAATCAAGATACCGGGAATCATGAAAGTCATTATATGAGCCGTCCGGTTTCATCAACCGGATGTCACCGTCATAAAAATTTAAAGATCCGTCTTTGCCCTTTGTGCCGATAAAACCGGTGGTGATGGTTCCCAGGCTGGTGACTTCATCCAGGTATTTGGGAAAGATATTGTCTTTGGCATGATGGATGGTGAATTTTGCAAATTCAAACAGTTCTTCAGTGTCATCCAGCAGGCTTTGCCGCTGGCTTTCGGACATGGGTTTTGAAAAACCGCCGGGAACCGCGGCAATGGGGTGAATAACCTTGCCGGCAAACCTTTCCATCATCATCTGACTCAGCTGGCGCATCCGGATGACCTGTCTTGCCAGGTCTGGTGCAGCCTGGGCAATGCCAATGACATTTCTGACGGAATAATCCGCATTCGGGCCCATGATAAAGTCAGGTGCGGCCAGAAAGTAGAAATGCAGGATTTTATCATGGATATGGGCCATGTTCTGCATGCATTCTCTGAGCATGTGGCCGGCCGGGGCGACTTCTGCCTGGAAACAGGCATCCACAGCCTTTGCCGAGGCCAGGTGGTGATGCCAGGGGCAGATGCCGCAGATGCGGGTGACAATCCGGGTCACTTCTTCGGCAGGTTTGCCCTGGACAAATTTTTCAAACCCCCGGATGCTGTTAAAATGGGTGACTGCCTTGTCGACATTCCCATCGTCATCCAGTTGTATTTTTATGCTGGCATGCCCCTCAATGCGGGACAGGGGCTGGATATGGATTGTTTTTCCCATGAAGGTTTAACATCTTCCTTTTTGGGGAACCAGCCTGTTGTGTGCGCCTGAAAACCGCAAAAGGCTGTCCCGTTCCGGCAAACTGTTGATATCGATATTATTGCTTGCCAGTGCATTGAGCATGTCAAGTTTCTGGTTGCCATCCGGTTTTACCGGTCCGTAGCATCCCCTGCACGGAACCCTTGCGCTGATACATCGGGGTGCCTGGCCATTGTTGCCCGAACAGCCGGCAAGGGTGACCGGGCCTGAGCACAGGTAGCCTTGTTCCAGAAGGCAGCGCATCTGGTCGAGGGGTTGATCACAATCAAATTCAGGGGTGGACACAAACCGTTTGATTTGATTGACAGCGCCCTTGCCTTTGCGAATGGTGGGGCAGGTGTCGCACACACTTCTAAACGGCAGTTCCGGTTTTTCATTGTTTAACAGGGCCAGAATGGCGGTGGCGATCTGGTCCGGGTGGGGCGGACATCCGGGCAGGCTGATATCAATTTTTATGTGTTCATTCAAGGCATAACACCTGGATAAAAGCTGCGGTACACCGTCTGTGGGGACAGTGGCACCCGGATCTGTGCTTTGGGTGAAGTAATATCGATCAAACAGTTCATCATTGGTATAGGCATTGATCATGGCCGGGATACCACCATGGGTGGCACAGGTGCCCAGAGCAATGAGCATGTCACATTTTTTTCTCATTTCATGGGCCACTTCCAGGTGTTCCTTATTTCGGATGCTGCCGCTCAGGATACCGACAGCGGCTTTTGGCAGATCAATCTGTGTTGTATCTCCAAGCTGTCCAAAATACTTGTGGTCCATAAGGATCGGGATATGGACAAAATCAAGGTGTGGCAAAAGGTCCAGCAGGGTTTCCCCAAGATTGAGAATGGCAATTTCGCAGCCTGAGCATGAGTTTAACCATTCTGCTGCAATTTTTACCGGCATGCCGTCATTTCCTTTTTAAGCCGTAATGGTCTTTCTTGTTAACCTTAAATGCTTTTGTATTTCATTTTGGATCCAGCTCGATGCTGTCAGAACCGCTTGCTGAGCTTTTGGGCAGAGTCCCGGATTGATTGTGTTGGGTATGGATTCGGTCTGCATGCCCAGCACTCTCACATTCACGCCCTGCTCTTTGAGCTGGGATAACAGGTTTGAACAAGGAGACTGGTGCAGGGAAAAATCAGACATTTTTTCTTTGGGAATATCAGGAATGCTGATTTCGAAAATTTCACCCTGTTGTTTGCCTTCAAGGGTCACGGCATCAATGATAATGACTTGTTTGGGTTTATTTTCCATGAGCAGGAGGTCAAAAATATAATCCCTTATTCCGGTTCCGGCATCCAGAACAAGTACTTCGCCAGGTATGGCAAAATGTGAATTGAGGTGATTGGCCACCTCCGGGCCAAAACCGTCATTGCCCAGTAATATGTTGCCACACCCGAAAATCAGCAGGTCTTTTTTGTATATGTCGGTTTCGGTTACAGCCATTTTGATGTCCTGGTTTTTAAATTTTATCTGCTTTGTTCTAAAATAGCCCTTTTTTTAGAGTTGATATCATGTTTTGTGCTGCTTGTGCAAACTATGCAAAGACAATAAACCATCATCGGTTTTCATTTGTCAATAGCAGTTTGATGTTTTTTGCAAAAGATGCAGTTTGAAATCGCTTTTTAAAGGAAAGCAAAAATTATACTTTAATCTGAACCGGTTCGGATTTAAGGCTTCTCCTTTTATACCGGGCTGCTTTCTTTTTGGCAAAAGAAGCGTCCCGCACTTTTTGAAGTGCGGTGCTGGCAAATTCCGGGTGTTCTTTTACGCTGAATTGTTCAATACTTCCCAGGCTGCGGCCATCCGCCAGGATTGCCCGGCCAAGGGGTGTTCTGGATATGATGGTGGTCCAGCCGTCTTTGGCACCCAGTCCTCCAAAGGAGATGTCTGCGTATTCGGCGGAATAATCGCCGCAATACCGGCATGCATAGCGTTTCATAAATTCCATATCCTGGATGGCCACGGTTTTTTTATCACCGGATTTCAAGGTGATAATCAGCTGTTCTTTTATATTTATTTTAACAACGTCATTCCAAAAAGTTCCGGCAATCTGGGCAAGGCGGGCCTGCTCTTCAGGGCCGAATGAATAATTTCCTGAACAAAAAAGGCCAAAGCAGATTTTGATGGCATCGGAAGGCACCAGATTCATGACCTGCATTTTTCTTAAGGCTTTAATCTGGCAGGGTGTTCCCACCATGGCAACCCGTTTAAGCCCTTTTTTAACCATGGGGTCAAACTCTTCAATGCTTGAAAAAGTGACATATTCATCGCTGAACCGTTTCATGCCGTGAGAGGTATCCAGAGACAGGCCAGAGGAATTTGCAATCTCTTCTCTTGTGGTTGCCAGAAACGGCTGACGTTGAAATTTTCCCACCGGCCGGGTGATGATGGCACCGTCAATCCGGTTCCGATCAAAAAGATGGAGCAGCAGAGCGGTTACAGCTCCGCCATCACTGGCGGTTTGTCTGATTTTCGGATCAAATGACCGGACAACCGTGGTTTCGATCACCCGCCCCATGGGTTCGCTCCAGGCAGCCTGGCGCTTTGTTTCTTCGTCCAGGTCATTGATTTCAGGGCAGATGGAATAACACAGACCGCATTCAATGCATTTTTCAATATCCCCATAGGCGGGTCGCCCGTTCTGATCGATGGTCAGTGCTCCGTAATTGATTGCAGTGCAAAAAACTGCACACCCACCGCATCGGTAGCATAATCCGGGTTTTTGAACTTCCTGTATGAGATTGAAAAATGTTTTCATGTATCACCTGTTTACAGGAGTCCGACCCTTTCAAGGTCATCTCCTAAAGATTTGCGTTCATTTTCTCCTAAAACACCCATTGCCAGGCATAGAATCGTCCACAGATGAACCGATCGGAAACGGGCATCATAGTGGCGGCTTAAATCCTGCAATTGTTCGTGGCAGTTATTGCACGGGGTAATGCAATAGGCAGCTTTTGTTTCAAGAATCTGTTCAACTTTGATCCGGCCATAGGCCATGCGTTCTTCCTTGAAATCAGATAAAATTGCGCCGCCACCACCACCGCAGCAATAATTATTGGATCGGTTGGGGTGCATGTCAATAAAATTTTCTTCACCCACGGCTTCTTTAATAATGAATCTGACTTCATCAGCCAGAAAGTCGCCATAGCCTTTTCGGATCAACTGGCAGGGATCTTGTACCGTGAATTTGATTTTTAAGTCCTGGTTCCAGTCTGAATTGATTTTGAGCCTGCCCTGGCGAACCCATTTTGCATAATATTCAATAATGCTTTTGATTTCAAAGGAGTGGGGGATATTGAATATCTCCAAGCCTTTTTTGGCAGCCAGAAAATCATGCCCGCACTCTGTATTTAACAATATTTTGCATCCCAGTTTTTCAAGAACCGCAGCTTTTTTCCGGGCGATTTTTTCCCAGGCATCAAGATCAGATAGAAACATGCCAAAGTTTTCAGATGCCCATCCTTGAGACCCGAAAGTCCAGTTCGCATCGGCCAGGTGAAGTATTTTCCATAATGGCGGCATTTCGAAAGGATTTTTTAGCGGCATTTCAGAACTCTGGTTTAAAAAAAAACTGGCCCCTTTTTTATCCACAGGGACATTGAGTGTTTCAAAGCCTTTTTGAGTTTGCCTGACATCATCGGCAATGTCTTCCAGGATAAATTTAAATTCTTCCGGGGTTGTGCCCTGTGTGGAACAGGTAACACCAGACAGAGCCCGGTCACAATCGGTTACAATGCCTTTGGGTTTTTTCTCTTTGGGCCAAAGTCCCCGAACCAGAGAAACCAGTTTTGGGATATCGATTTTCATGGGGCAGACATGGATACACCGGTCACAGGTGGTACACATCCATACCCAGTTTGTGGCCATGACTTCAGCATCCATACCCAGGGATATCTTTCTGACAAATTTTCTGGGATCCATTCCGGCAAGGCCGCTGGCCGGGCATCCGGATGAACAGGCACCGCAGCTTAAACAAGAATCAATGCTGCCGGTGTTCGGCAGCAATTTGCGGGCAAGATCCTTGATTTCATGACGGCTGTTGATCCCGATTTCAAAGGGTTTGATGGTGATCATGCCTGTCCGGTCAACCGGGTTATGGGGTGTGATAATGGTCATGGCATCAGCTGCCTTTTGTCTTTAAGGGGTTTATATGGCCCGAGCTGTTTGATTTTAAGCGTAAATTTTGTAATTAAGTCTGCAAAGACAGAGGCTTCGGCCGACGATATCCATTGAAGTTCAAACCGCTGGGGATCAACGCCTATATCTTGCAGAACAGCAAAAATAACCTGGGCCCGGGCACTTGTTTTGGTATTGCCTTCAAAATAATGACACGAGCCTGGATGGCAGCCCATGATGATCACACCATCTGCTCCGATTTTAAAAGATTCCATGATCAGATCCGGGTGAACCATGCCCGAACACATCACCCTTATAGGCCGCAGGTTCGGCGGGTACTGAAGTCTGGCAATACCGGCAAGATCCGCACCGGTATAGGAGCACCAATTGCATAAAAATCCAATGATGACCGGTTCAAAAGGAAAAGTCATAGGCTGGGCTCCTGAGATTGTTTATCTGGCAAAAATTTCATTTTTTATTCTATTAAACTTTCATCAACAGCCGCACGAACCTGGGCCATGAGTTGTTCCAATGTAAACCCATGGACCTTGATGCCTTCCTGGGGACAGGTTGATGCGCAAAGCCCGCATCCCTGGCACAGGGCCGGATCGCATACGATTCTTTTGCCGGGCAGGCCATCGGGCTTGTTGATGGTGATCATTGAGATGGCATGGAATGGACACACATCAATGCACAGGGCACAGCCGTCACAATTTTGGGTGACAAAGGCTTTAATGGCTTCTGATTTGATTTCATCCTGCAATAACAGGGTTGAAACACGAAAGGCGGCGGCTCTTGCCTCTTCAATGGATTCTTCAACCGGTTTGGGATAGTTGCAGATTCCGGCCACAAAAAGGCCGGCCACAGACAGATCAACCGGTTTGAGTTTTGGATGGGCTCCGTTGAAAAACCCATCTGAATTGACGTTGAATTTAAAAAGATTGGCAAGGTCTTTATTGTCATCTGCCACCACGCCTGTGGCAAGGCAGATATAATCCGATGTAATCTTGATGGGTCTGCGGGAAACCGGGTCAAACAGCTCAACAATCAGATGGTTGCCGTTTTTGACCACTATTGGTTTCCTTCTGGTTTCATACCGGATAAAAATGACCCCAAGTTCCCTGGCATCTTGATATCGCTCTTCCCATTCACCATAGGTTCTCAGTTCTCGGTAAACAACAAAGACTTTTAATTCAGGATTCATCTGTTTGAGCTGGATGGCTGTTTTGACCGAGTGGATACAGCATACCCTGCTGCAATAAGGCCGGCCTGGCTCTCTTGATCCCACGCACTGGATAAACACAATGGACCTGGCTTTTTTGATCTTTTCAGGATTAAGCAAAATTTTATGGTCAAACTCAAGCTGGGTCATGACATGGGGTTCTTTGCCGTAAAGATATTCTTCAGATTTTGCTTCGACACCACCCGTGGCCATGATGGCGGCACCAAAAAGGATGGTTTTGCTGTTGCCGTTGATATTGATGGTGCCGGTAAAATTACCCACAGATCCGGATACGGATTCCAGAATGGTTTTTTTATAAACACTTATTTTTTCGGTGTTGAGAACCGCATTCGTCAGGGTTTCAATGCTTGCTGGAATGGCATCACCCTTAAAGCTTTTTGACAGCTTTAAGCCATTGCCGCCCAGGACATTGCTGCGTTCAATCAGGATGCTTTCAATGCCCAGTCGTGCAAGGGTCAGTGCACTGTCTAAACCCACAATGCCCCCGCCGATAATCAATGCTCTGGGAATTACTTTTATCCGGTCCTGTTTGAGCGGATAGTTATGGACCACTTTGGCAATGGCCATGCGAACCTGGTCTTTGGCTTTTCGGGTGGCACTTTTAGCGTCTTTTTTATGAACCCAGGAGTTTTGGTTCCGGATATTGGCCATTTCCACCATGAAACCATTCAATTGCGCATTTTTCAGTGTTTCCTGGAACAGGGGTTCATGGGTCCGGGGAGTGCAGGCGGCAATGACGATCCGGTTCAGCCCGAATTCCTTAATTTTATCGGTTATGCTTTCCTGGGCATCGGCAGAACAGGAAAACAGATTGTTTTCCACATAGGTGACATGATCCAGTTTGGCGGTATAGGCCACCACCTGATTTACGTCAATTGTGCCGGCAATATTAACGCCGCAGGAACATACAAAAACACCGACAGATGGTTTGTCTTTCAGGATGTCGTGTTCTTCAGGATAGGTTTTTGTTTTTGTCAGAGAGCCTCTCTGGTCTTTGAGCAGTCTGGCAGCAGAAGCGGCTGCAGCGCTGGATTGTATGACAGATCGTGAAATTGTTTTGGGTGTCTGGAATGCCCCGATGACATAGACCCCTTCCCGGCTGCTTTCAATGGGTTCAAAACACGAGGTGGTGGCAAAAAAATGTTTATCCAGTTCTATATCAAAAAAAGAGGAAAGGGTTTTGGCATCTTCAGGTGCATTGAACCCGATCGACAGTACCACCATATCAAAAGATTCATGCACAGATTCGCCCTGCTCGGTCATATACCGCATCCGGACACCGGTACCGTCCTGGCCCGGTTCCATGGTGTGGGGCAATGCCCTTACAAATTGAACATTCGCCTGTTTGGCCCGTTCAAAATATTTTTCAGACTCCTTGCCCTGGCTTCTTAAATCGGTATAGAAAATTTTACATTCCAATGTATGCTGAGTGCTGTGCTCCAACGATGCCATGCTCTGTTTGACCGAGGCAAGACAGCAGATGTTTGAGCAGTATGAGTTTCCGCAATTGTTCTGATTTCTGGACCCCACACATTGCAG
>JBDRPM010000126.1:0-75613 GCA_043827005.1 Pseudomonadota bacterium | reverse complement strand
ATTGCAAACTTGAATTAAAGGTGGTGGATTTTGTTGAACAAAAAATTCTTGAATCAAAAAAATATAGGGGCTTTAAAACAATTCAACTTGCCAATTAGATGGTTTATAGATTGTATTCTTTTTTTTGGATTAATAATCGTTTTTGGAGCTGTTCTTTTTTCCTGCCAGAACAAATCCATGAGCACCCTGCTTAAAATCGGACTTCCCGAAGAACCCAAGAGTTTGAATATCTGGCTGTCCAGTGATGCAAATTCAAAGAAAATTTTGAATCAGATTTATCAGCCACTGTATACACGAGATCCCAACACCCTGGAAATTATCCCGTGGCTGGCAAAAGAACCTCCGGTTTTCAATGAACAAGAGCTATCCTATACGGTCAAACTCAGGCAGGCCAAATGGTCTGACGGGTCTGAATTTACGAGCGAAGATGTTTTATTTACCAAAAAAATGTTTTTTGATTTTAAAATTCCCGGATATTACAGTACATGGAAGGTGATCAAGCGGATAGAAGCGCCGGACAAACAAACGATTGTGTTTTATTTAAACCAGCCGTCCGCCATATTTATTTCCAGGGTTCTGACCGCTCCCATTGTTTCAAAAAAAGAATGGGAACAGGTAGCCGAAAAAGCGATAGAAACGGAAAAACCCCTTAGGTTTATACAGGATTATTTGGTTGAAAAACCATTGGGGACCGGACCTTTTACCCTTTTTGAATATAAAAAAGGGGCGTATCTTCACATGAAAAAAAATCCACATTTTTTTGGAACAGGCAAAAAAATTGCCGGGCTTTCGCTTGGCCCCTTTGTGGACAGTCTCCTGTTTAAAATTTATGGCACCAGCGATGTGGCCATCCTGGCGCTAAAAAAAGGAGATATTGATTTTTACTGGTGGGATATTCAGCCCGGATACTTGGAGGATTTAAAAAAACAGGACAATGTTCAGATATTTTTGAATAAAAAAAGTGCCTTGTACTATATGGGATTCAATGTCAGAAAATTGCCGTTCAATGATAAAATACTCAGACAGGCCATTGCCACACTCATCAAAAAGGAATTTATTCTAACAAGGATTCTTCAGAATTACGGCACACACATGCATTCCATTGTGCAGGAAGGAAATCATTACTGGTACAATCCAGATGTTGAAAAATTTGGATATGGTAAAACGCCGGAAGAGCAGATAAAGGACGCTTATCATCTTCTTAAAACTGCCGGTTATACCTGGGAGACTCCACCTCTCGATGATCAGGGCAATATCGTGAAAGGGGTGGGAATACGGCTTCCTTCTGGAGAGCCTATGGAAAAATTTGTCATCTTGACCCCACCGGCTGACTATGATCCCAAGCGGGCCTTTGCCGGTACAATGATTCAAGAATGGCTCAGGGATATGGGGATCCCGGCCTTTGCCCGGCCCATGTCCTTTAACTCTCTGATTGATACGGTAAAAGGAACACATGAATTTGATGCCTTTATCTTAGGGTATGGTCATCTCAATCTTGATCCGGATTATCTGAGGTCATTTTTTCACTCTGAAAATGACAAGCCAAGAGGATGGAACATGAGCGGGTATAACAATCCTGATTATGATAAGCTGGCCAATCAGCAAATAAGCATAGTTGATGTTCAAGCCAGAAAGAAAATAATATGGGAGATGCAGAAAATCATAATTCAGGATGTCCCCTATATTCCATTGTATAATCCGCAAATCATTGAAGCCGTCAGCACGGATAAATTTAACGGCTGGGTTGAGAAAATTGACGGTATCGGCAATATCTGGTCTTTATGTATGGTGAAACCTAAATAACGGCCATGGGCCGCCCTGGTATTTTACCTTGGCCTGTCCACAACAAAATATGAAAGAATTCAGTCGGTTGATCTGTTTTTTCATATAAATGAACACAACGAGATCTGGATCATAAAAGATGAGAAGCCAGAAATTTATTTTCAAAAAACTGATTGAAATTTTCACCATTTTTTTTATTATTCTTACCATGCTCTTTTTTTTGTTCCGACTGTCGCCGGGAGATCCGGTTTCAAAGATGGTAGACCCGACGCTGACAGCCGAAGACACCCAGCTTATGATAGAACAGCTTGGTCTGGACAAGCCTGCACATATTCAGTATTCCATATATGTTAAAAACTTTTTTTCAGGAAATATGGGGCGTTCTTTTCACTATGGGGAACCGGTTTCAAGTATTATCATGGATAAGCTGCCCTGTACAATCTTGCTGTTCACCACATCCACCCTCCTGGCCGCATTTGCAGGTGTGTTTCTGGGCAAGATAGCTGCATGGAACAAAGGGTCAGGCCTGGATAATTTGTTATCCACATCCGCCCTTGTCGGTCACACACTTTTTATTCCCTGGTTTGCCCTGCTTTTATTATGGATACTGGCTTACAAGGTCGGGTGGTTTCCCCTGGGGGGGATCATTTCTCCGGAGTTATGGATCGAGGATGCTTCGGTTTTTATGAAAGCGATGGATGTATTGCATCACATGCTCTTGCCCCTGGCCACCCTTTTTTTTATTCACCTGGGTTCTTATCTGCTGTTAATGCGGTCCAGCATGCTGAGTGTATTAAGGGAAGACTATATCATCACGGCGCGGGCAAAAGGGCTGTCTGAAAAAGTGATCCGTAATAAGCATGCTGCTAAAAATGCGGCACTTCCGGTGATCACAAGCGTGGGATTAAGCCTTGCCTTTTCTATTAACGGCGGGGCTTTAACCGAACAGATTTTTACATGGCCCGGTATTGGAAGAGAGCTTATTTTTGCAGTCAGTAACAATGATTACCCCCTTGCCCAGGCTTGCTTTCTGCTCATTGCAGCAGTGGTTCTGATTGCCAATCTGGTTGTGGATCTTTTGTATGCTTATCTTGACCCAAGGATCAGGTACTAGAATGAATTTTAATCATATGCAGATTAAAAAAAAATAAAGGACAACCCAGTGTTTAAAAATCACTATATTGTGCGGTTTCAGAAAGGATGGGCCATTTTTATAAAAAATCCTTTGGGAAAAGCAGGCCTGTTTATTTTATTTGTTTTTTTGGTGATGGCAGTTACAAGTTTTTTTATCCCCCTTATGGGGCCCATGTATGATCCTATGACCGGAACCGATCCAAACATCAAAGTGTCTACCTACCCGAGTCTTGCACACTGGCTGGGTACAGACAATGTGGGCAGGGATCTGCTGGCCCAGTTGCTGGAAGGAGCAAAAATTGCTTTTATCGTGGGTCTGTCGTCCGCATTTATCAGTGTTGTTATCGGCACCACCATTGGCATGATATCCGGGTATGCCGGCGGCATCATTGATATTTTTTTCATGCGCCTGGCAGATATCATCATGGTAATGCCGTCTCTGGTTATTCTTTTAATTCTGGCTTCCATATTCGGTCAGTTTAATATCTGGCTTATTGTCTTTATCATTGCCATATTAAGATGGCCGGCAGTATCCCGTATCGTTCGATCTCAGACTCTTTCCTTGAAACATCGTCCGTTCATCGAAGCATCGCGGGTTGCAGGAGCATCCAATATCAGAATTATTTTCAGGCATATTATGCCAAATGTTCTTCCATTGGCCTTTCTTTATATGACCTTCCGGGTTACATCCGCTATTCTTGTGGAAGCGGCTTTGTCCTTTCTTGGGTTTGGAGACCCCAGCCAGGTCAGCTGGGGGATGATGCTCCAATGGGTATGGAAAACCGGCCACATGTTTCAGGCGCCTTACTGGCTGATACCTCCGGGCTTGTGCATCTCCCTTTTGACATTGGCGTTTTACCTGCTGGGACGGGCAATGGATGAAGTCCTTGATCCAAGATTGAGAAAAGAAGGGCAGGATTAATCAATATGACCATACTTTGTGTTGAAAATCTAAGCATTGGGTATAAGACTAAAAAAGGTCTTTTGACAGCTGTGAACAACATTTCCTTCAGCCTTGAACACGGCATGTCATTGGGGTTTGTCGGGGAGTCAGGATGCGGTAAAACCACAATCGGTATGGCCCTGATGGGGCTTTTGCCTGAAAATGCATCCATTCTTTCGGGCAGGATTCACTTTTCAGGACAGGATTTAAGTCGGATTACAGAAAAACAATGGCGAAATATCCGGGGCAAGGACATTGCCATGATTTTTCAGGCAGCCATGAATGCTTTAAATCCGGTGTTTCGGGTCGGAGAACAGATTGCAGAAGCAATCACCACTCATAATCCAGACCTTTCAACAGCCAAAGTCAATGACCGGTTAAAAACCCTTTTTAACCTGGTCGAAATTCCGGAATCCCGTATTTTCGATTATCCCCATGAATACAGCGGTGGCATGAAACAAAGGGCCATTATTGCCATGGCCCTGGCCTGTAGTCCCAAACTTGTTGTGGCTGATGAGCCGACTACCGCTCTTGATGTTATTGTCCAGGCCCAGATTTTAAAGGAGATAAAAAAAATACAGCAGTCCATGAACATGAGTTTGATTTTTATTTCTCATGATATTGCCGTGGTTGCTGAAGTCTGTGAGAATATCTGTGTGATGTATGCAGGACAGATCGTTGAAATGGGAACAAAACAAGACGTTTTCAGGTCGCCAAAACATCCCTACACAAAAATGCTGCTGGCATCCTATCTGAGTCTTGACAGTGAAGACGATATCTTTGTCCCCGACATGATGGAAACCCCCGACCTTACCGTTACAAATACAGGGTGCCGATTTTCAGTTCATTGCAATTGCAGATCAAAAAAATGTCAAGATGAAGCCCCAGGATGGATAGAACTGACATCAAGCCACAAGGTTTTTTGTTGTGAACAGGAACTTGGGCGGAAAGGATCATGACTCAAGCTATGGGAAAAAACAAATATATCATTGAGCTTAAGGATATTGTGAAAGAGTACAATCCTCAGAAAAGTTTTTTTTCAAAAAGCGATAATAAGGTTGTTGCACTTAACCGCATTAATCTGGGGATTGAAAAAGGAGAAATCTTCGGGCTTGTCGGACAGAGTGGCAGTGGGAAGACGACCCTGGGAAGGCTTCTGGTAAAACTGGAGCAGGCAAACCAGGGCAGCATTTTCCTGAATGGAAATCCTGTAAACAATCTGACCGGAAAAGCCTTGAACAATTATCGTTCAAGGGTTCAGATGATCTTTCAAGATCCTTATCAGTCTTTAAATCCCTATCTTTCAATTTCAGAAACCATTCTCGAACCTTTAAATGTACATAAAATCGGGAATAATGACTTGAGACAGCAAAAAGTGATTCACACCCTTGAAACTGTCGGACTTTCACCGGGAAAAGCGTATTATGACCGTTATCCCCACCAGCTCAGTGGTGGTCAGCGGCAGCGTGTAGCCATTGCAAGGGCCATTGTTCTGGAACCTGAATTTATTGTGGCAGATGAACCCACTTCCATGCTGGATGCCACCATTGCCATTCAATTATTCAGGCTTTTGACCCAGATAAGAGATAAATTTAATATGACGTTTCTGTTTATTACCCATAACCTTGCTGCGGCAAAATATCTTTGTGACCGTATTGCCGTTATTAATGAAGGAAATATTGTTGAAATCAACACAGCAGATGAGATCATCCGGAATCCTCAGCATCCTTATACAAAAAAGTTGATCCAGGTTCAGCCTGGATTTCATTTTAATTGACCGGCATGGGCTCACAGTTTTTTTTGTTGCCCTAAGTTTAAATTGATGGGGTGTATACAAATAAAAGGAGAATTATGGCATCTGCTTTTTTAATATCTTTGCCTCATTGTTCATCAAAAATTCCAGATGAACTATCTGCAAAGATCGCATTAAACAAAGATGAAATTTTGGTATCAGAAGATTTTGGAACAAAAGAGATTTTTAATGATTTGTCCATACCTGTTATTCAGGCTCAATTCAGTCGCCTGGTGGTGGATCTTAATCGGGATCCGGAGAATAAAGGTGCCAAAGGCGTTGTGGCAAAAACTGATTACAGTGGCCTGGAAATTTTTAAATCCGGTCAATATCCGAATCCTGCAACCATTGACCAATTGGTAGACACCTATTACAGACCCTATCACGATAGCCTTGAAAAAGCGTTTACCCGTCCTGAAATCAAGTTCTTGTTTGATTGCCATTCTTTGAATGGAATTGGACCGGAAGACGCACCTGATGCAGGTTTGCCTCGCAAAGACATTGTCTTAAGCAACAATGGAGACACAAACGGCAGTTTTGATCCAGCCCTGGGGCCTGTATCATGCTCAAAAGACAAGATGTTGCGAATCAAGGCCATATGCGAGTCATTTGGATTTACTGTCAGCATGAATCATCCTTACAAAGGAGGATTTATCACGGTCTCCTATGGTCAGAAATATCCGGACAAGGATGTGCTTCAGATTGAATTGAATCAGGACCTGTTTATGAATCCGGATGGAAAAACGGTAGATCATATAAAAATCAAAAATTTACGGCATAAATTTATGGGTATTTTTAAAGAGTTTTCAGACTGTTTTTCCTAAACATTTTTTTACACAATGATTGCAAGGCAGGGACAATAAAAAATGGACAGATATTATGAACAACGGTTTCATGCACAGCGAAAGCTGATACGGAAAATTGCCCCTCTGATGGAAGTCAACGAAATTCTTGAAAAGGTGAGAGAAGAGCTTCGGATAATGATTCCCAATGCCATGGAGGTGTGTATCCTTTTGCTGGACCCTGAGGCAGACAAATACACAAGTCCATTGCAATGTGCCCTGTATGAACAGCCGGTGAGCTGCCAATCCTGCAAACGGAGCCGACCGGCAGTACAAAAAGCGATTCAGAAAAAAAAAGCCGTGGTGGTATCTCAAACACAACCTGTGCAGCGGTCAGATCATTCTTTTGTGGCAGTGGGATCCGAATATGCCATGCCTGTTTTTGTAGGAGACCGGGTTCTTGCAGCGATCAGTGTGGTGATCCAGCCCCTGAGCCGGTATACCCGCAAGGATTTTTTTCTGATACAGGATTTTGCTGATATATTGGGAAATATTATTTTAAATGCCAAACGCCAGTGGGAAATCACCCAGGAAAAAATTCATATCAGCCGAAAGCTGGCCAATTTAACCCCCTTTGTTCCTGGATCGGTTCGGCAGATGGTGGAGAAACACCCGGAATTGTTGATGCTTGAAAAAGAACAAAAAGAAGTGACGATTCTATTTCTGGATATGGAGGGGTATACAAAATTCAGCGATGGTCGGCCAGAAGCAGATGTCAATGCTATTGTTGAAAAAATGTTTTCCAGTTTTGTGGATCCGATTCACAGGTCTCATGGGGATATCAATGAAACATCCGGGGATGCGCTTATGATCATATTCAAGGACCATGATGCAAGGACCAATGCCATCAATGCAGTCAAAGCAGCTTTTGAGATTATTGACTGCAACCGGGCCATCAATAGATCTCTGGAATCGGGTATGGGCCCCATTGATGTGAATATCGGGATCAATTCCGGTTCTGCGCTTGTGGGAATGACCCGGTTTAAAGGATCTTTGAATACCCGCATGACCTTTACCGCCACAGGAACGGTGACCAATATTGCGGCCCGTTTGTCTGACCATGCCAGGTGCGGAGATATTCTTATGGGTGAGGAAACAAAAAAAATGGTGGATGGGCTATGGCCGGTGTATCCGCATGGACCGATCCGTTTAAAAGGGATCAAATATCCTTTATTGGTTTTTTCGCTTCTTCGGGCTCCTGAGCCTTAAACAGATATTCAAGTCCATTAAGTTTGATTTCATAAACCGCCTGCAGCATTTTTCCCAGCGGTCCTCTGGGAAATCCTTTCTGAGAAAACCATACCAGGTAGCGTTCAGGCAGATCAATTAAGTGCAACCCCTTATATTTGCCATATGGCATGATAGTGCTGGCAAGTGCGATAAATTCTTTTTTATCTGGCTGAAGTATTCGGGGCAATTTAAAAGGTCGCTTTTCTAATAAGGTTTTAATTGATTGGATATGTACAGGCGTTTGAAAGGGTTGTCAAGGTTTTGGAAAAATGGGCATACCTGTAGTATTAAAGGCTTTTAACTTTTGGTTAAAAGCCTTTGGGGTATTAAGGAGCCCACTCAAAAATAACTTCACATCTTGGAAGCCAATTCATCCTGTCTCAAAAATTATATCTTGTTTATTCTAATTTAAATGAGACCTTTAATTTGGTGCGATACCCGACAACTCGGTTATCTTCCAGGCGCATATCCATTTGGATTACTTCGGCCACGCGCATGTCCCGGATAGAGTTGTCAACTGTGGCAACTGCTGCTTTGGCAGCATCTTCCCAGGATTTTTCAGAGAATCCCACCACTTCAATAATTTTGTAAACGCTGTTTTCCATGGCAACCTCCTTTTAAGGGTAAAGGCTTACGCATAATGGTAAGCCCATTTATTATTAATCGTCACTGGGTTGTCGCAGACAATTCCAATGAAAAGCAGGATACATACTCCTGATAAAAATTTTGGTCCAACAATAAAAACCTGAGCAATGAGCTATGAATAGAAGGCTAAAGAACAATGATAAAAAAGTACCACTTACAATGTAAAAGGTAAAGTTAAAATTTTGATCGTTTTTTCGTGTATAAAGAGTATAGACGGGAAAACAAAGTTTTATAGCAGGAATCGCCATCATTTTTTTAAACCTTCTCTTGACAAAAAACCTCTTCCTTTCTAAAACAGACTTGGCTTTATATCCTGATGGTTGTGCCTGGAGATTTGTTGTTGGCCGACAGGTACTGGTGGAAAGAAACGCTTATTCGCAAGCGTGTGATCGAAAAAGGATATATTAAATTAAGGAGGCAAGATGCCAACACTTTTTTGGGAAGAAGAAATAGAAACACTGCCCCGGGTCGGACTTGAGTCTATTCAGCTTAAAAGACTTCAACGGCTTGTGGCACGCGTTTATAAAACCGTCAAACCGTATCGGGATAAAATGGAAGCTGCCAATATTAAGCCGGAAGACATAAAAACTCTGAAGGATCTGCAAAAACTTCCGTTTACCGTAAAAGATGATTTGCGGGACAATTATCCGTTTGGTCTGTTTACCGTGCCATTGGATGATGTGGTTCGTGTTCATGCATCCTCCGGGACCACCGGCAAGCCCACGGTTGTGGGATATACTCAAAAAGATATCGACCTGTGGGCCTCAATTATGGCAAGGGCCTTGACCTGTGCTGGTGCGCATCGAGGGGATATTGTCCATAATGCGTATGGATATGGCCTTTTTACCGGTGGACTGGGTGCTCATTATGGTGCAGAACGACTGGGCGCAACCGTTATTCCCGTGTCCGGCGGGAACTCCAAACGGCAGATCACCATTATGAAAGATTTTGGTTCAACTGTGCTGCTTTCGACTCCGTCCTATGCCCTTAACCTGGCTGATGCCATGGCTGAGGTGGGTGTTGATCCGGCAAGTCTGTCTTTACGGGTTGGTATTTTTGGTGCTGAGCCCTGGAGTGACAATATGAGAGAAGAGGTGGAGCAAAAACTCAATCTCAAAGCGGTTGATATTTATGGTCTGTCTGAAGTCATGGGGCCTGGTGTGTCCATGGAATGTCTGAATACCACCAAGGGAATGCATGTTTTTGAAGATCATTTCCTGCCTGAGATCATTGATCCTGACACCGGTGAAGTGCTTCCGCCTGGAGAAAAAGGGGAGCTGGTTTTTACAACCTTGACCAAAGAAGCCTTTCCCATCATCCGGTATCGAACCAAAGATATTTCCCGGTTGATGTATGAAACCTGCGAATGCGGCAGAACCCTGGTGCGGATGGAAAAAGTCACCGGACGAACCGATGATATGCTGATTATCCGTGGTGTGAATGTCTTCCCGTCCCAGGTGGAACATGTCCTGATGGGCATCAAAGGGGTGGAACCGCATTATCAGATTGTTGTGGAAAGAGAAGGCAATCTGGATACCATGTCTGTACAGGTGGAGGTCAGTGGTGAGCTGTTCTCAGACGAAATTCGGGTGCTTGAAAATTTGACCAAAAAAATTCAGACCGATATAAAAGATATGCTGGGTGTGACGTGTAAGGTGAAACTGGTGGAACCCAAAACGATTCAGCGCAGTGAAGGAAAAGCCCAGAGGGTCATTGATAACCGAAAGATTTGAACCTGATGATACAAAAAGGGGGACAAAGAGATGAAAGTTGAACAGCTTGCAATTTTTTTAGAGAACAAATCCGGACGTCTGGCTGAAATCACGTCTATTCTTGCAGATCATAATATCAATATCCGGGCGTTGTCTGTGGCTGATACAGCGGATTTCGGGATTTTACGGCTTATTGTTGATAAGGTTGAAGAGGCCAAAACCATTTTAAAAGACAATGGATTTACCGTTGGGAAAACCACGGTGATCGCTGTGGGAGTGCCGGATCGAACCGGTGGATTGGCCTCTGTGCTTAAGATCATTGATGAGGCCGGGTTAAATGTTGAATACATGTATGCTTTTGTCAACAAACGCAGTGAAGATGCCATTCTTATTTTCCGGTTTGATGCAGTGGAAAAAGCCATTCAGGTACTTCAAGACAACGGTGTTACCATAATGACAGGAGAACAGATCTGTTCTTTGTAGCTGTTTGTTTATAATGGTAAAAAAATATGATTGAATGATTTTTTAGATGGCCAATAACATGCTGAGCAGCTAAACAAACAGGTTCGGGTATAATGACTGTCAGCACAATTAAAAAAGGGGACAAAGGATGAGAAGATTAGGGTTGAAACTGGCATTTATTGCTGTATTGGGTCTTTTGCTGACCGGCGCTGCAACCGCGAAAACGATTAAAGTCGGGGCGATTCTTGCTGTAACCGGAGGGGCATCTTTTCTGGGTGTGCCTGAAGCCAATACACTGGAAATGATGGTTGCAAAAATTAATGCAGAGGGCGGTGTTAACGGGGATCAAATTGAACTGATTATTAAAGATTCCGGCGGTCAGAAAGAAAAGGCAGTCTCCTATGCCAAACAATTGATTGAAGAAGAAAAAGTATTTGCGATTTTAGGGCCTTCCCTGACCGGGAACACGCTGGCCATCAAAAGTTTGTGTGAAACTTCCGGTATGCTGCTGATTTCCTGCGCATCAAGCAAGGGAATTGTAGACCCTGTGGCACCATATGTATTTAAAACGCCCCAGAACGACAGCCTGGCTGTACAGATGATCATGGAAAATATGAAAAAGAACCATATTACCAGGATTGCTGTGGCAGCAGGTGGTACTGGATTCGGAAAAATGGGCAAAATGTTCTGTGAAGAACTGGCCCCTGGATACGGGATTGAGATTGTGGCCTCTGAAGTGTATGCCCCTGATGTTACGGATCTTTCTTCTCTTGTGGCCAAATGGAAAGCCATGGGCAATATCCAGGCGGTCATCAACTGGTCCATTGTTCCGGCCCAGACCATTCTGGCCAAGAATATGCGCCAGGCCGGCTGGGATATCCCCTTTTATCTGAGCCATGGATTCGGCAATATCAAGTATGTTCAGGTTGGCGGACAAGCGGTTGAAGGGGTTCTTTTTCCTGCAGGCCGGCTGTTGATTGCAGACGAACTGGATGCCGGACATCCCCAGAAAAAAGTGCTCAAGGATTATAAAAATGCCTATGAATCAAAATACAATGAAGCGGTTTCCACCTTTGGCGGTCATGCTTATGATGCGCTCATGATTCTGGTTCAGGCACTAAAAACGGTTGGGGCTGCAGATGTTGTTAAAGTCAGAAATACCATTGAAACCATGACCTTTGTGGGAACCGGCGGGGTGTTTAATTTCAGTCCGGCTGACCACAGCGGATTGAAAATAGATGCATTTGAAATGATGACGGTAAAAGATGGCAAGTTTGTCCAATATATGGACAAATAATTATCTGGTTCAGCGTTTACATGATGTAAAAGGGGCCGGGGGATCTCCCGGCCCTTATTTTGGACAGGCAGGCAACAAATTTATGACACTTGAACTTTTTATCCAATACCTTTTTGCCGGGATTACCTATGGCGCCATATATGCCATTGTGGCCATCGGGTTTAATATCATTTATAATACAACCGGAATTATAAATTTTGCCCAGGGTGAATTTGTCATGCTGGGCGGTATGATTTCCATCAGCCTGCTTAAATTTATGCCGCTTTGGCTGGCCATTGGCGCAGCCATGATGATCACCATGATCACAGGGGCTCTTATTGAGATTGTTTTTATCCGCTGGTTGAAAAAACCCAGTGTTTTGAGAATGATCATTATCACCATCGGTATTTCCATCCTGATCCGGGAAGCGGCCCTTCATCTCTGGGGTGAAAGTGTTCGGTCCCTGCCGTATTTTATCGGCAATGAAATTTCCAGCATGACGGTTCTTGGAGCCCATATTCCTCCCCAGGTTTTTGTTGTTTTAGGGACCTGTACCCTTATGATGCTGTTGCTGGGTGTGTTTTTCAAAATCACGTCCGTGGGACGCGAGATGCGGGCCTGTGCGGCCAACCGGACAGCAGCCATTCTCTGCGGGATCAATCCCCAGAACATGGTGACGCTTTCATTTGTCCTGAGTGCGGGCATAGGCGCTCTGGCCGGTTGTGTCATGTCGCCCATTACCTATTCTCAATATAATATCGGGACAGGGCTTGCCATTAAAGGGTTTACCGTGGCCATTCTGGGGGGGCTGGGCAGTTCCGGCGGAGCAGTTGCCGCAGGAATTTTACTGGGAATTATAGAAGCTTTTTCTGTTTCTGTCCTGCCATTGGCATTTCAGGAAGCCATTTCTATTGCAATTTTGCTGATCATCCTTTTTATCCGTCCCCATGGACTGTTTGGCTCAAAAGATGCGGCCGGATTAAAGGAATTTTAGATCATATGAAAAAATATCTGCCATTCATTCTTTTACTGGGTTGTATTGTTGCTGTCCAAAGGGTTACCCAATGGACAGATACCCAGTTTTATCTGACCCAGATGACCATGTCTGCTTATTATTGCCTGCTGATTATCGGTTTATGTGTGGTCATGGGATATGCCGGCCAGATTTCTTTGGGACATGCTGGATTTTTTGCCATTGGCGGATATCTGTCAGCCGGGTTGACCACCCATAACCTTGCGCCATTTAAAAATCACATTTTGATCAGAACATTGGATGTTCTGGGGTGGCTGATGTCTGGCAAGGATATTTATGGTGATCTTATGGTGGTTGTCACACCCTGGGCTGCCAGTATCATTGCTGTTTTGACGGCCACGGTCCTGGCCTTTTTGATCGGAATCCCGGTATTAAAACTCAAAGGCCATTATCTGGCCATGGCCACGCTAGGCTTTGGGATTATTATTTTTCGGGTGGTCATGGCAACTGAATATTTCGGAGAGGCTGATGGACTGTCTGAAGTTCCTGGTTTTGTCCTGTTTAAAGGCCTTTCGGTCAGCGGGGATTTTGCCGGCCGGGTGGACAATTATTATATTGCCTGGGGACTGGTCCTGCTGGGGATGATATTGCTTAAAAATCTGATCGACTCCAGGGTCGGGCGAGCCCTTCGCGCCATTCACGGCTCTGAAGATGCTGCCGATGCCATGGGAGTGAATACGGCCCGTTACAAGTTGTATGTTTTTGTGTTGTCCGCTGTGTTTGCAGCAATCGCAGGGGTTTTTATGACCCATTATAACGGCAGTATCGGGCCGTCAGAAGCCGGAGTCATGAAGTCTGTGCGCTATGTGGCCATTGTTGCGGTGGGTGGGATGGCCCATTTGTGGGGCTCGCTGATCATGGGCGTGGTACTCAACTTTCTGTCCCTTCGCGGGGTTTTTGGTTCCTATGATGATGCGGTCTTTGGCGGCATCCTGATTTTAATGATGTTGTTTGCACCGGATGGTATTATGCGCATCCATTTGAAACACAAACCAGGATGGTTTTTTTCTCTGTTTAAAAGATCCGTGTCCAATAGACCAGAAAAGGAAAAGTAGATGGGTCTGCTCAAGGTATCTGGGTTGAATAAAAAATTCGGCGGGCTTCATGCTGTCAATGATGTCTCCTTTTCGGTGAAGCAAGGGGCCATTAAAGCGGTCATCGGACCCAATGGAGCAGGAAAAACCACCTTGTTCAACCTGATTACAGGCGCTCTTTGTCCGACATCCGGAAAAATAGAATTTGCCGGGAAGGTCTTGAAAAACAAAAAACCTTATCAGATTGCTGCCCTGGGGATGGCCCGTACCTTTCAAAATATTAAATTGTTTCCCGGTATGACCGTTCTGGAAAATGTCATGGTCGGCCGCCATGTTCAAAGCAGTTACGGATTTCTGGCCGCCATGTTCCATCTGCCATGGACATGGAAACAAGAAAAAAAGATCCGGGAAAAGTCACTGGCATTTCTTGAGTTTCTTGAGATCGGTGAATATGCGGATGTTGAGGCAGGTAATCTGTCCTTTGGCCGGCAAAGGGCGGTTGAACTGGCCCGTGCTCTTGCGCTGGAGCCGCAGTTGTTGTTGCTGGATGAACCTGCAGCAGGATTAAATATTCATGAAACAGCAAGCGTGGGCCGGTTGATCACAAAAATTCGGGATCTGGGCATTACCGTGCTGCTGGTGGAGCATGATATGTCGCTGGTCATGAATATTTCCGATGAAATTACAGTATTGAGTTTTGGCCAGAAGATTGCTGAAGGCGTTCCCGGAGATATTCAAAAAAATCCTGAAGTCATTAAAATATATCTGGGTGAATAAAATCATATTAAAGGAAACCTGACAGGAAAACAGATTGTGAGTGCCATACTGAAAATAAGAAACCTGGAAGCCGGTTATGGTAAGCTTCAGGTACTCAAGCATATTTCAATGCATGTTGAAGTCGGCGAAATAGTGACCATTATCGGTGCCAATGGCGCCGGGAAAACCACACTGTTATCCACTATTTCAGGCTTGATCAATTCAGCAGCAGGCCAGATCATTTTCAAGGGTCAGGATCTGCTCAGGATGAAGGCATCCAGGATTCCTTTTCTGGGTTGTGTGATGGTGCCTGAAGGTCGCCAGGTCTTTGCCACCATGTCGGTTGAGGAAAATCTGATCCTGGGTGGCCATGTGATCCAAAATCAAGGCTGGCAGGTGATTGCGCAGATGCTGGAGCACCAGTATGGATTGTTCCCCATTCTTAAAGCCAGAAAGGGACAACTGGCAGGCACACTTTCCGGTGGTGAACAGCAGATGCTTGCCATGGCACGGGCACTGATGAGCAGGCCATCCCTGATTATGATGGACGAACCGTCCACAGGTCTTGCCCCCCTGATTGTGAAAGAAATATTCGGGACAATCCAGCGGCTTCGGGATGAAGGCAATACAGTTTTGCTGGTTGAGCAGAATGCCATGGCTGC
The DNA here is from genome assembly GCA_043827005.1 of Pseudomonadota bacterium. Classification (GTDB taxonomy): domain Bacteria; phylum Desulfobacterota; class Desulfobacteria; order Desulfobacterales; family Desulfobacteraceae; genus Desulfobacula. The sequence goes on along the minus strand of JBDRPM010000126.1, from coordinate 60,310 downwards.
ATTGAATATTGCAGATCGGGGCTATGTTCTGGAAACAGGCCGGGTGATTGTCCAGGGACCGGCTTCAGAGCTGTTGGCAAATCAGGCGGTTCAGCGGGCGTATCTTGGCAGGGAAAAACTTGAAGAAGAATAATTAATATTACGGTGTCAGGGGGAAATATGTTCTGGGATATAAAAAAGGAAACCATTTTGCGAGAAGATCTGGAGCAGCTTCAACTTGAACGGCTGCAATCCACTGTGTACCGGGTCGGGACCCATGTGCCTTTTTATCGCAAAAAATTTATTGAGCATAATCTTGAAGATAATTATATCAGCTCCCTTGAGGGCTTAAGATCTCTTCCCTTTACCATGAAACAGGATTTGAGGGACAATTATCCATATGGTCTTTTTGCAGTTCCTCTCAGGGAGGTGGTCCGGGTCCATTCTTCGTCCGGAACAACGGGAATGGCAACGGTTGTGGGATATTCCAAGAATGATATCCAGACCTGGTCTGATTTGACGGCACGAATTTTGTGCGCAGCCGGCCTCACGCCGGATGATGTTGTCCAGATTGCTTTTGGTTATGGCCTTTTTACCGGTGGATTTGGACTGCATTATGGTGCTGAGCGCCTGGGTGCATCGGTTATTCCCATCTCTTCGGGTAATACCAGACGTCAGATTCAGATCATGCAGGACTTTAAAACCACAGCATTGGTGTGTACCCCGTCCTATGCCCTTAAAATTGCGGATGTGATGGCACAGATGGGGATCAATCCCCATGGTTTGTCTCTGCGGTTTGGCCTTTTCGGGGCAGAACCCTGGTCTGAAGCCATGAGAAGAGAAATCAACCAGCGGCTGGGAATAAAAGCCACAGACAATTACGGGCTTTCCGAGGTCATGGGGCCGGGCGTTGCAGGCGAATGTCAGGAATGCAATGGGCTGCACATCAATGAAGATCATTTTCTGGTTGAAATCCTCAATCCAGATACGCTGGAACCGGTTAAACCCGGTGATATCGGGGAACTGGTCATTACCACATTGACCAAGGAAGCATTCCCGGTGATTCGATATCGAACCCGGGATCTTACCCGGCTGATAACTGAACCCTGTCCCTGCGGCCGCACATTTCATCGCATGAGCAGGATTTTAGGCAGAACCGATGATATGTTGATTATCAAAGGGGTGAATGTGTTCCCCACACAGATTGAATCCGTTCTTTTTGAAATTGAGGGAACAGAACCCCATTACCGTCTTGTGGTGGAACGTGAAAACAATGAAGACAAGGTCACGGTAATGGTGGAAGTGATGGAATCCATTTTTTTTGATGAAATGAAAAAACAGCGGGCCCTTGTGGACACAATCAAAAAACAATTGGCTGCAGAGCTGGGGATCAGTGTGGAGGTTAAGCTAGTGGAGGAAAAAACCCTGGAAAGATTCAATGGAAAAGGCACCCGGGTGATTGATAAGCGCGAGTTGTAAAAAAAACGAAAAAACAACCATTGTCTAACCGGCACTGGTTGAATTGTAAAAGCTGCAATGATTTTTATTGATTGCAGCTTTTTTATTTATAATAAACTATTCACAATAAATGAATTATTAATAACCATATGAGCAGATAGTATTAAGTATAATATATTTTTTTTTAAAATATTAAGTTGACATTAAATATCTTTCAAGGTAAATCTCAATTCTACTTATTTTTACAACGGCGTAAAAATAAAATTTTAAAAATGACAAAGACGTCTTTCCCTTTTAATTGAAAGGAAATTACGTCTTTTTGTTTTTTATGAGCACTTTTAATGGAAAACGGCTGTAATGGTAAACAGCCTGAAAAGGAGAAAAAATGGAAATGAGATTTTCAAAGGGGAATGATGCCCTGGGAACAACAAACAGGGGAAATGCCTGTGAATCAAGCCTTTGTACACTATGTCGTGCTGATTGTCAGGGAAAATGTGAGACATGGCTGTCCAGCATGGTGGGTCGAAAATTATTGTACCCCAGAAGTTTTGGCCTGGTAACCGCTGGTGCAAACAACACCACTCATGTGGGCGTATCCTATAATTCTCTGAGAATTCAAGGCTATGCCTATGGATCAAACGGATTGACCGGCAATATGACCAACAGCCAGGATGATTGTATTTTCCCCAATGTCAGTCTTGCAACCGAATTTGGCAGAACCAAAAAAACCAAAATCAAAATGCCCATAATGACCGGAGCCCTTGGATCAACCTTTATTGCTGAAAAATACTGGAATTCATTTGCTATTGGTGGTGCATTGATTGGTATTCCTGTGGTCATAGGTGAAAATGTTGTGGGTGTGGATAAAAATTCGCAGATCAGTCCCCAGGCCGATAAAAAAGGCAAAATTACCAGCGCTCCGGAACTGGACCGAAGAATCGATACTTACCTTCGGTATTATGATGGACATGGCGCAATAATTGTTCAGCTCAATGTTGAAGATACCCGCAATGGTGTGGCTGAATATGTTGTGGATAAATATGGAGACAAGTGCATCATAGAATTGAAATGGGGACAGGGAGCGAAAAATATTGGTGGTGAAATTCAGGTGTCCAGCATTGAATATGCACAGTTTTTGAAAGACCGCGGATATGTGGTTGATCCTGATCCATCATTGCCGGAAGTTCAGCAGGCGTTTGAGCAGGGTGCCATCAAATCGTTTGCCCGGCACAGCCGCCTGGGGGGAACCAATCTGGCAACGGTTGATCAGGTCAGAGATGATTTTATGAATTCTGTGGAATACCTGCGGGGTATCGGGTTTGAGCGGATCACACTGAAAACCGGTTCCTATGGCATGGAAGAACTGGCCATGGCCATTAAATATGCCACAGATGCAAACCTGGATTTATTAACCATTGATGGTTCGGGTGGCGGCACGGGTATGAGTCCATGGAATATGATGCAAAGCTGGGGTGTCCCATCCATCAATCTGCATGCCAAGGCCCATGAGTATGCCGGTATTCTGGCAGCAAAAGGAAAAGCGGTTGTGGATATGTCTTTTGCCGGTGGGTTTGCCCTGGAAGATCATATTTTTAAAGCACTCGCTCTTGGCGCACCCTATACCAAACTGATCTGCATGGGTCGGGCCATTATGATTCCGGGTTTTCTAGGTTCCAATATTGAAGGGGCCATTCATCCTGAACGTCGTGCCCAGGTGAGCGGCAACTGGAATGAATTGCCCAAGACGGTTCTTGAAGTGGGCAAGACAGCAGAAGAAATATTTGCCGGATATCATGCGCTTGAGAAAAAACTGGGTAAAGATGAAATAAAAAATATTCCGTATGGGGCCATTGCCTTCTATACCCAGGCAGATAAGCTGGGTTGCGGGCTGCAACAGCTTATGGCCGGAGCCAGAAAATTTTCATTAAATCAGATCACACGCAATGAAATTTTTTCAGGAAACCGGGAAACTGCATTGGAAACAGGGATACCCCATGTGGCAGATGTCAACAATGAAAAAGCAAAAGAGATCTTAAACGCTTAATTTTTTTTATGAAAGAACCTGAAAACCACTAGGTTCTTTCATATTTTGTTGTGGGCAGGCCAGGGTAAAATACCAGGGCGGCCCATGGCTGTCAGCAGAGTTCGTGCATTAGAGCAAAGGGCTGAAAATATTTATTTTCAGCCCTTTTTTTATAGGATTTTTATCCACAACATAATGGCTTGGGTTTTTTCCTGATTCTGCCATTTTGTGGGGCTGGCTGTTTTTAAATAAAGGCTATCACCGGGTTCAAGGTGGTGGTTTTGATCCTGGCAGATCATATCCAGTTTGCCGGACAGCAGGTATCCTGCTTCAGCCCCCTTATATTGAAAAAAATGAGAAGACAGCTTTTTTTCCGGAAAAAATTTAATCAAAAACAGTTCTATTTTTCCGTTCAGATCAAAGGGCGTAAGTTGCGTGATCTGGCAAATATCAATATTGCTGCCAGGAAGGGTAATGTCAATTCCTTGTGAACCAGAGAAAACCATTTTTTCAAAAAAACAGGTTTCTTTAAAAAATGATCCCACATCAACCGAAAGATGATTGGCGATTTTATACAATGCCGGGATTGAAGGAAATACCTGATTGCTTTCAATCTGGGAAATATTGCTGGGCGTGACCCCGACCAGAAAAGATAACTCTTTTTGAGACATGCCCTGGTTTTTACGAAAATTTTTAATGGCTGACCCTAAATTATACGGTTCGGCTTCTTGGTAATTGTCTTCAATGATAAAGGTATTGCCGTCAATGGTGTAATAGGATGATTTTCCCAAAGCCTTGGGGGATCGATTCTCAGCCTTTAAGATTTTTATTTTGGTTTTTCCCTGGGTGATGGAAAGATCAATGGCAACCTGGGCAATCTGGTTGATATGGGCTTTTAATTTGCTCGAGTGGGCAGCTTTTTCAATGATCCAGTAGGCAATGGTGTCCAGCTCATACAATTGCGGGCAGGTATGGGAATAAAATTTTAAGATATGGTCTTCGCCTTCCCATAAATCTGCCATGCCGGTCAGGCTTTCAAAGACAAACCGCACATTGCCTGTTAATGTTTTATGAAGTCCGTAAACTGCATCTGAAACAGCCTGGGGAAGGTCAGGCCGGGTAACTTTGATAACATGGTAAGGCCACTGGGCCCCGTCTTTTTCATAGAACTTATTAAACACCTGGGCTTTGTCCCCCTTACCGTTGGTAAAACAGTCCAGAATGGTTAGCTGCTGGTTCTGGGCCAGGGGGCCAAGTTTTTCAATCAGGTTTTTGGGTGACCGGTCAAAAGAGACATAGACAATGGGTTTGTTCTGATCCTGGGATTCTTTTACAAATTTTAAGCAAAATTCAGATGCAAGACTTCCTGCATCATCATACCAAACCACATTATCACCGATATACAACCCGTTGAGCATCCGGTTTAAGCCGTTTATTCCTGATGAAATCTGTTTTTTTGTGTCTGTCATATTCTTGATCCGGTAAATTAAAATGTGTTCAAAACAATAAAAGTATAGTCATTCTCTTTTTAGCCCTAAACCCCATTGATATTGATTTTTTATACCTCATTTGTCAAATTAAAAAGGAATCATCTACTTTGACACAATTTGGCCGGGCCTGCTTTCCCCATTACGGCTATTTATCAGACAAGTCCAGAAGAATGAGAAAAAAACATCTGCTTATCCTTCTTAGACAGGCCAGGGAACTTGCCATCGAGGTCTTGACTTTTTCTTTTTGTGTTGATAACCATTGCGTATTATTAATTGATGTTTTCCTCTGGAAAAAGGAGCTCATTCGTTATGAAAAAGCCCATCACCTTATTTTTGACCCTCCTCATTGTTATTTTTTCAATTACTTTAGCCCATGCAACCCAGACCGCAACCATTACCCTGGACGGTAACAAGGGTGACTGGTCAGCCCTCACCCCGGCAGTGGTTGACCCACAGGGCAACTCTGCCTGTGGTACCACCAGCGATATCAAATCCGTCTATACGGCCATGGACAGCACCCATGTTTATTTCATGGTGGAAACCTATGGAACCCCCATTGAGAACACCAATGGCGGGGTCAGTATAAATGTTGATTACAAACCAGGCCAGCAGTTGCGCTGGGGAGACCGGGATGAACTGGTGATCAATATTCATTCATCTGGAATTTCCTTTTTCCTTGAAAATGATCAGGATCAAGACCTGGATGAGATTACCACCATTGTGGGCGCACAATTTTCCTGGGGAGATGTTCTGGAAGTCAGCATTCCCCTGGATCAGCTGGGGAATCCCAGCTATTTTGAAGCCAGCTATGTCAATATGTGGAACGCCAGTCTGCCGGCCGGAGACACGAACGGTTGCAATGCTGTTCAGATTCAACTGCCCCAAGGTGTGGACTATGGATCCATTCAGAAGCGATATTACGAAGACGGAACCACCTTTAACCGGCTTTATTTTTCCATGTATGACCATACCCAGTCTCCCCCGGGAGACCTGATGGCCTCGGCCACACTTTTTGATCCCAACGGTGCGGTTGTCAATATTAGCGGAATCAGCTATGAACCGGGCAACTATCTGATGGGCGGTTACGATGGTAATACGAATCAATGGAACTTTGATTCCGGATTTAATACTTTTGACAATGGATATGCCGTCAACTTCACCGATGCGCTTGTGCCGGGTGACTACCGACTTTCGGTCGTCACCACCGGCGGCTGGACAGACGAACGGAAAATCCGGGTCAGCACCCCCATTCAAGCGCCCTTTATTTCATCGACAGGTTTTGGAAAATACCTGGACAGCGCGGGGAATTTGACCTTGAAAAGCATGTCGTCCCAGCTGCCCCAGCTACCCCAGGGATTTTATGCTTCCGTCAAATTGTATATGGCGGCTGAAAGCGATCCTGATAATTTTTTCTGGATATCAATGAACGGTTTTGACAGAATCACCATTCCCAAAGGGACACTTGATCTGTTGACAGCCAAGGGAGGCAAAACCAAGGTGCAGGTGTTTTTACGGTTTCATGATGATTTTGGAAACAATTTTCAACGAAATATATCCAATGCGGTTTACCTTGAGGACATCCCGACAAAATCCCAGGGGATTGAGTACATGTATGTCCAGCGACGGAATTACGAAAGTGGAGATACCTTTAACCGGCTTTACTTTTCCATGTATGACGATAACCAGTCTCCCCCGGGTGATGTGCTGGCAACTGCCTCACTTTTCGATCCCAATGGAACGCAGGTTGTCATTCCAACTCCCGGGTATGACCCTGCAAATCTTCTTACAGGAAGATATGATACCAATACGAGTCAGTTTGTGCTGGAATCAGGGTTCAACTATTTTGACAACGGGTATTCAGCCAATTTCAGCGGTGATCTTATCCCGGGAATCTACAAGCTTCAGGTCACCACCAAGGATGGCTCTGCAGATGAACGGACCTTTAAAGTCAGCTCGCCCGTTGAATGTCCCATCATATCCGCTTCAAGCTTTCGGGCATTCAACGACCCTTCCAACAACCTGATCTGGGAATGGGATCTGCCCTCCCCGGACTCGACGCTGAACACCTCCATCAACGCCTATATGTCAGTTGAGGGGGACAGCAACGATTTTTTCTGGATATCTGTTCCCACGGCTATTAATCGTTTGACCATCCCCAAAAACACCCTTGACCTGCTGAAAGCCAAGGGTGGCAAGATTATCATGAGGCTTCTTTTGCGGGTTAACGATGACCAGGGAAATAATTTCCAGCGGAATGTATCCAACGCAGCTTATTTGGATGATGTTCGGATTTCACCCCCTGGCGACGGCAATGTGATGATCGAATCCATGTATGTCCAAAAACGAAACTACGAAAACGGGGATACCTTTAACCGGTTATACTTCACCCTGACAGATCAGAACCATAATTCTGTTGGCGATGCAATGGCCACCGCAGTTCTTTTTGATCCCAACGGCACTCAAGTGACGGTTTCAGGTCTTGCCTATGAGCCGGCCAATCTTTTGATGGGCAGTTACGACGTTAATAATGGCAAATGGAAACTGGCTTCGGGATTTGATTATTTTGACAATGGGTATGCTGCAAAATTGGGGGGGGATCTTGTGCCCGGGGACTATAAGCTAACGGTGACCACCAAGGGCAATGAGACCCTTGAACGGACCTTTAGAGCCAGCTTGCCAGTTGAATGCCCCATCATATCCGCTTCAAGTTTTCAGGCATGGAAAGACACCGCAGGCAACCTGGTTTGGAAATGGGAGCCTCCATTTGACATCAATCCAGCCCTGAACACCAGGATCAGCGCTGCTGTGAGCCCGGATGGGGATCCGACAAAATTTTTCTGGATAACCGTGCCGACCCATTTTGGCAGTCTGTCTATCCCCAAGACCACCCTTGACCTGTTGAATGTTAGCGATGATAAAATCAGACTCAGGCTCTTTCTGAGAGTCAACGATGAATATGGGAATAATTTTCAGAGGAATGCATCCAATTCCGTTTCCCTAAAAGATGCAATGGTCACCCCCCTGAATGGCGATGTCAATAAGGATGGTAAAATTGGCATCTTTGAGGCAATTAATGCACTAAAGGTGATTTCGGGAGCAAGTTCGGAATAACCCCTTTATACGACTGAATGGATTGGGCAGGCTGCCCGATCCATTCATAACCTTTTTTCACAGAATTCTTCCGGTCCTCAGCCAAGCACCTTAGGTTATATCAATAACCTTTTCTAATGTTTTCATCACACCCGGTATCATGGCTTGAGCAAATCGATGGTTTAGTGCATGATTCAGTATGGAATGATTCAGGACTTTTTCCTGGTTTGCAAGAATGCCAATGGCGGCAAGAGCCCAGTCCTGCTTTTGAATTTTCAGGGATTTAAAATCCACTTCCAAGATCTTGGCATTGAAAGAGGACGGCAGGGAGGGAAGAGAGATGCTTTTTTCTTTAATCACCAGGGTTTGCGCTGAAAGATTCGAAAAAACAGTTTTCCTGCGTTGAACCCCTTCTTCACTCAATGCCAGGACAATCGTGGGAGATTCAACGCCGGTGTACCCGATTTTTTCAGGTGAAATAATGACTTCACAAACTGATTGTCCGCGAAGGACCGTGATGTTGTAATCATTTTTCATTGATACGTTCATGCCTGCAAACAGACCGGCAATGCATAAAAGCTCGCCGGCCGTGACAATCCGCATGCCCGCACTGCCCAATATAACCACCTGCCGGGCAGTATAGTCTTTAATTTCAATCTTTTGTTCGTATGTGACAAGTTCAGGCAAAGGTGCCTGGGTTTTGGCAAGTTTTCGATAAAGATCGCCATATTCAGGCCGCAGGTTTTGTTTCACCAATCCTGAAGGGTGGGTCCGGGTGTCTGGGGTATTGACCATTTGATCTAAAACAGTTGGGGTAAGTTTATTGTTTTTTGTATAACGGCCTGTGCAAAGCCCAAGGGTTTCAATGATTGAAAACCCGTGATGACGAATGGCCCCAGCCAGTTTGTCCGGCAGGGCCGGATCATATCCTGAACATTTATCAACATAGGTTGCCCCGGCACTTTGGGCAATGGCACAGATATCCAGCGGGATTTCAGCCTGGTTGAGAAAGCCTGATCCCACCATGGCGGTATGGGGTGTGGTGACTGAGTATTGCCCGCCGGTCATGCCGAAATTAAAGTTGTTCAGGATAATCAAGGTTAAATCCAGGTTCCGTCGGCAGGCTGCCAGCAGATGGGCACCGCCGATGCCAAGTCCGCCATCACCCATGGTGACAATAACATTCAATGAGGGGTCAGCCAGTTTAAGGCCGGCAGCATAGGTCAGAGCCCTTCCATGAATACCGTGAAGGGCATGGACATTGAACCGGGTATCAAAGAGACCGGAGCATCCGATATCCGTAACAATGGCAATCTTATCAGCTGAAAAGCCTAATTGTACCAGAGCCCTGTCAAGCCCGGTGGTGATCTTTTCATGGGTACATCCCGGGCAATAAACGGGTGGCCGATCCGGGTTAATGAAGGTTTTCATTTTAAATGCCTCCCGTAATGGTTCTGATAACCTGGGAGGGTGAAATCAACAGCCCGTTCATCTGACCGTATGTCTGCACGGTTTTATGGCTGAGCACCTGTTTGATTTCTCCGGCATAAAGCCCATGGTTCATTTCAATTACCACAATTTTTTTGAATGGATTTGCCTTCTGAATCAACAGGGTTTCAGGCACCGGCCACAGGGTTTTAAGGATTAAAACAGAGACCGGCGTTCCCCTGTCCTGTAAAATTTTTGCTGCATCTTCCACAGCTCTTGAGGTGATACCGTAACAGATAATCAATGTATCGCTCTGGTTGTTGAATTGTTCTTCAAACAGGGTTAAGCGATCCTGGCCCGCATGGATTTTACGGGCCAGCCGATTCAGATTGGCCTCTATGGTTTCCGGATCAATGGTGATATACCCGTCTGGTCCATGGGTGGAAGAGGTTTGTCTGACCAGGGTTTTCCCTCCCATGGGCATAAAAGGCGGGGCAGCATCGGGTTCGGCTTTAAATGGCAGATAGGTTCCGTTTGAAAAGGGTTTCCGGTTGAAGATGGCAGGCAGCGTGACAGAATTTATATCCATGCTCTCTTTTGTCATGCCGATCTCTTTGTTGGATGCAATAAAGACCGGGCATCTGAACTCTTCAGCAAAATTAAAGGCATGAACAGCCATCAGGTAACAGTCCAGTCCATCCTTGGGGGCCAGGACAATCACAGGCAGGCCGCCTGTGTTTCCCCAGCGCAAAAACTGGATATCACTGTCTGCACCCCGGGTGGCTGATCCTGTGGAAGGCCCCAGCCGCTGCACATCGGCAATGACCAGGGGAATTTCACTGCCAATGGCAAAGGAGATCTGTTCGCTGTAAAGGCTGATACCGGGACCAGAGGTTGCGGTGAGTACTTTTTTCCCGGCCATGGAAGCGCCGATGCAATACCCAATGGATGCGATCTCATCTTCGCCCTGGATGCAGATGCCGCCCTGGGGCGGCAAGTAGCTCAGCATATGGTTGAAGATGGTTGTCGCCGGGGTGATGGGGTAGCCGGCAAAAAATGAACAGCCCGCCTTTACAGCCCCCCGTGCAAGGGCCTCATTGCCTTCCATGAATGATAATGCCATGTACGTCTCCTAAAATTTTTTTTTACATGGATGAAAAAACCGTGTCAGAACCAGATCTATTGTCAGTATATACGGGCTATTGTGTACTGCCAGACCCGATTCTGTCAAGCGTCTTAAACACGATTGCCTTGATTTTACATTGGTTATGGGGTATTTGTTATTTTAGTGTAAATTGGTGGACGTATTTTAAATACACTTTTTTTAAATGATTGGAAAGTCATGGATCGCGATAAAGTTTTAAATGAGTGTATGGACCTTCGGCAAAGTTTTACCATTGAGCTCCCCTGTGCCATGGCTGAACGGATCGTCAAACTGGCCAGGGAAAAAGATATGCCATTGTCCAACCTTATGATTGAAGCTTTGGACAAATTTTTAAGAGAACAAGGATAAAGCAGCTTATTCTTTTATATGAATCACAGTGATGTTGGTTTTTATATCCGGATGAAGCTGGGCTTTAACCGAACATCCGTTCATGGAATTGGCAATGGCCCTGAAATATTTTTCTGGAAAGGCCGGGTTGACATATAAGATCATTTCCAATCGGTCCATCAATTTTTGTTTTTCTTTTAAAAAAGGTTCCAGTGTTAAATGCATTCGATCAGTGGGTATTTTTCTGACATCACAAAAGGTCTTGGCATAAATTCCGGCACAAGCACCAATTGAAGATAAAAAAAGATCTAAGGGCTCAGGCGCAGAGCCTTCTCCACCATTTTCAGGATTTTGATCGGTCTTAACTGTAAACGATTTATAACCAACATCCACTCGTTTGTTTCCGGGGAATGTGATGTTAAATTCATTCATATCTATTTTTTTTGTCCTATTTTTTTGTCGTCAATTTGCAGGTCATCTTTCAACAATAACCACTCAAACCACACAGGATAATTGTGCTTGTACCAGGTCAGGATATCTTTGAGCAGTTTTTGATCTTCCGGGGAAATGGTGGCCACAGGGATTTTACTAAAATTGAGCATGACCCAGTCACCTGAATATTCCAGGGCATCTGTGCAAAGGGTTTGAAGTTCGTTCCTGATTCTTCCGGAGTCTGAAATTTTTACGGCACGGTTTTTAAAATTTTCTCCTTTTAAAAACCGGTTTAAAAGCGGGGAAAAGATCAGCTTGCTGCCGTCTAATCCTTCAAGAAGCCTGAGTTTGAATGTGATTTTTTTATCGGCTGTTTCAGAAGACAACCGGACCGTAACCGAATAGATGTCTTCGGTAATTTTAATGACACCAGGAGATCCTGAATAGGGATCAGGCAGCATATATCCGGTTGTGGCCAGGGCCCGCCATTTTTTTTCTGCAATCAGGTCGTCTGCGGTAATGGTTCTTTTTTTCAGGGGGATGCCGGCATTTCTGGCCAGTCTGATGCTTTCCTTGTAGGTCTGGATCAGTTGATCATCAATATCGGCTTTAACAATTTCATTTTTCAGGCGGAGGGCGAAATCATCTGCATCCGGGTCCAGTTTCATGCTGGCTGCATCCTGATCAAAGGATAATGCAAACTTGGAAGATAATACGGCCATGGAAACATCAATATTTAAAATTTCACAAAGGCTGGCTGCCTGCATGGCTTCGGCTGATGCAGAGTATCCGTCAACCACAAACAGATGGATATCGTCGTGTTTGTCTGTCCAGGTTTTAACTGCAAAACTGGGCGCATAGGTCCCGGAATCCATGAATGGTTTATATCCTGTGGGCAATGTCCAGTTTTCATCAATAACGTGGGCTCCTTCTTGGGCCCATTCGTTCCAGATTTTTTCGATACGGGGTTTTCTTCGTTCCCCCTGGAGGGTCCAGACATGGATGTTTTCGGATTTAATGCCCGGATAGGTCATTTTAATGGCCTGGACCACTTTTTGTCTGGGTGTGAAAAAGTTAATCAAAAGCGAGTCCATTGCAGCCGTTTCCACCACAGCCTTTGGCAGAACCAGATTGCCGATATATCCTTCGTATTGATCACTGATGGCCAATGGCTGGTCAAACAGATGAAGAATGGTCATGGGGCCTGTGGCCTCTCCCCTGGCAAACCGGTCGGTATTTTCCAGGGTGTCAATGGCAGCCCCCCATACGGTAATGTCTTTTAAGGCAAGGGCGCGTCTAAAATCTTCCCATTGGTATTTTTTATCATTGATCAGTCTTAAAACGCAGCGCTCAAGAAACTGGGCCACTTCGGGTCTGGCATAGACCCGTCCGAATCCCAGAAGGGGATTGGCCCCCATTTCAGCAGTTTCACCAGCTTTGGGCATCAGCCCTTCACCCAGACAGACCATAATGGCATGATTTTCAGGAAGAGACCGTGACAGATACCACAGGCTTTCACTCATGGCATAGGCAGAGATGGCGTCTGCATCTTTTTTGACAAGGTTGAGCTCTTTTTTGGAAAGGCCTGCTCCCTGGCCATATCGGCCAAACAGTTTGGTGCCCAAAGCCGTGACTGCCGAGGTCATGGCCAGCATTTTTTCAGTGCGGTTGCCTGCAAATGAGATACAGTCATTTAACTCATCTTCTGTTTTGCCTGTAATCCATTCGATGCTGACATCCTCAAGCCACAGGTGCAACCGGCCTAAGATCGGGCGGGTATCAAATGCCCATTGCGAAATTAAGTTTTTCTTTTTTAAACTTGCAGCTTCCATTTTGATCCTATTTATTGAGTTTTATCTGTTTGACTTTATTTACCATCTACTTTTATCACCAACCGTCCAATGATAAAAGAAAATTTTTAAGAAAAAAAATGTTTGTCTTATACCATTAAACAGTTTTTACAGATACCGTCCAGACGTATCTTCAGTTTATCAATCCTGCCGCCAAAGGTCTGGCTGAAATTGTTCATCTCAGTGGTCAGGGCATCCGGGTTCAGCAAATCCATCCGATCCAATCTCCTGGACAAAATATTTTTGAGGGTCAATGCTGACAAAAACAGGCAATGTCTGAGATGCGACCGCAGGATAGGATGATCAGCCAGGCACCTGCTCTAAACAGGCACCTGACGGATTTGATCTGAACGATATATATGATTGAATGAAGCCGACCGGCAATTGTTCACTGTGTCTGGCAATTGTCACTTTTTTCATTTAAAGGTTCTTTTTGTTTTTCTATTTTACGCTGTAGTTTCTCTTCTTTTTTCTTTTTTTTCAAGAGTTCTTTCTGGCGTTTTTCAAATGAATAGTTTTTTCTTATCATGGCTATTGTCCTCATTCAGATGAGTGTGTTTTATGTAGACAGCGTTATGCTAGAACCAGGGATTCAGACCAGAGACAACTGCGTCTCGGGTGTTTGGTGTCTGGAGTGCGTTGGTTTTTATAGCTGTGATCTTTAATTGTTCTCTTTTTGCCGGTAAATGTTTTTTTCACTGGTGTTGCAGCGATGGAAGCGGGCAAAGAAGTTGGAAAACAGGCTGGCTGCTCTTGGTGCATTTTTTTTCCAAGGGTACGTTCGATCAGAGTCAGTATCTTGGTATCTTCCTGGCAGACAAAGCTGATGGCCTGTCCTGTGCGGGAAGCCCTTCCAGTCCTTCCGGTTCGATGGGTATAGGTTTCAGTGGTATCAGGCATGTCATAATTCACAACATGAGAAATCCCGAGCACATCGATTCCCCGGGCTGCGATATCGGTTGCCACCAGAATGGTATAGGTTCCGTCTTTAAAGCCGTTCAGCGCTTTTTGCCGATTGGTTTGAGACAGATTTCCCTGTATGGAAGCAGCTTTTAAACCGGCACTTTCCAATTGTCTGGCCAGATTCTTGGCCTTGTGCTTGGTCCGGGTAAAGACAAGGGTGCATTTCATTTTATCATCTTCAAGAATGCTTTTAAGTAAAGCGGTCTTGGATTCTTTTGCCACCTGAAACAGTGCATGGGAAATCGTTGGAGCCGGAAGGTTATGCTCAACTTGAATGGTTATTGGATTTTGCAGAATGTTTTGCGCCAACAGCCGGATCTCTTTTGGCATGGTGGCAGAAAAAACAAGGGACTGCCGGTTAACCGGCAAAAGTTTGATAATTCGTCGGATATCCGGAAGAAACCCCTGGTCAAGCATATGATCGGCTTCGTCAAGAATTAATACTTTGATGTTACCAAGACGGGTGCGTTTATCGTTAAGCAAATCAAGCAGTCGCCCAGGACAGGCAACAATGATGTCCACGCCGTTGCGGATTGCTTTGATCTGGGGTTGTTTGCTGACCCCGCCATAAATGACAACGCTTTTGAGTCCGGTATTTCCAGCCATTTTAAGAATATTATCATGGATTTGTTCTGCCAGCTCTCGGGTTGGGGCCATGATCAGGGCCTGTTCTTTTTTTTCAGGACTGTCAAGCAGTCGTTGAAGAAGCGGGAGAACAAATGCCGCTGTTTTGCCTGTTCCTGTCTGTGCAAGACCAAAAATATCTTTGCCTGCAAGGATGGGTGGAATGGCTTCTTTCTGAATTGGGGTAGGGGTGGTGTAACCGCAGGCATCAATGCCGGCAATTATCTTCTGGTGAAACTTAAAATTTTTAAAACTCATAAAACTCCTGTGTGTTTATTGATCAGCCAGGATTATTCCCGACGTTTCAAGGTTTGGATGTTTGTCATCCAGTGGTTGTATATTATTGTATGAAATTATTGTATGGTGCAGGGGATGTGTTGCTTGCAGGCACAAAAAAAATGCACGGCAATGGTTCCCGTCAAAAACCTCATACCGGGTTTCTAAAGTAATCAGCATAAATTTCAACGGCAACAACCGATGCATGGTACACAACGAGGTTAGCGAGGATGGCCTGCTGAATATTTTTCAACAGGAAATGTGCTTTTACTTGAATGTTTAAGTTGACAGTATACTCTAATATTTAAAATTTGCAATAAAATAAAAAACATAGAGTTTTGTATGGTTTTTATTTCAGGTTGAAATGATAGGGAAAATAAAAAAATAAATAATTCAGAAATAATCGCTTGACTTTTGTTCGGTTTCCTGTAATCTGGCTTCAGTTGCGCTGAAATAAGTAAAGCGTGAGTGTTTCCTCTTTAAGGTGTATATCCCCAATATTCAAATGTGGTTCACCCCAAAAGTTAGAAGCTGGTTTATTATTTTTTTATTACAGGAGATTGCCAACATGGCTAACGGTACAGTAAAATGGTTTAACGACTCAAAAGGTTTTGGATTTATCGAACAAGAAAACGGTGGAAAAGATGTATTTGTACACCATTCAGGTATTAACTCAACAGGTTTCAAATCCCTCAATGAAGGGGACCGTGTTTCTTTCGATATCGAAGAAGGACAAAAAGGGCCTTCAGCAGCAAATGTAACCGTGCTTTAGTCGACCGTTTTATTTGCTATGTAAAAAAAGATCACCCTGGTGATTTTTAAAAATAGAGCCTCTGGACATTAATTGTTCAGAGGCTTTTTTTTATTTTTTATCGAATTGATCGATTGTGCTAACCCGAATATGTCACGAATCGTTTTTGTCTTAGCGGCAAGGCGCAGGGCTTGCAGCTGTAGTATTCCTACCGCAAACGGCCTGCAACACCGCAGATAAGGTGAAAACGGTTCGCCTGCAAAGTGAAATATTCGGGCTAACGGGAATAGCTTAGGATCTGTCCTTTAAACGGCTGTGCCAGGTAATTGGTAGCCGCTGGTTTGTTCTGGCTGTGCGAATACCCCAGAAGGACCATTTTTTTGCTGAAGCTTGCATGCTGACCACGTCCCGGATCAACAATGATGACCTCGCAATTAAGATTGGCGTGTTGGTCGATAAAACATGACAGCATTTGGGCATGATCTCTTTCGTACAAAAGATCGCTTCCGATGATCAGATCAAATTTGCCCAGCTTGCTGTCGGTGTCGCCCCATCCGGTGCGAATGAATGGTATTTTTTTGCCTGTGTTGAGTTTGACATTCTCCATTAGAAAAATTTCAGCTTCCGGGTGATGGTCGGTGGAGGTTATGTCTGCCAGGCGATGGTTGAGTACCAGGCTGGCCAATGCAATCCCGCAGCCCACTTCTAAAATTTTTTTCCCTTTGATTTCGTAGCCGAGCATGTGGTGGGCAAGAACTTCACCAGAAGCCCAGATCACTCCAAAAAGAGGCCATGTGGCCGACGATATCCCCAATTTTTCTGCAACACCGTCAATATCCGAAAATTGAAGTGCATCCCGCAAGGACCGTACGTGAATATCAATGCCATCAAACTCAAGGGTTTGATAGCGAAGGCGTATTGAAGCCATAGTACTCCTGTTCATATAGATGATTTAGAAATAGCCTGTGTAACGGGCAATTCCAAAGTTATTACCTGCAACGGTTCTGACAAAAGTGTCAGCCTGTTATGCTGTTGAAGTGAGCAGCATAAATTCTGGCAGCAACGTGTGTGCCGGGAAAACAATGTGATTTAAAGGAGGCCTGATAAAGATATTGTTTTTGACCGCTATTGCGTATTTGTTTGAATTTGATTGCTATGTTACACTGACTGGCCAAAATTGCAATCAATTAAAACATAGTGTCGGCGATTATGCAAAAATAAAAATATCGCTTGACTTGGTTTCCCTTTAGTGTATGATGCTTAAAGTTGTGCAACAATAAGTGATGCGCAAACGCTTCCTCCTTAAGGTGTATATTCCCAACATTAAAATGTGGCTTACCCTCAAAGTTTAGAAGCTGGTTTATTTTATTTTTTTTATTACAGGAGATTGCCTACATGGCTAACGGTACAGTAAAATGGTTTAACGACTCAAAAGGTTTTGGATTTATCGAACAAGAAAACGGCGGAAAAGATGTATTTGTGCATCATTCAGGTATTAACTCATCAGGATTTAAATCCCTTAATGAAGGGGACCGTGTTTCTTTCGACATCGAAGAAGGACAAAAAGGGCCTTCAGCAGCAAATGTAACCGTGATTTAGTTAACCGTTTTTATTTGCTAAAAAAAGTCATTTCAATGACTTGAAAAATAGAACCCCTGGGCATTTAATTGTTCAGGGGTTTTTTTGTCTATCTTTGACGTCCCATGCCGCCGCAACCGCCACCCATGCCGCGTCCGCCACCACCCATACCTCGTCCGCCGCCGCCACCCATGCGGCAACCGCTGCCCGTACCCAATCCACGGCCGCTGCCCGAACCTGTCTGGGTCTGGTTAACACCTGATTTTTCAGGTACGGTGGCTCCGGCAGCGGCTTTCAGCCCACCCTGTTTAAACCGGTCAACTGCCTGCTGAACAGTCCCGGTTTGCCCGGTATACACAGCAACATTTGCCGTTGAAAAAACATCCATGGCCTTGGGCCCGCAATCTCCTGTTAATAAGGCCTTGATCCCTTTAGAAATCACAAAGCTGGCCGATTGGATACCGGCACCGCCGCTCAGGTTCCTGCTTTCGTTGGAATAGGCATCTACGGCCATGGTATCGGTATCGACAATCAACAGGTAATCACATCTGCCGAACCGTGGATTGATCTGAGCGTTTAAGTCTTCGCCAAAGGCGCTTACAGCTATTTTCATGTCATCCTCTCTGGTAAGATTTTATTTTTTTTGTTCATGTTTGTTTTATTTTCGATACTGTTGTACCGCCATGAACTTTAGGGCCGCAGCATTGGGGAAAATCCAATTTCTGCTCCTGCACTATCATTATCATTATCAAGTTGCAAGGTTTATACCAGGCAATTAATGAAGGCACTATTGCCAATCATTCCAAATGGTTAATAAAAAAAAGACGGGTTTGGTTCATGTCAATGACATTAGGCGGTTGCAATAATGCGTCTGTCTGTTACCCGTGCTAAAGTTTTAAAGGGCGTTAATAGGCTATAATATCAGAATGTTAAGGTGATACGAAAGCCTGGCACAAGGATTGCAAAAACATCTGGGATGTGTGCGATATGAAAATGGATGGACAGGTAAAAACAGATGCAGATTAATGACAAAAGGAGATAATGATGCGAGTAACCGATTTATACAGACAACGCAAACCAGTCATTTCAATGGAGTTTTTCCCGCCAAGGGATCAATCAGCCGTTGAAAAATTTTCAGGTACAATCAAACTATTGTCCGGTTTGAATCCGGATTATTTCTCAGTGACCTTTGGGGCAGGCGGTTCCACCCGGGACGGATCCTATCAGCTTGTTAAAAACCTGGTAATCCAGGAAAAATTGCCCACAGTTGCCTATATTGCGGGGTTCGGACTCAGCCCGGATGATATCCGGACTGTGCTGGATGCTTATCAGGCACTGGGGGTGCAGACTATTTTTGTGATCAGGGGAGATCGTCCGGCAACAAAAGATTTCAAGGCGCATCCTGATAGTTTTAAGTATGCGTCTGACCTGATTGCATACATAAAAACCCATTATGATTTTACGCTGGGGTGTGCCGGGTACCCTGAAGGCCATATCGAGTCGGAAAGCCTGGATACGGATATCGGGTATTTGAAACAAAAAGTAAATGCTGGCGCACAATACATTGTGACCCAGTATTTTTATGATAATGATTATTTTTTCAATTTTGTTGAAAAATGCAGACAACAAAGGATCGATGTACCGATTATTCCAGGGATTATGCCCGTTTATACAGTCAAGATGACACGGATGCTATCTGAAATATGTGGATCTGCTATACCGGAAAAACTGGATGCGCAATTAAAAACCATTGATCCGGATGACAAAGCCGCAGTGCTCGAACTGGGTATAGAAGTGGCCCTGGACCAGTGCAGGGGATTGTTGGAAAAAGGAGTGGCCGGGCTTCATTTTTATACCATGGACCGATCCAAAACAACCCTTGAAATTCTTCGCCGGCTCAGCCAGGAAAAATATCTGACTTTGGACTGATGCTAACCGGGCCTTGTTCATAGTATCGAGAAGGACCGTTCCAAATATCCCAGCCGCTTTCCTTAAAAAGTGCGGAACAGTGCTCAATGGTATCCCCCCTGCCGTCTTCGGTTCGTGCCTTGACATCGCGGGGGTTGGCTCCCAGTTCTGCCCAGAACAGATTGGCGCCTGCAACAGCACCAAGAGTACAGGGTTCATGGGTGCAGTTACCCGTGACCGTCCGCGGCATTCCCAGTCGTGTGACTGCGACAATCTGAGCCATGCGGAGTTCATTGATCATCCCCCGTTCTGCTATTTTCGTTCCCGGGATGGAAATCCGCCTGGCTGCGCCACTGTAAGCTGGATTAAATGATGCAGTGTAATGTATCATTTGGGCAAGCTCTTCATTGGTGTGTTCCGGCCCGACAGGTTCAACGCAGGTACCCACCTTAAGTCCGACTTCCTGGAAAGCACGGATGCTGTCTTTCCTTTTTTGCGGAGAAATACCAGTGTCAGACCCTTCACGAAGTCTGAGCGCATGATATACGCCGGCATACCCGGCATCCTTGAGTTTTTTTGCATTTTCAGGGGACTGGTCTCCAACATTTGCAATCAAAGTAGTTTCAGGTCTTAAATTTCGCCGGATTTCCAAGGACATCTCGATAAAATGATCAAACCCGTACTTTGCCGTTGTCATCACAAAAATGGCATTGGCACCTTTTTCCTCAAATTGCCGGGCATATGCCACTGCCTGTTCCGGCAAAAGTACGATCTCCTCTTTAAAAATACCATTAACGTGTGCAAAAGAGCAGAAAAGACAATTACAGGGGCATAAAGCCAGGTTGAGTGCAAATTGTGCATGTATTTCTGCCTGCCCATGGGACAATTCCTTTGAGATTCGGCTGGCAGCGGCCATGACTGAATAAGTGTCCATCGAGTCTGGCGGCATATTGAGCAGATGCACCAGCTCAGGTTGAGATAAGGATTCGCCGGCAAATGATTTTTTGATGATGTCCTGGGTGTTCATTTTTTTTGTCCGCCTTTCTATGTTAATTCATAGCATGCATATCGATCTGAATACCGAACCGTAAGCTGTCCAGATTTTATTTAAAATGTATGAACAGATTTTGGATGAAATCCGAACTCAACACTTTTGCCGACATCAAGGCCATGATTGCGAAGATAGTGTCTTGGCCAAATGGCTTCAAACTGTAACTGTCCGGTTTGTATATAAAAATTTAAAAAAACACCATTGCTGGTGATTTTTTTTATCCTTCCTTTAAAACTGTTTGGGAATATATCACCATTCAACCCTTTTAAAAAGATGTTTTCAGGGCGGATCCCCACATACAGGTTCGCACTGTTGGGGCGGTGTGCTGGGGTTATTTCAATGTCGGTTTCTTGAATCATTATTTTGTTGTTTTTGATATGGATGGGATGAATGTTTTTCATGCCTACAAAAGCGGCAGTGAAGATGGAATTGGGCTTTTCAAAAATTGACAGAATTTCACCCTGCTGCATAATGGCACCGTTTTCTATGATGGCGCCTTTATCGGCAAGGTAGAGCACATCTGAAAAATTATGCGATACCATGATGATGGTGATTTCCAGCGAATCATGAATTTTTTTAAGAAGCAGTTTGGCCTCTTCGTGGAATACAGGATCCAAGGCTGACAAGGGTTCATCTAAAAGAAGCAGGCTGGGATTTAGAATCAAAGATCTTGCAAGGGCAACGCGCTGTTTTTCACCGCCGCTCAAATTATTCGGATGCCGGTCAATAATTTTTTCCAACCCAAGGCTGGAAACCAGAGAATCAAATCTTTTTTGCACGGTATCCTTTGGGATTTTATGGTATGAAACCCCATAGCAGATGTTTTGTCTGACGTTCAAATGCGGGAAGAGTGCAAAATCCTGGTACACAATAGCAATGTTGCGTTTTTCAACAGCCCAGGTGGTCATATCACATTGATCAATCATCAACTGTCCGCTTGAAAATGGGATAAGCCCCATGATGGCTTCCAGCAATAATGATTTTCCTGATCCTGTGGGGCCGATCAATGAGAAAAAATCATTTTTTTGAATATGCAGATTGATATTGCTGAGTGCAAAGGACGGCAGGGTCAAATTTATGTTTTTCAAATGAATCATGGCTATGCCGGTTTCAGGTTAATTGATCTTGACAGCATGCGCAAGAGGATAAACAGAACAAATGAAATCAAAATTAACCAGACAGCAATGGGTTGTGAGTATTTCAATCCATAGGCGGTAAATCGTTCATAAATCATGACCGGGGCTGTCATGGGATGATAGGCAACTATGACAATAGCACCGAATTCACTGATGGCCCGGGCCGTACACATGATAACACCCACGATCATGTGCCGCCATGTTAAAGGGAATGTAATGCGCATAAACGTGGCTGTAGCTCCCGCACCCAGAGATCGGGAGGCATTTTCAAGCCGAATGGGGACACTTTCAAACCCAGCCTTTACCACATTCACATAAAATGGCAGGCCTACAAACAGCAATACACAGACAATTCCGGTTTTTGTTCCCATAATCTGAATCCCGACATCAGCCAAAAATCTTCCAATGGGATGGTTTTTTCCTGTAAGGCTGAGAATGGCAATGCCCACCACAGGGTGAGGAATCATGATCGGTAGATCAATGATTCCTTCGATGATTTTTTTTCCAGGGACACGCTTTCTGGCCAAAAGATAGGCAAGGGGCGTTCCCATGGCAAAAGAAAGGATGCCAGCGCATAAAGACAGATTGATGGACCTTGCAATAGCCGCCATCACCTCTTTGTCTGCAATTGTCTCTAACAGCATTTCAATAGAGGGTTCAAATGCCATTTGAAGCAGCGGCAATGTCAATAAAAGGATCAAGGGCAGACTGATCAGCATGAACAGCCAGCTTAAGGATTCGATCCGTGTCATTTGGTCTGGTTTTTCACTTCCACCAATGTGTGTATCTCAGAGGGAAGTGCATCAGCCATTTCCTGGGAGGGAACCCAGCAGGGAATAAAGGGTGGTTGGCCCATTTCCTTTAAGGTTTTCAAACCATTCTCAGCAGATAGAAGAAAACGCAAAAAGGCTTTTGCTGCTTCCGGGTTTGGGGCATCCTTGATCATGGTAATGCCATAGGTGCAGGATTGGCCTTCTTGTGTAACCCATGTATCGGGCTTTTTCCCCGTCACTTTCACCTGGGCCTGTTTGTAAAAGTCGTCATGCATGTAGTTGCCAAGATTAATATGATCATCAAGGGCTATGAATTTCAACTCATGTTGAATGGCCACAGACAGATATTCCCAGGCATAATCCATGTGTCCGGTTTTAAGAAGATTCACCAGTTCCACAGATTTTGGTCGGACATTTTTTAGAGGCCGATTGTCAATGAGCCGTTGATAAAGCCCTGGGATATTGTAAAATTTTTCAGCCAGCTGCAACACCATAATGCTTCGATATCCACAAGGATCAAGGTTAGGGTCCGAATGACCCCATGTCACCTGTTTTTTTTGTAAAATCTCATACCAGTTTTTGTCAGTGATTTGATCGGCATCCCTGCTTTGGTCGGTATAGCAGAGGACCAGCTGGTTTGAAGCAAATCGCACATTCCAGGTGGCAAACATTGGGATCAGGTTGCTGTCAATGACTTTATAGTCTGCTGATGCCATAATGTCAGCGGGTTTTCCCACTTCGGAAATCATTCGGGCCATTTTTGTGCTGCCGCCCGACTCTCTTTGAACATCAACATCAGGATATTGAGCTTCAAAGGCTTTTTCAATTTTTTCAAACGGTACGGTTAAGCTCCCTGCATGGAAAATAGTCAGTTTGCCGTGTGGTCCTGCCTGGACAGACAACGGAAGGATGGCCACCAGCAGGCCGGCCAGAACAACAGTTAAAACAACCCCTCTTTTTTTTCTCATTAGGATCTCCCTTGGTGTTTGTTTTGGTTATTTGCTTATTCAATTAAAATTAAATATCACAAAAGAGCAATATATATACCAATAGCAACAGGAAACACGATAATTTATCTATTCTTATAATTTCAACAGGTTGGGTAAGATGGAAATAAAATGACAGATTTATGGTATTGAAGAAGGGTGCATAAATGCGACTTTCAAATTGTAATGAAGAGCATTCATGAGATTCGGGATAAAAATATAAACTGGGATAAAATTGGGGGAAATGGGATCTGAAGTAAAAAAGGTTTTCAGCGTAGTCTGCTGAAAGCCTTTGTCTTTTAAGTGGCTGGGTGATAAGGATTCGAACCTTAATTGACGGAGTCAGAGTCCGTAGTCCTGCCGTTGGACGATCACCCAGCAGAATGATTGGATTCTATACAGGAAGGTTGATTTTTAGTCAACAATAATTTGGTTTTTATCTGGTTTGGGTTTGTTAAAACCAGGGAAAATATGTTATATACTATCATAACGTCTGGTTCTTTAATGATAGAATCTGGAGGTGTTTATGGCGGTTACAGTTTTAATTAAAAGAAAGCTTGCACCCGGGAATGAAGATCGACTGAAAAGTCTATACCAGGAGATGAATGAAGCAGCATTAAAGCGGGATGGTTATCTTGGCAGTGAAATATTAAGACGTGTGGATGTGGACAACCAGATGCTTGTGATCAGCCGGTGGAAACATGTTGATGAATGGACTCAATGGCTGGTCAGTTCTGAACGGCGGGTGCTGCAGGAACAGATTGACGTTATCACCAGTGCTGAAACCAAGTTCGAGATTTATGATGAATGATACTCAGGCAGTGATTGATAAAAAACTTAAAGACATTGAAAACAGACTGAAAAATTTTTCTTCTGTTGCTGTGGCATTTTCGGGCGGGGTTGATTCGTCCTTTCTTCTGGCGGTTGCCAAACGTGCCGGGCTTAAACAATTGCTGGCTGTTATGGTGGTGTCGCAGTTTGTGCCCCAAAAAGAAGTTGAGTTTGCAAGACAGATAGCGGCAACCATTGGTGTTGATCTGGTTTGTGTTGACGTGGATGTTTTGAGTAATCCTGATGTGGTTAGAAACTCTGCGCAACGGTGCTATTATTGTAAAAAGGCTGTTTTTTCACTGGTTAAAGATAAAGCCCGGAAAGCCGGGATTGAGTATCTGGTGCATGCCGTGAATCTGGATGATTTGGAAGATTATCGACCAGGCCTTAAGGCTGCCGAAGAGCTGGGTTTTTTTGCCCCATTGGCAGAAGCCGGGTTGACAAAGTCTGATATTCGGCAATTGTCAAAAAAGATAGGGCTTGAAACCTGGGATAAGCCATCCCAGTCCTGCCTGGCCACCCGTATTCCGTATGGAGTGAGAATCCTAAATGATGATCTGTTAAAAGTGGATGAAGCTGAAATCCTGCTGCAGTCCCTTGGATTTGAACAGGTTCGGGTCAGGTGTCATGGGGATTTAGCCAGAATTGAAGTGGCTGAGGACCGGGCAAAGCTGTTGTTGGAAGATCCTGTTAGAAATACGATTTCAACTGGATTTAAGAAAATCGGATTCAACTATATCAGTATTGATATTGACGGGTATAAAACAGGAAAGATGAACCACAAAATACTTTGAAATCATAGCGGAACAGGTTTGAATTGATCATCCCCTGAATGAATCAGGATTAAAATTTAAAAAACCGCTGCTTAAATTGTGTCAGGCAGCGGTTTTTTATGTTTTTAAGGCGAGATTATCTTTTCTGGATTTCAAGGCCGTTGAAAAAATAACCGATTTCAAATGCA
Organism: Pseudomonadota bacterium; assembly: GCA_043827005.1. Classification (GTDB taxonomy): domain Bacteria; phylum Desulfobacterota; class Desulfobacteria; order Desulfobacterales; family Desulfobacteraceae; genus Desulfobacula. Next base: position 35,230 of record JBDRPM010000126.1, on the reverse strand, counting down.
GCGGTTTCAGGGGCGTCAGAACCGTGAACAACATTTTGTTCAATATCGGTTGCAAAATCTTTCCTAATGGTTCCTTCTTCTGCATCTTTAAAGTTAGTGGCACCCATGAGTTTGCGGTTCCTGGCAATGACATCTTCGCCTTCAAGCACCATGACAACAATGGGACCTGAGGTCATAAAATCAGTGAGACTGTCAAAAAACGGGCGCTCTTTATGGACAGCATAAAACCCCTGGGCCTGGGGTTTGGTTAACTGGATCATTTTCATGGCAGCTATTTTAATTCCGGCGGTTTCAAATCGTTTGACAACTTCACCGATAACGTTTTTTTTAACCCCGTCGGGTTTAATGATTGATAATGTTCTTTCCACAGTACAAATCCTTTCTATGATGTTTAAAAAATAGTGTTGAAAACTATCACAAAACCGTATTATAAGTCAATTATGCCGGGGAAAAATAAAATTTTGAAGATTGGTGTTACAGGCTCGGCAGGGTCTGGCAAGTCTCTGGTCTGCCAGCGATTTAACACACTCGGTGTTGTAACGCTGGATTGTGATCGTATTGCCCGTCAGGTGGTTCAGCCCGGAGAGCCTGGGCTTGAAAAGCTTGTGGATATTTTTGGTCCGGATGTGCTTTGTAAGGACGGGACTTTGGATCGGAAAAAATTGAGGCATATTCTGATCAATGATAAAAAACAGTGCGATATTATTGAAAAGACCCTTCACCCACTGATTCGGCAACAACTGTTCCAGCAAATTGAATCTGCCCCGTACAAAGGGGAAAGCAAGGCTGTGGCAGTGGAAGTGCCGCTGTTGTTCGAGTCGGGAATGGACAATATGTTTGATTTTACCATTGCCGTGATTGCCAGTGAAGATGAACTTGCCGAAAGGATTTGTCGACGGGATGATGTCAGTGTAAAGGATGCCCGAAAGATGCTGGGTCTTCAGATGTCACAACATGAAAAAGCCATGCGGGCTGATCATGTTATTGTCAATAAAGGAACCCTTTTACAACTCTTTGATTCTGTTGATAAACTCTTTGATAAAATACAAAAAGAATTCTTGACAATTTAAATGGTTTGCCTTATTTAATAAAAAATTACATATTTATTTTTCTAAATATCTGTCTGTTTTTCCATATCATTTGATTACCAGACTCTAAAAGGGTATCCCCAGAACGAACAGCCTTTAAAAAATTTAAAAACGAAAATTTGGGAGTGTTAATGAACCTTGTAGAACTAAATAAGATGAAGATCAGTGAACTGTCCAAGATAGCTAAAGAGCTAAAAATAGAAGGTATTGGCGGTCTTAAAAAACAGGAATTGATTTTTGCACTGCTCCAGGCCACCATTGAAGACAGTGGCCAGATTTATGGTGAAGGCACGCTTGAGATTCTTCCGGACGGGTTTGGTTTCTTAAGGGCGACCGGATATAATTATCTGCCCGGACCGGATGATATTTATGTGTCTCCTTCCCAGATTCGACGGTTTAATCTGAGAACCGGTGACACGATTTCCGGCCAGGTTCGACAACCCAAAGATTCTGAACGGTATTTTGCCTTGTTAAAGGTGGAAGCGGTTAATTTTAAGAATCCGGAACTGGCTGCAGAAACCATTCTCTTTGATAACCTGTTGCCCCTTTACCCTGAACGGAAAATGAACCTTGAGGCTGAGTCTGACAATTATTCCATGCGGGTGATTGACATGATGTGTCCCATTGGATTCGGGCAGCGCGGTTTAATTGTTTCTCCGCCTAAAGCCGGAAAAACCATGCTCTTGCAGAATATAGCCAATAGTATTGTTAAAGCCCATCCAGAAGCCATTCTCATGATTGTTCTGATTGATGAACGCCCCGAGGAAGTGACGGACATGGCCCGAAATGTGGATGCTGAAGTGGTCAGTTCTACCTTTGATGAGCCATCGGAAAGGCATGTCCAGGTGGCTGAAATGGTGATTGAAAAAGCCAAAAGGATTGTTGAACAGGGCCATGATGTGGTGATTTTGCTCGACAGTATTACAAGGCTTGCCCGGGCATACAATTCAGTGATGCCGCCATCAGGAAAGATTTTGTCCGGTGGTGTGGACTCCAATGCCCTTGACCGGCCAAAACGGTTTTTTGGGGCTGCCAGAAATATAGAAGACGGAGGCAGTCTGACCATTATTGCAACGGCCCTGGTGGATACAGGAAGCCGGATGGATGAAGTTATTTTTGAAGAATTTAAAGGTACCGGTAACATGGAGCTTGTTTTGGATAGAAAGCTGGCTGATAAAAGAATTTATCCAGCCATTGATATGAATAAATCCGGAACCCGAAAAGAAGAATTGCTGCTTGATCCATTGGTTTTGAATCGGGTCTGGATCTTGCGAAAATTGCTTTCCAGTTTAAATTCTGTGGACAGCATGCAGTTTTTACTTGAAAAAATGCAAGGAACAAAGGATAATGCAGAGTTTCTTAATTTGATGAATTCATAACAATTAAGAATAAAAATAAGAATGATAACGTTTTGATGGTCTTTATAAGAAGGCCTGGCAAGGAGTTTTAAGTCAAATGAAAAAAGAAATACATCCGGATTATATCGTATCAACAGCTTCATGCGCGTGCGGCGCAACTTTTGAAGTCGGTTCGACAAAAGAGAATATCAAGGTAGAAATTTGTTCTCAATGCCACCCGTTTTTTACCGGGAAACAGAAGCTGGTTGACTCTGCAGGTCGTATTGACCGGTTTAAAAAGAAATATGCAGGGTTTGACGCAACCAAGCTTGTTTAACACAACCATAAAAGGTGTCATCAAAAAGGGGTCTTGAAATACAGAGCCCCTTTTGAGTTTTTAAATTATGTTTAAAAAATTAAAAGTCATTGAAGAACGATTTGTAAAGCTTGAACATCTCTTGAGTGATCCTGCTGTTCTCAGCGATCAGAAAAAGTACCAGGAGTATCTCAAAGAGCATGGTGAGTTAAATAAAGTTGTTCCGAAATTCAGGGAATATGAAAGCGTTTTAAAAGAGCTTTCTGAAGCAAAAGAGCTGTTAAAGGACAGCGATCCTGAGATGCGGGCAATGGCTAAAGAAGAAATCCCCGAGCTTGAAGAAAAGATCAAAATCTGTAAATCCGAGTTGAATATTCTGTTGATGCCCACAGATCCCAGGGATGATAAAAATGTAATTTTAGAAATCCGGGCCGGAACAGGCGGTGAAGAGGCTGGTATATTTGCCGGTGATCTTTTCCGGATGTACTCCCGGTATGTTGAGGCCAAAAACTGGAAGATCGAAATCATTGAAAAAAATGTCTCCAGTTCCGGCGGATTTAAAGAGGTTGTTGCTTTGATCACTGGGAAAAAGGCTTTTTCCAGTTTTAAATATGAAAGCGGCACCCATCGGGTTCAGCGGGTGCCGGAAACTGAGGCCCAGGGAAGGATACACACCTCTGCAGTAACCGTGGCTGTGCTTGCCGAAGCTGAAGATATTGATATTGATATCAATCCTGCAGATTTAAAAGTTGATGTGTTCAGATCTTCGGGACCTGGCGGGCAGTCGGTAAATACCACGGATTCTGCGGTCAGAATCACCCATATTCCCACCGGGGTGACAGCGACCTGTCAGGATGAAAAGTCCCAGCATAAAAATAAAGCCAAGGCCATGGGAGTTCTCAAAGCCCGTCTTCTGGATGCCAAAATTCAAGAAGAGCATGATAAACGTGCAACAGAAAGAAAAGACCAGATTGGTTCCGGAGACAGAAGCGGACGGATCAGAACCTATAACTTTCCCCAGGGCAGGATGACCGACCACAGGATCGGGCTGACGCTTTATCAATTGGACAGTATCATGGAAGGGCATATTCAGGATATTATCGATGAATTGAAAACCTTTTACCAGGCAGAGGCATTAAAGACTATTGGTTGATTGGACCATCATCAAGACACTTATCTGGACTGAGTCATATTTTAAAAAATACTCCCAGGGCAGCGCATCTGAAAACATCACCACCCCAGGCCATATCCCAAACCATATCCCAAACCATATCATTGACAGCCCACGCCTGACAGCAGAAATCCTTCTGGCCCATAGCCTTGGGCTTGAGCGGTTAGACCTTTATCTCCAGCATGACCGGCCCCTTGAAAAAAAGGAATTATCAGCATTTAAAGCGCTTATAAAAAGACGGCTCAATGGTGAGCCTGTAGCGTATATTACCGGTACCAAAGGATTTTTTGATTCTGAGTTTGATGTGGCAAAGGGCGTGCTGGTTCCCCGGCCGGATACAGAAACCCTTGTTGAACAAGCCCTGGCTGTGTTAGTTGATAAATCAGAAAAGTCAAAAGTAAAAAATCCGTTTAAAAGGGTTCTTGAGCTTGGGGTCGGGTCCGGGGCCATTATTCTTTCCCTTGCCAAAGCCGCCCCCGGCCACCTTTATTTTGCCAGTGATGTGTCATTGGTAGCTCTGGGGATGGCCATAAAAAATGCGCACAGGATTGCCAGAGGCCAAGTCTGTTTTTTTGCCGGCAACTGGTTGTCTGCTGTGCAACCTTGTCCGTATTTTGATTTGATTGTATCCAATCCCCCCTATATTCCGACAAAAGATGTCCAGGACTTACAGCTTGAGATAAAGGCGTTTGAGCCCATGCTGGCTCTGGATGGCGGGCCGGACGGACTGGACTGTTACAGGCTGTTGCTGGGCCAGGTCCATGAGCACCTGATCCCGGGTGGTGTTATTATGTTTGAAATCGGATTTGACCAGCAGGAGGGGATCAGGTCAATTGTTAAAAAGTATCCCCAATATGAATCCATAAAATTTATCAGGGACCTGGCCGGGCATGACCGGGTTGTAAAGATTAAAAAAATCGATTGATTAAAACCACTGGTTTTGATATATAAATTTGGATTTTTGTTTTAACTATAAAACTCACATTCAGGGACTTGAAAATCAGGTGCTTTGAGAAAAGTCGATTTTCAAGGATGATCTGGGTGGTGGAAACAACCATTAATTTAATTTGGAGAACAAATGGCTTACATTACGATTAGAGAACTGCTGGAAGCTGGTGTCCATTTCGGACATCAGACAAAACGATGGAACCCGAAGATGAAAAAGTATATCTTTGGTGCACGAAATGGGATTTACATCATCGATCTGCAGCAAACAGTCAAACTGTTTAAAAATGCACATGATTTTGTTAAATCCGTAGCATCCAAAGGTCAGGATGTTTTGTTTGTCGGGACCAAAAAACAGGCATCTGAAGCAATTTATGAAGAAGCAAACCGTGCTGAGCAGTTTTATGTTCAAAACCGCTGGCTGGGCGGCATGCTGACCAACTTCCAGACCATCAAGAATAATATTTCCCGGTTCCATTTTCTAAATTCAATCGAAAATGACGGCACCCTTGAAAACTATCCGAAAAAAGAACAGGCCCAAATGCTCAAGGAAAAAGAAAAACTTGGGTTTGCCATTGGTGGTATCAGTCAGATGAAACGGTTACCCGGCGCTATTTTTATTATTGATCCCAAAAATGAAGCCATTGCGGTTAAAGAAGGCAAAAGACTGGGGATTCCGATTATCGCTGTTGTTGATACAAATTGTGACCCCGATGATGTTGATTTTGTAATCCCCGGCAATGATGATGCCATTCGATCGATCCGATTGTTTGCCTCAAGTATTGCCGATGCCTGCATTGAAGGCCATAAAATTTATGCGGAAAAACAGCGGGCCCAAACGGATAAGAGTGAAATTGAAGATGCTGCCGCTCCTGTTATTAATCCGGATGACAAAATTGCGATTGAAATGATTTCAGATGGTTCAGATGGCCCTGTAGTTGAAAAAATCAAAAGAAAAACAGCAGCTCCGGTTGAAGTTGAAGAAACAACCGTAGATGCTGAGTAAATAAAAGGAGTATTATAAAATGGCGCAAATAACTGCTGAGATGGTAAAAGAATTACGCCAGGCAACTGGTTCAGGCATAATGGATTGCAAGCGGGTTCTTGCAGAAGCCGAGGGCGATATGAATCTGGCTGTTGATCTTTTAAGAAAAAAAGGTCTGGCAAAGGCTGCTAAACGGGCAGGCCGATCAACTTCTGAAGGGGTCATTTATTCATATATCCATACGGGTGCAAAACTCGGTGTTCTGGTTGAAGTAAACTGTGAATCTGATTTTGTTGCAAAAACAGATAATTTTCAGGATTTTGCAAAAAACATTGCCATGCATATAGCCGCAGCCAATCCAGCCGGTCTGAATCCTGAAGATGTGGATCCGGCTGTAATTGCAAAAGAAAGAGAAATTTTTCGGGCACAGATGCTCGAAGAAGGCAAACCGGAAAACATGATTGATAGAATTGTTGAAGGTAAAGTTGAAAAATTTTACAAAGACGTTTGCCTGATGAGCCAGCAATATGTCAAGGATCCTCAGAAAACCATTTCTGACCTTGTAAAAGAAACCATTGCCCAGATCGGTGAAAATATTCAAATCAAAAGATTTGTACGTTTCCAGATAGGAGAATAAACTCTTGAACAAAGAGCCGGAATTTAAGCGGGTTTTAATCAAACTGAGCGGAGAAGCCCTGATGGGAAATCAGGGCTATGGCATTTCGCCTGAAATGATTCATTACGTTGCCCTGGAAATTGCCAAAGTCCACACTCTTGGTGTTCAGGTGACAATCGTGGTGGGTGGCGGGAATATTTTCAGGGGTGTTGCCGGAAGTTCAGCCGGTATGGATAGAACCTCGGCAGATAACATGGGCATGCTTGCCACGGTTATCAACAGTCTGGCCCTTTGCGATGCACTGGAAAAATGTGGTGTCTCTACCCGGGTGCAGTCGGCTATTCCCATGGATCGGATTGCAGAACCCTTTATTCGCAGAAAAGCCATCCGTCATCTTGAAAAAGGCCGGGTGGTTATTTTTGCTGCAGGTACGGGGAATCCTTATTTTACAACGGATACGGCTGCTGTATTGAGGGCCAATGAAACCCGGGCCCAGATCCTGTTTAAAGCCACCCAGGTGGATGGGGTATATGATAAAGACCCCAACATTTATGATGATGCGGTTCGTTTTGATGAATTGTCCTACATGGGCGTGATTGAAAAACAGCTTCATGTGATGGATATGACAGCGATTTCCCTTGCCATGGAACAGAATCTGCCGTTGCAGGTGTTTGACCTTCATCAGGAAGACAATATTCTAAAGGCTGTTCTTGGCCAGAATATCGGTACCCGGATCTATAATAAATAGTTAATGTTGAATGAGGATGGAATGTTATGATTGATGACGTACTTCAGGAAACCAGAGAAAGAATGGCAAAGTCTGAAAAGGCGTTTGAAAAAGAGTTGTTAAAAGTTCGTACCGGAAGAGCATCCCAGACCATGCTGGATAACGTGCTTGTTGATTATTACGGCACCCAGACACCTTTGCCTCAGATGGCAACGGTATCGATTCCGGAAAGTCGGTTGATTACGGTCAAGCCATGGGATGTCAGCGTCATCAATTCGGTTGAAAAAGCAATTTTAAAAGCCAATATCGGCCTGACCCCATCCAATGATGGAAAACTGATCAGAATATCCATTCCACCGTTAACAGAAGAACGGCGCAAAGAAATTGCCAAAAGTGCTTCCAAAATCTGTGAAGAATACAAGGTTGCTGTTCGAAATATCCGAAGAGATTCCAAGGAGATGCTCAAGGAGCTTGAAAAGGATGGCGATATTTCAGAGGATGAAAGTTTCAAAGGCCAGAAAGCGGTTCAGGATGCCACAGATCAATCCATCAAGACGTTAGACGAAATTTTTTCCAGGAAAGAAAAGGAAATCCTTGAAGTCTGACACAATCAAGGCTGTGGATCTCGATCTTGATCGGCTGCCGGCCCATGTGGGCATTATCATGGATGGCAATGGCCGATGGGCCAAAAAAAGATTGATGAATCGTGTCAAAGGGCATGAGCAAGGATCTCAGACCGTGCGGGCGATTGTCACTGCAGCTGCCAGGCTCGGGATCGGCACAATCACCCTGTACGCATTTTCAACTGAAAACTGGGCAAGGCCTAAAGCTGAAATATCAGCATTAATGATGCTGTTAAAAAAATATATTGTTTCAGAACGAAATGTATTTAATGACAATGGCATCCGGGTTAATGTCATCGGTCAAAAAGACAGGCTCCCTGCTGATGTTCAGCAAGAAGTTGATGCCACCATTGAAATAACAAAAAACAATGATAAAACTTTATTGAACCTTGCCTTGAGCTATGGATCAAGAGAAGAGATTACCTTTGCTGTCAAGCAAATCATACAAAAAATTGAGTCCAATGTTCTTGATCCCAGGGACATCACCCAACAAACCATTTCAGATCACCTGTATACCCGAAATATGCCGGACCCGGACCTGATTATTCGAACCAGCGGGGAGTATCGGTTGAGTAATTTTCTGCTCTGGCAGGCAGCCTACTCGGAACTGTATATTTCCCCGACATTATGGCCGGATTTCAGCGAACAAGAGTTTATTCAAATTTTAAAAAATTATCAAAACAGGGACCGACGATTCGGTAAGGTGACATGCAGCACTTCAAACGATGGATAACCGCACTAATATTAGCCCCGACTGTGATCTGGATTATTGTCAAGGGCAGCACGACATTGCTGGCAGCGTTGGTCTGTATCATTGCCATATTTTCTATCCGTGAATATCTAAGAATTATTTTCGGTAAAGGAAACGGTCCGATTTCCACTACCATTAAATGGATTTCATATGTTGTGTCCGGGGCATTGATTGCTGCTGCCAGTTTTGGTTCATGGCAGGTATTGTTTTTAATTTTTGCCATGAATCTGATGGCCTTATCCATTTTTGTTTTATCCAGGTTTGCCAGCAATCATGCCATCTTTGATACCATTGCCAAACAAGTTTTAGGCATCATTTATATTCCGGTACCCCTGTCCTTATTGATATTTATTAAAGAGCTTGCGGGCGGAACCCTCTGGGTCCTCTGGCTGTTGATTGTTATTTTTGCCAATGATACCGGCGCATTTTACACGGGTACATTTTTCGGGCATAAAAAACTGTCTCCTTCCATCAGTCCCAATAAGACCATTGAGGGTTCAATCGGGGGGGCTGTGGTCAGTATATTGGCGGGCTTTATTTTTTGTCAGCTTTTTTTTACAGACTTTTCACTGTCTTTGAAGATCATGCCTGCTGCTTTCATGCTTGCCATTGCCGGTCAAATCGGTGATTTATTCGAATCTGCCATGAAACGGGCCTCAAAAGTCAAAGATTCCGGCCGGATACTGCCGGGTCATGGCGGCATGCTGGATCGGATTGACGGTCTTTTACTGGCTGTTCCTGTTCTCTACGCTTATCTGGTGTTTATTTTATGAAATCGCTATCGATCCTGGGTTCAACCGGATCCATCGGCACCAGTGCGCTGGATATTGTCCGGATGCATCCGGACCGGTTTTGTGTAACCTGTCTTACAGGTGCGAGCAATATTGATCTTCTGGCCCAACAGATTAAAGAATTTAACCCAAAACTTGTGGCAGTGCTGGATGAAGATCGTGCATTGAACCTTTCCAGGCAGCTTTTGTCCAGTCATAAACCTGACATTGTTTTTGGCCCGGCCGGATATATTCAGGCAGCTGCTCATCCGGATGCTGATGTGGCACTTCTGGCCATGGTGGGTGCTGCCGGGCTTCAGCCCGCACTGGCCGCCATTGACGCACAAAAACAGATTGCGCTAGCCAATAAAGAGACCCTGGTCATGGCTGGCGAACTGATGATGGCAAAGGCACGGGAAAGAAAAATATCCATTGTTCCGGTGGACAGTGAGCACTCAGCAATTTACCAGTCGTTGATGGGAAACCAGAGAAAGGATCTGAAAAAAATATTTTTAACTGCTTCAGGCGGACCATTCAGAACCAGGCCTTTTGAAGACTTTAAGCATATCACACTTGAAGATGCCCTGAATCATCCCACCTGGAACATGGGTCACAAGATTACCATTGATTCTGCCACGCTGATGAACAAAGGTCTTGAAATTATCGAAGCGGTTCATCTGTTTGATGTCTTGCCGGACCAGGTTGAGGTATTGGTTCATCCCCAGAGTATTGTTCATTCCATGGTCGGCTATAAGGACGGCAGCATTATTGCCCAGATGGGTCAGCCAGACATGAAAGCTGCGATTGCCTTTGCCTTGAGTGAACCTGACCGGCTGGATCTGCATATGGATTTTCCGGATTTTAAACAATTGGGTGCCCTGACCTTTGAAAAACCTGACAAGAAAAAATTTCCATCTTTGTTGTTTGCCTATGAAGCCTGTCTGCAGAAAGGGACATTGCCGTGTGTGATGAATGCAGCCAATGAAGTGGCGGTGGCTTTATTTCTTTCAAAAAAGATTCAGTTTACAGATATTTTCAAGCTGATTGCACAAACAATGGAACTTCATACGCGCATTGACAATCCCGATCTTTCTAGTATTATTGAAGCCGATGAATGGGCTCGGCAGACAGTGCAATCCCTGATTTAAAAGCGAGGTGTCATGGGGCATTCTTTATTAGCATTTATTGTGGTTATCGGTATTCTGGTTTTTATTCATGAGTTTGGACATTTTCTTGTGGCCCGGCTCTGCGGTGTGGGCGTTGAGGTCTTTTCCCTGGGGTTTGGCCCCAAAATTTTAACCAAAAGAATGGGTCGGACCCAATATTGTATCTCTGCCATTCCGCTGGGCGGATACGTCAAAATGGTGGGTGAAGATCCGGGCAGTGCCATAAATCTTGAGGATGAATCAGCATCGTTTACCCATAAAAAATTGTGGCAGAAAAGTTTGATTGTTGCTGCCGGCCCGGTTTTTAATTTCCTTTTGGCCATTCTAATATTTTATTTTCTATATCAGTTTGCCGGTCTTTATCTGTCAAAACCGGTTGTGGGCAAGATTATGGACAATTCCCCGGCTCTGGCAGCGGATATTCAGCCCGGAGATGTGATCAAAAAGATCAATCAAAAGGAAGTTGAATCTTTTGAAGATGTGGCACTCATCATTAATTCCGGCAAGGGTCAGGCATTGGATGTCGTTCTTTTAAGGGATGGCAGGCTTTTGGACAAAACAATCACACCCATGATATCCAAAGGCAAAAACGCCTTTGGCGAAGAGATTGATAAGTATGTTATCGGTATTGTGGGAAACGGGGAAGCGTTTCATAAACAATTTAATCCCATCCAGGCCATGGTGCGCGCCGTCAAAGACACCTGTTCAATCGTGGATCTAACCCTGGTTTCTGTGGTTAAAATGGTACAAGGATCAGTGTCCAAAGATAATCTGGCCGGTCCCATCGTGATTGCTCAAATGGCCGGTAAACAGGCCAAAGCCGGAATAGAGAGTTTTGCCTGGTTTATTGCCCTGCTTTCGGTAAACCTGGGGATCATCAATTTGTTTCCCATCCCGGTTCTGGATGGTGGTCATTTGTTGTTTTTTGCTATTCAGGCTGTGACCGGCAGAGAAGTGAATGATAAAATTCGTGAAAACATGATGAAGCTGGGTGCAGCCATGCTTGTGACGTTGATGGTTTTTGTCTTTTATAATGACATCATGAGAAACAAAGAGAATATCATCAGTTGGTTCAATAAATTTATATAACGGCCATGGGTCGCCCTGGTATTTTACCCTGGCCTGCCCACAACAAAACATGAAAGAATTAAGTGAGTTGATCGGTTCTTTCATATAAAATTTCAATGGTGGATAAAATGATTGCAAGTATTGAAATTGCTCTAAAAAACGAGCTTCGGGATGCAGAAGCATCTTCTTTGATAAAAAAGGCAGGTGCTTATTTTGATATCAAGATTGAGACAGCACGATGTATCCATATCGTGACCATTGAATCAGATCTGGATGCAGGTCAGCTGGAACAGGCAAAGGATGAAATTTTTACCAACCCTGTTACCCAGTATTCGAGTTTAACGCCTCTGGATATTGATTTTAACTGGTGTATCTGGATCGGTTACCGTCCGGGTGTCAAGGATAATCCGGGTGCCACGGCCATGGAAGCGATTAAAGATCATCTTGGCAAGACCTTTGGGCCGGACGAAGGGGTTTATACTTCAAAACGGTATTGCCTGAAAGGCAAAGATCTGACCCGAAAAACAGTTGAAACAATGGCATCTGAACTGTTGTCCAACAGCATTATTCAGCAGTTCAAGGTTTTTTCATCTGACCAGTGGGACAAGACCGTGGGTGTGGATGTGAAACCGGCCAAGGTCATCTTGAACCATGCGCCTTGCTGCCAGACCATATCCATTGATTCTGATGCACAGCTGGCTGCCATTTCCGATGAACGGAACCTGGCACTGAACCCCAGGGATATCCCGGTGATCCGGGAATATTTTCTGGACCCCAAGGTGCTTGAATCCAGGAAAACTGCCGGCTTATCCAAACCCACGGATCTGGAATTGGAATATATTTCCCAGGCCAGAAGTGATCATTGCAATCACAACACGTTTCAGGGCATTTTCAAATATACGGATGCCTCAACCCATGAAGTTATCATTGAAAACAATCTGTTTAAAACCTATATCAAAGAGCCGACACTTAAACTCAAAGAAGAAAAAGACTGGGTGGTATCTGTGCTGTGGGACAATGCCGGAGTAGGGCGGTTTGATGAGGATAATAATTATGTGATTACAGGTGAAACCCATAATTCTCCATCCAATATGGAAGCCTATGGCGGAGCCATCACAGGGATTGTCGGGGTTTATCGTGATCCCATGGGAACAGGGCTGGGGTCAAAACTGTTCATGGGCAGTTTCGGATTTTGTGTCGGGGACATTAATTATAATGGTCCGTTAAAACCGCCGCTTCATCCAAGACGGCTGCTGGATGGTGTGATTGAAGGGGTAAAGGACGGGGGCAACAAGAGTGGTGTGCCCACCACATTTGGCCAGACCCTATTTGATCCAGGGTATATGGGCAAAAGCCTTGTTTTTGTGACTGCCCTGGGTATCATGCCCAATGCGGTAAACGGCGCACCCAGTCATACCAAGACAACCTCTCCGGGAGAATTGATTGTCATGAGCGGCGGCCGGGTAGGCAAAGATGGTATCCATGGGGTGACTGCATCATCGGAAAGTTATTCTGAAAATACACCGGCAGGCCACGTCCAGATCGGGGACCCCTATACCCAGAAAAAAATGCATGATTTTCTGCTGATCTGCAGGGACGAAGGTCTGATTCCCTTTATCACGGATAACGGGGGCGGTGGATTGTCCTCTTCTGTGGGTGAGTCTGCCATGCTGTCCAACGGGTGTGAGGTGTGGCTGGACAAAGTCCCGTTAAAGTATGAAGGTCTGGATATGTGGGAGATCTGGATTTCCGAATCCCAGGAGCGGATGACCATATCGGTCAAACCGGAAAACATAGACCGGTTCATGGAACTGTCAGCCCAGCATGAAGTGGAAAGTACGGTGATTGGCGTTTATACCGATACTGGCAAGCTTCATATCAAATATAAAGATCAAACCTGTGCCTACGTGGATATGGATCTGCTGGACAAGGGATTTCCTTCCTGGCAGTTTGATGCCGTATGGCTGCCGCCGGATCATCGCGGATTAACCGAGCCTGTGATCAGTGCTCCGGCCAATTTTGATGCAGTGCTGCTCAAGATGCTCCAGCGGCCCAATCTGTGTTCCAAAGAGTGGATTATCCGTCAGTATGATCATGAGGTTCAGGGCGGATCGGTAATCAAACCCCTGGTGGGGATCAATCATAATATTCCATCGGGTGCCAGTGTGACCCGCCCGGTTCTGACCAGTCAAAAGGGTCTGGCGTTTTCCCAGAGTCTGCTGCCCTGGTATTCTAAAATTGATGCCTATCACATGATGACCTGCACCATTGATGAGGCGGTCAGGCGATTGATTGCTGTTGGCGGTGATTTCTATCAGATCGGGGGAGTGGATAATTTCTGCTGGCCCAATATCGGATTTGATCCACAGAAAAACCCAGACGGAAAATTTAAGGCAGCCCAGCTTGTAAGGGCATGCCGGGCGTTGAAAGACGCGTGCGAAAAATATGAAATTCCCTTGCTGTCCGGTAAAGATTCCATGTACGTGGACGGGCACCTGGAAGGAGAATTTGGAGAGCGGACCAAGGTTTCAGCGCTTGAGACGGTTCAATTTTCTGCCACATCCATTGTCAACAATGTGGCCCGATGCGTAACTCTGGAGCCCAAAGTATCTGGTGATCTGGTTTACGTTATAGGCGTTACCGCCAATGAACTGGGGGCGTCTGAATATTATGACATGTTTGGGAAAACAGGCCTGAATGTGCCCCAGGTTGATTTTAACCGGTTTAAAGTAACGTATAAAGCGGTTCAGGCAGCCATTGAAAAGGAACTTGTGGCATCCTGCCATGCTGTTGCGCGGGGCGGGATCGGGATTCATTTGTCACTTATGGCCATGGCTGGCGGCCTTGGACTTGATATCCATCTGACTGATCTTCTCACAGATGATAGCAGGGGCCGGTTGAACAATGCTGCCTGTCTTTTCTCAGAATCTGCCGGCCGATTTATTCTAACGGTTGCAAAGGAAAATAAAACAATATTTGGAAAACTATTTAAAGGCCTGCCGGTTTCCTGTATCGGCACCGTTACAGACCAGCATACAGCTTTAAAAATTAAAGACCTTGATGGCAAAGCACTGATTGACCTTTCCATCGCTCAACTGGATATGGCTTTTAACAAGACCTTTGGAGAGATGATATGAACCAAGTAAACGCACTGATATTAACCGGGTTCGGTCTCAATTGCGATGCTGAGACAGCCCATGCTTTTGAACTTGCCGGCGCCCGGGCGCATAAAGTTCATATCAACAGGCTGGTATCCGGGGAAATTAAGTTAAGGGATTTTCAGATTCTTGCCTTTGGTGGTGGATTCTCCTGGGGAGACGATCATGGTGCCGGTGTTATCCAGGCGCTAAAACTGAAAAATCATATTGGTAAGGATCTGTTGGCGTTTATCGACCAGGGAAAGCTGATTATCGGGATCTGCAACGGATTCCAGGCCCTTGTTAATCTGGGACTTTTGCCCGGCCTGGACAATGATTATACAAAAAGAAGTGTGGCTGTTACCTATAATGACTGTGGAAATTTCAGAGACCAATGGGTTCGCCTTGTGGCCAATCCAGAAAGCCCCTGCGTGTTCACCAAAAATATTGCCATGGCAGATTATCCCGTCCGGCACGGCGAAGGTAAATTTATTGCAGATGACAAGATCATTCAAACCCTGATCAATAATCATCAGGTTGTTTTTCAATATGCAGACAAAACCGGTGTGCCGGCCAATGGTGCATTCCCATTGAACCCGAACGGGTCAATGAATGATATTGCAGGAATCTGTGATCCAACCGGAAAAATTTTCGGGCTTATGCCCCATCCTGAAGCCTACAACCATTTTACCAATCATCCGGACTGGACCCGTAAGGCCGAGCTGCTCAAACGGCAGGGAAAATCAATGGATGCTCAAATGACCGTTGGTCTTCAATTGTTTAAAAACAGCGTGGATTATATCAAGGACACCTTCTTTTGTTAGGCACCATTGTCAATTGCCTGGCAGTGATGGCCGGCAGTATGGTGGGGCTGTTTTTCAGGAACGGTATTCCTGAACGATACAATCAAACTGTCATGCAGGCGGTGGCCCTGTCGGTGATCCTGGTGGGGATCAAAAGTGCCATGGGCAGCAACGATCTATTAATCGTTATCATCAGTCTTGCGCTTGGGTCATTGATCGGTGAATGGATTGGTATTGAAGCCTATCTGAAACGATTGGGAGACTGGCTTGAAAACCGGTTTTCAAAAAATTCCAGCGGCTTTTCCATCGGTTTTGTCACGGCATCCCTGATTTTTTGTGTGGGGTCCATGGCCATTGTGGGATCACTTGAATCAGGTCTGATGGGCAAACATGATACCCTCTTTGCCAAGTCTGCCCTGGATGGTATTGTCAGTCTGATCTTAAGCTCATCCTTAGGTATCGGGGTGATTTTCTCAGCCATTCCCATTTTGGTCTATCAAGGAACCATTACCTTGCTGGCAGGGCTTTTAAAGCCGCTCCTGGTGCCAATGGTGGTCAGTCAGATGTCAGCAACGGGCGGTCTTTTGATCGTGGGCATCGGTCTGAACATGTTAAGAGAAAAAAAGTTAAAAGTCGGCAACATGCTGCCGGCTATTTTCATCCCCCTGATTTATTATTTCATCAAAAATCAATTTTGATCTTATCGCATTATCAGCAAGCCAGCCCCAAATTGCCTGCTGAGGCAAATCTTTTTCCAGGATATTTCACCTTGCAGGCGAACCATTTTCACCTTATCTGAGGTGTTGCAGGTCGTTTGCGGTAGAATACTAAAGCTGCACGCCCTAAGCCAAAAGCGATTCATGAAATATTCGGATTAGCCCAACATTTTGATACGATTTTCGTCAGCGTCGGTCGTTATCTCCCCAAAGGCTCCGGCCCGGCCTGATCCAGGTCGTATTCCTTGACATCAGTCGTTAAAAAAGTGTAATCTTGGTATTATACAAAAAAATCGCATTCCCTTTATTCGCTGTTTTGAGGAGTCATATAATGGTAAACCTGAACCTCAGGTCTTTTCACGGATATTTTTTTCTGATGACGGTTGTTTTTATCCTGGTTGTGGCATTTCTCCCGGGCGTTTCCGCAACAGCCAGGGAAACCGTCGTGAGGGTGGGAGTCTATGAAAATGCCCCCAAAATCTTTACTGACGGGCAGGGCCGGCCGGCCGGAATTTTTATCGATATCATCCAGGAGATTGCAGAACTTGAAGGATGGACCCTGCAATATGTCCACGGAAACTGGACCCAAGGCCTGGATCGCCTGGAAAAAGGGGAAATCGACCTCATGCCCGATGTGGCCTATACCGCTGCCAGGGAAAAAACCTATGCCTTTCATAAGACTCCGGTTCTTTCCGACTGGTTTCAAGTCTATGCCCGGAAAGGCAGCGGGATCAAATCCATTGTGGATCTGACGGAAAAACGGATTCTTGTCCTGGATCGCTCGGTACAGCAGGCATCCTTTGAACAGTTGGTCAGCGGGTTTGGAATCAATACCATTCTCACGGCCCAACCGGATTACAATACCATTTTTGAGCAGATTGCGGCAGGTACGGCTGACGCAGCCATCACCAACCGGTTTTACGGAATGATGCATGCCGCAAAATACAAACTTGAAGACACGGCCATCATTTTCAACCCGACCAAGCTCTTTTTCGCAGCACCTTTGGCGAATACCAGCAGTCCGCTTCTATCTGCCATCGACGCCCGCCTGGACCGATTTAAACAGGACCCCCAATCCATATATTATACGTCCCTGGTGCGATGGACATCAGAAACAGTGAGTTTCAGGCTGCCGGTCTGGGTCTGGATCACAGGCCTCATCATCGGTGTTGCGCTGATCATAAGCCTTTTGGGCAGCTTTGTGCTCAAACGTCAGGTGAACCTTAGGACCCTTGAACTGCAGGACATCAACCGGGAAATGGAAGTTCGGATCCAGGAGCGGACCGCCGAACTGGCCGTGGCCATGCAAAAAGCCAAGGCCGCCGATCATCTCAAGTCCGCCTTTCTGGCCTCCATGAGCCACGAACTGAGAACCCCCTTAAATTCTATCATCGGGTTCACCGGTATCCTCCTCCAGGGGCTGGCCGGACCCTTGAATGAGGAACAGAAAAAACAGCTTTTCATGGTGCAGAACAGTTCCCGCCATCTTTTGGCCCTGATCAATGATGTACTGGATATTTCCAAAATCGAGGCTGATCAATTGTCTCTTTCCTTTACCACCTTTGAACTGAGGTCGTCCATCGAAAAAACCGGCAAACTGGTAGCCCCTTTGGCAGAGAAAAAAGGACTTGATCTGAAAATAAAAATAGCCGCAGATGTGGCCGGTGTGACCACGGACCAGCGCCGGCTGGAACAGATCATTCTCAATTTGCTCAACAATGCCGTTAAATTTACTGAAAACGGACGGGTAACCCTGGTTTGCCGGGCCGATGGAAACGGATATCTTCTGTCAGTGTCGGACACCGGCATCGGCATCCGGGCAGAAGAAATATCCGGTCTTTTCCAGCCCTTTCATCAGATCGATACCGGCCTGTCCCGCAAACATGAGGGAACGGGCCTGGGGCTTTCCATCTGCAAAAAACTGGTGGGGATGATGGGCGGCACCATAGAGGTTCAAAGTCAATGGGGTGAAGGCAGCACCTTTACCGTCCGGTTTCCGGATAATGGAGGAAAAATATCATGAACACACCTTTGCTGATTATTGAAGATAACGCCCAGAATTTTTATATGATGCGTTTTTTGCTGGAAAAAAACGGATTTACCGTTATTGGGGCCGAAAACGGTCGCAAAGGAATTGAAAAGGCCATGGAATGCAAGCCCAAAGTTATTCTGCTGGATATTCAACTGCCGGAGATGGATGGGTATGCCGTGGCCCGGGAATTGAAAAAACATCCTGAACTGGATCAGGTGCCGATTATTGCGGTCACTTCCTATGCCATGGTGGGAGACAGGGAAAAAATCATGGAAGCCGGGGCCACCGGATATATTGAAAAACCCATCAATCCGGATACCTTTGTTGCGGAAATACTTCAATATCTTCAGGACCAGGAGCAACCATTATGAAAATTTTAATTGTGGATGACCATGAGGAGAATCTGTATCTGTTGGAAAGCATGCTCAAGGCTTTCGGCCACCAGATCCGTCCGGCGGGAAACGGGGCAGAGGCCTGGAAAATCCTTGAGTCGGAAGGGATCGATCTTATTATCAGTGATATCCTCATGCCGGTGATGGATGGATTTCAATTGTGCCGGAAAGTCAAAACCGACCCACAGCTGCGGGCCATTCCCTTTATCATCTACACCGCCACCTATACAGGTGCCCAGGACCAGGCCTTTGCCATGACCATCGGTGCGGACCGATTTATTGAAAAGCCTTGCGAACCCGATATTTTCATGATCGCAATCAATGAAGTTGCGGCTTCTGCCGGCCGGTCCCCGGATATTCCGGCCCCGTTAAAAGAAGAAGAGGCGCTCAGGCTCTACAGCGAGAGACTGGTTCGAAAACTTGAAAAAAAAATGCTGGAGGCTGAACGAGAAATCCAGGCCCGGAAAGAGAGCGAATCCCGGTTCCGGCTGTTTACCGAAACGGCGCCGGTGGGTGTCATCATTGCCAACCAGGACCAGAAAGCTGTCTATATCAGCCAGAAATGCATTGACCTTTTCGGTTATACCCTGGATGACATCCCGGAAATTGAGGCCTGGCTCGCCCTTGCTTACCCGGATGAAGCATTGAGAAACAAGGTTCGAAAAGAATGGCAGTCTGAGGTGGATACGGCCAGGGCCACCCTGTCTGAAATCCGACCTCTGGAATATCCTGTGACATGTAAAAATGGCAGGGTCCGTGAGATTGAATTCAGGATGTCCACCAATGGGGAGCTGGATTTTATCGTACTGACCGATGTTACCCAGCGAAAGCAGGCCGAGGCAGAGTGGAAAAAACTCCAGGATCACTTGACCCAGACCCAGAAAATTGAATCCGTGGGTCGTCTGGCCGGTGGTGTGGCCCATGATTTCAACAATATGCTGAGCGTGATCATCGGTTATGCAGAATTGGCCCTGGACAAACTCAAACCCGATGCCCCGGTCCATGATGACCTTACAGAAATCCTCACCGCTGCCCGGCGTTCGGCCGACATTACCCGGCAATTGCTGGCCTTTGCGCGTCAACAGACCATTGCCCCTAAAATCATTGACCTTAACCAAACCATACAATATATGCTCAACATGCTCAAACGGCTCATCGGAGAGGATATTGAACTGACCTGGCTGCCTGAATCCGATCTTGGAAAAATCAAAATAGACCCGTCCCAGATCGATCAAATCCTGGCCAATCTCTGCGTTAATGCAAGGGATGCCATCTCCGGCGTGGGCAAAATCACCATTGAAACCAGATCTGTCCGTTTTGACAAAGCTTACTGCGACAGTCATGCTGATTTTATTCCCGGGGATTTTATCATGCTGGCCGTAAGCGACGACGGTTCCGGTATGGATAAGGAAACCCAGGACCGGATTTTTGAACCGTTTTTTACCACCAAGAGGGTTGGTGAAGGGACTGGATTGGGACTTTCAACGGTTTACGGAATTGTCAAACAGAATAACGGATTCATCAATGTCTACAGCGAACCGGGAAAGGGAACCACCTTCAGAATCTATCTGGCCCGTCATTCAGGCCCGGAGATAAAATCCTGCCGAGAAGAAATCCGGAAAGACCCGGTCAGTTGCGGAGAAACCATACTGCTGGTGGAGGACGAAGCCGCCATCTTGAAACTGAGTGGAAAAATTCTCAAGGATCTCGGGTATACGGTATTGTCTGCCGCCTCTCCCAACAGGGCTTTGGACCTGGCAAAAAATTACAAGGAGAAGATCCATCTTCTGGTGACGGATATGATCCTGCCTGAAATGAGCGGAAAAGAGCTGGCCCGGCAGGTTCAATCCATTTATTCAGATATCAAAATCCTGTTCATGTCGGGTTATACGGCCAATGCCGTTGCCCATCACAATGTATTGGAACCCGGCCTCTGCTTTCTACAGAAACCGTTTTCCGTCAATGATCTGGCCGTCAAGGTCAGAGAGGCCCTGGAGAGTACAAAAGACCCGGAATAAGGAGTCACAGGGTTGTTAAAAAACTTTCATCACAAATCCATCCGGGGGGTTTTTGCTTTTTTTTTCAATTTTGATTCCCTGGGTCTATACTGTGGAGGAGAAAGCCCCGACAGTTCATATATTCATGATCCCTTTTTTTAAGATTGGCTATGAATGGACAATCGCAATTTTATTGTCCATAACAGCGCTATGCTTTTTATTTTCTATCTTGATATTTGGATGCAGTGCATCCAACAAAACCTGGTTCGTGAAATTTGGAGAATGATACAGGTCACTTTTTTCCTGAAAAATTATTCCAGTCGGGATCTAATTTTTCAATGGCAGACAGATAACTTTGATAGGTGGTCAGGTAAAAGGATAACGGGCGTGAAAAGTTTTTGCCCAGAATGCCATCCACAAATAATCGGCTGATCTGTTGCTCATGGGTTAGTATCCTCTGGGATTGCAGAAAAATGGTTTTTTCTTCCGGGGTCAGGCGGGACACCATCTCTATCATGGTCAGTCTTGCCCGGGGCAGGTACATCCAGAAGTAAAACAGGTCCAGAGAATTGACAATGATCATGATCGCAAGGTCTTTTACTTCAGAATTTCTGGAGTTGAAAAGAATTTCCGGTTTTTCAAGAATCTTAAGCTCTTGTGTTTCAGGGAAAAGAAGTTCCAGCCGGGTATAGGTTTCAAACAGGTCTGAAAATTTTTTTTGAATATCTCTTTTTCGAAGGTCCATGTTGTGAAACCGGTCAACGGTTCCTTCAATAAGACCGGCAACTGTATCTGAAGCTGCTTTGGAAATAATGGCGGCCCATTTTTGAAGAACACTGTCAATGGCTGGAATATTGAAAAACAGGAGTGTCATGCGAATCAGCGCATTAAACAGAATGGCAACCGGAATGGACAGGATGCTTCTGAAAAAATTTCCAGCAACCATTCCTTTGGGCAGTCCGCGGAAGGTATTGTGGGATGACAGATAAATGCCATTGGCCAGTGCCATGACAGAATAAAGCATCAGAGGGCTGGTGCTTATATTGATCCCGAACAGGTTATCCAGGAGGCATGTTTTAACCAGATAATCCAGAAGCGGGACGGAAAAGCCGGTGTATAACAATGCATCGGTCAATCGCTCCCAACTGACATAATCATTCCACTTGGTCAGCGAGGACCGGTTGATGCCGCCACCACCGAGAACTGATTGTAAAATAACCCTGAATCCTGTAATACCCAGCCAGATAAAAGCACCAAAATAGGCCAGGAACCACCAGTCTTTGGTCAGAGAAAAACAGATAAAGGCAGGAATAAAACCAATGAAAATTTTGATGCAGTTTTTCAGTTTGGTATTCAGGTTTTTCCATGATTTTAATTTGCCGGTTTTCTGCACATCTGACAGCTCAAGTGTTAGATCATTGGAGTTTTTCTTCTGAATACCGCCCAGGGTAACGATATTGCCTGTTTTTTTCATATCCAGGGAAAAAGACTCAAGAATCCATTCTTTTTTCTTTATCGGCATGATCTGATCAAGGCCGGGGACCAATCTTAATATTTTCATCATCCATTTGACCATTGGAGAGATGTCATTTTCCGAAAAAGAGGTCAACCTGTGGCTGACATTGATATTGGCCGGAAGGATTAATCGGTCCCTGATATCCTTGTGGATCTCATTGACTGCCCTGAAAGACAGGGTGTTGATAATGCCAAATCCCATACCATAGGCCTGGTGGGATTTCCCGGTGGAGTCACTCCCTATTCTGGATTTAAGGGGGCGGACCGCATACATATTTTTCAAGGCATCAATATCATGCAGAATATTCAGCAGTTTGGATATTCGATCAGATTTGTCATCATAGTCAATTTGTTCTGCAGCAAATATGATTTGACGGACCACCCGTTTTAATTTTAATAAACTCCCGGTATTAATGGCTTTTTGAAGGGCATTCACAAGAGGAATAGAACCTGTTTCGCCCTGGATGTAATCTTTTAAATTGATAATTTCAAGACGGGTAATCAGGCCGTTTGCATCATACAAAATTTCCAGCACATCCTGGGGTTTGAGGTTGCCCAGTTTCAGGGTAATCCTGAAATCATATTGCAGTTGTTCAATTTGTAAGAGCAGGTCTTTAAAATCCAGCTTGAGTCTGTCCGGGATGTCCGGGTCATTGGTGGCAATAAATGGATGCGGTATTTCAGGGTGCTTTAATGGACTTAGATAAAGGGCAATTACATCTTTTGTGTTGAATTGGTTCATTTTTTCCAGCAGCTGGGTTATCCGCTGCTGTTCAGCAGGCTCAGACTGGCTGAAGGTCTGACTTAACTCTTTTACGCGTTGTTTCATGGCGCTGACAGCCAGGGAATGGATATATTCCCCAAGATGAGGCAAAGAGGGCAGACCAGGGGATGCAAACCGTAAAAAATTGCCGGGTTGAAGTGGTTCCATTTCAATATCCAGATCTTGACATACCTCATCCAGATAGTGTTCATTAAAATTTTCCAAAAGCTGCAGCACATATTTTTCCTGGAATTTGAGCACGGCCCGTCCCTGTTCCATGAATTTGGCCACAGGCGGGTCAGCAAGAAAACACAGGAACGCTTCTGCATCAGGCAGTCCCCGGGAAACCCAGATAAAGGAGACATAACGATCCCGGTATATGGCCCAGAATTCAATCCCGATGCGAAGATCAATTTCCATGATTCTGGCTGCCTGGATCAGTTCTGCTGCATATCGAGGTTCAATGCAGTGATAATAGATTACTCTTAAGCGGCGGATGCCTTTTATCCACGCATCCATGATCAGATGGGTGGGGGATTTGCGGCCCGAGGTATTGGCATCATGGACATGATCGTCAAAAGCGATCTGGTTCCATTCTTCGGGCATTTCCAGAAGATGATATTGTTTAAGCAGTCGTCTGGTCACCCTGGGTTTGCCGAAAGCTGCCATGCGAAAATTATGCGCCAGTTGAAGCTGAAGAGAATCATTGCCTTTTGCCCGGACCAGTTCTTTCATAATCTGCAGAAGAACTCTGGCTGTGTTTTTCGGCATGGAGCCTTCAGCCGTGTTCAGGATTTCATCTTTTAATCCTTGAAGGGCTTCCAGCCGATTGTTGACAGATCCTCTTTCCATGGATTCAAGAAGATTGACAATGGCGTAGGCAGTACGAATTCCTTTGGACTCAGCCAGTTCCTTGATCCCGAGCGGATGGAAAAAAGGATAGTAGGATTTGTGCGTGTAGCCAAGGGTTTTCGGGGAGTCATACACCGAGTTGACGATTTTGATCAGGGCATGGTCCCGTCCGTCAAAAAATAAATGGTTCATCCTGAAGTTGCCCCAAAGACTCCTTTTATTATCATTATCATTTTTCTACCTGTCACACATGACATGACAAGCCAGTGTATTCAATCTCCATAACATTATATGGGATTGAAAAACACTGGTTTTTTAAAAAAAGAAAGATTTAACATCTAAAATACGCTTTGGTACTGATATCAGAGCGGTTAAATGCGTTTAAAATTTCTCTGATTTTCCTTGCTGTTGAAGGTTGGTCAAATGGTGACTGCATCTGCTGGATTTTAAAATTAAAGGTTGCAGACAGTCCGTTTTGAATGGCGATCATTATTTCATGGGTGTCTGGTCCGCAGTCAATGATGTTGATTGTTCTGGTGCAGTCCTGTTGGCGGGTACCCAGGTTGATTACCGGTTTTTTAAATGTGGGTGCCATCACAAAGGCTTCTGGAGAATTGCCGATCACTGCTGAACAATATTTAATGGCATGGCTGATATCTGTCAGATTCATGGCAGATCGCACAACCGTCCGGTTTGGATAGTGGTGACAAAACTGCTCAATCATACGGCTGATGATTTTTCCCAGTCCCCGTTCTTCGGGTGTGTTGAACAAAAGTTGGTATTTGCTTAACAATGGATCAGTCAAGGTGTTTAAAAGGGTTTCAAATATACAGCTGTTTTTTGAACCCAGATCCGAATCTGGCTGAAAATTGATAAACAAAAAGTCATCTGCCGGACCCAGGCCGGTTTCATTGTAAAAAACAGAGTCCTTAGTAAATGGCAGATTTTTAATCTGTTCAGTCAGAAGAGATCCGACATTAAAAATTCTTTGGGGATGTTCGCCAAACCCAAGGACCTGATCCCTGTATTCTTCTGTGGATGTGAAATGCAGGTGGGCAAGTTTGGTAATGCCGTATCCATAAGCGTCATCCCAGGTTC
Source organism: Pseudomonadota bacterium (assembly GCA_043827005.1). Classification (GTDB taxonomy): domain Bacteria; phylum Desulfobacterota; class Desulfobacteria; order Desulfobacterales; family Desulfobacteraceae; genus Desulfobacula. The sequence continues at coordinate 10,362 of JBDRPM010000126.1, read as the reverse complement.
TGAACCCTGATTCGCCGCCCTGGATATGGGCCATTGGAATATCATACAAAGAGGCATTGATGGCAGCTGATAATGTTTCATAACTATTGCCGCAAAGAACAATGATGTCCGGTGCCAGCCGGCGGAACAGATGCTTGTATTCCAGTTGTTTGAAATCTGCAGGGCACAGTCGCATGGGCATCTGTTTTGACTTGAAAATGATGTCGGTCTGTTCGTCACTTAAAAAACCTTCTTCCTCAAGACGGCGATAGGCAATCTCCATTTCAGGACTTTGGTGATGATCTGTTGAAATGACTGTCAGGATCATGGATCGGTCTTTTTGAATTTCTTTGATCAGTGGCGTTAGGATCAGGTAATCATTTAAGGTGCCGGCAACGATACAAATATGCTTCATTCCTCTTCTCCTGTTATATGTAAATCAGTATAGATATTTTTTCCGGGCAGAAATTTCCATCTTTTTGAAAGCAGCCAAAACCATTATTTAATGTTAATAGCTTTGAATTAATAGGTTTTTTCTTCATTCTCCACCTTGTCATACGATTGCGGTAGTCAGTTGAAACAAAGAATTTGCATAAATCATACCCAAGGGCCTTTGCCCGCCATTGAAAATTAAGTTAAATGCTTTATTTGGGGGGATAGACCCGGATATTTTCAGGTTAACGATTTTTAATTTTTTTTGATTTAAATGCAACATTATGGATTTCATCAATACAGGTTGCATCTATCCTGCAATTTGTGCTAATTAAATTCGGTATGAAACAGTATCAAATAGACGGATTTAGTCTCAGAGACTATCTCAAATTGAAAGCATACCTGGATGAGCACCTGGAAGCATCTCCGCTTGGCGGGATTTATTGGTTAAAACTGGATGAAAAATTGTTGACTCCGATTCAAAAAGACCATACATCATGTCATCCTCATCTGTTTGCCCTCATGCTTGAAGAAACCTATTTATCCTGTGAGTTCCTGGTCAGGATAAAACGCAATATCAAATGTGACTGCATGGGACATGCAACCAGAGAACAGCGGGAGTGGCTCATGGATCAGGCAGATGCAATTTTAGAAAAACTGGGTATTCAACCTTAATGGCAGTTGAGGGTATAGTCCAATGCTTAAAATAATTCCTCTGGGCGGCCTTGGCGAAATCGGCCTGAACATGATGGTGATTGAATATGAGGATGTTATTTTTATCATTGATGCCGGCCTGATGTTTCCTGAAGATTATATGCTGGGCGTGGATATCGTGATTCCGGCCATGGATTATCTGCGTGAAAATCGAAATAAGATCCAGGCGGTTGTTATTACCCATGCCCACGAGGATCATATCGGCGCATTGCCCTATCTGCTCAAAGAGATCAGACTGCCGGTTTATGGAACTGCATTTACATTGGGAATTGTTCGAAGAAAACTGATGGAGTTTGACCTGAACAAGTATATTGATTTAAATCTGATCAGTCCCGGCGAAACCCTTTCCATTGACCCTTTTGACATTGACTTCATACGGGTCAGCCACTCTACTGTTGACGGGGTAGGGCTTGCCATACAGACTCCGGAAGGGGTGATTATTCACACCGGTGATTTCAGGATCTCCCCCAATGCAGATAATTTATTAAATACAGATATTTCAAGTTTTGCAAGATTTGGTGAAGCAGGCGTGCTGGCCCTGCTGTCAGATTCCACCAATGTCGAAGTTAAGGGATACACCCTGTCTGAACAGGAAGTGGCAAGGAATCTGAAAAATACGATCAATGCTTCTAAGGGCAGGGTGATTGTGGCCTTGTTTGCTTCCAATGTGTTCAGGATTCAGCAGGTGATTGATATTGCGGTCAGCAATAATCGAAAAGTGATTTTTCATGGCCGGTCCATGGAGCAGATCATTGCTGTGGCCACAGAGCTGGGACATATTCATTATCCAGCCAATACCATTTTAGATATCAAACAGATTGCCAAAGTCAACGATAATGAGGTGGTGATCATTACCACGGGCAGCCAGGGAGAACCCATGTCAGCCCTGGCAAGGATGGCTTCGGGTGTCCATAAGCACATCAAGATAAAAAAGGGTGACAGTGTTATTTTGTCATCCAAACATATTCCGGGAAATGAAAAAGCCATTGCAGGGATTATCAATAAACTGTATCGCCGCGGGGCTGATGTCATCTATTCAAAAATAGCGCAGATCCATGCCTCGGGTCATGCCCACCAGGAAGAGTTGAAAATGATGATCAACCTGGTGAAACCCCGATATTTTATACCCGTCCATGGCGAATATCGGCATCTGGTGGTCCATGCCCGTTTGGCGGAAACCCTGGGGATACCCAGAGAAAATGTTCTGGTGGCAGAGAATGGGAAAGTTATTTGTTTTGATCAGGACGGCGGCAGAATTGATGGCCAGGTCAATACCGGCAGAGTTCTTGTGGACGGCAAGGGGATCGGCGATGTGGGCCGCAGTGTGCTCAAAGAAAGACGGGAGTTGTCTGAAGGCGGCCTGGTAGTGGTCACCATGATCATTGACGAGGAGACAGGAGTCGTTCTGTATGGCCCGGAATTGATTTCAAAAGGGTTTGTTTTTGACGCTGCCACAGGCTATCTGGTGGATGATGCCCAGTGCGTCATCCTGGAAATTGTGGAAGAAATTGATGTGAACACCAAACATCGGGTGGAGGTACTTCGAAAAAAAATACAGCGTGCATTGAAACAATATTTCGCCTTTGCCATCAACCGCAACCCATTAATTGTACCGGTCATTATTGAAGTATGAAAAAAGAACTATATGGCATATTCCTCTTTTTTTCCATTCTATTAACTGCTGTCTCTTTGTTTTCCTATCATGTTCTGGACCCGCGTGTGGGGAACCATTTTTTTATAATCCCCGAGCATATTCATAATTCATTCGGCCTTTTGGGAGCCCATCTTGCCGGACTGTTAATTTTTTTGTTCGGGTTGGGCGCATTTTGGGTGCCAGTGGTTCTGGGTGCGATTTCCGTGTGGTTGCTGCAGGGGAGAACGCCTAAAATTATCTGGCTGACCCTGTTGGGCGGCTTTTTATTAATTATCAGCACCGGTGCCATGTTTTATCTGTTCAATGACGATTATCAGATTCTGAATACCACCATATCGTCCGGCGGCATTATCGGCAATGCTGTGACGGTTTTTTTGTATAAATATACCAATCTTGCCGGTGCCGTCATTATCCTGGTATTTTTTTTGATTATCGGATTTGTCCTTGCCACAGGGGTTTCAGTTTTTTCTCTGGGTCTGTTCATACAGAACAAATTCATAGAATTTGCCAGGATTATGGCAGCAGATGCCAGAGCGCTGGTGGCATTTTTAAATCAGCAGATTCAGACTTTGATAGAAAAAAGACAGGTTGCCCGACAATTAAAAGAGCAGGAAAAACAACGGCTGTTAAAACAGGAAGCATTAATAAAGATTCCCTTGAAATCCAATGAGTCAGACCCAATGCCCTGGATGGGCGACAGCCAGGCTCTTAACCCCTCCCTTAAAAATCAGAAGCCTTCAGGCCATAATCCAGATCCTCCGGGCTTAAACCAGACAGGTTCCGGTGGATATAAATCCGAGCCTAATATCCTGGAACTGGAACAGGAAGAGGCTGTTTTGATCGGGGATGAGGAGTTCAGGGACATCCGGGAGAAAAAAACCTTTAACCTGCCCAAATTGTCTTTTCTGGATGAAAAAATTGCCGTTAAAAAAAATATTGATATCGATATACTCAAGGAAAAAAGCCGAATACTTGAAAGCAAGCTTAATGATTTCAATGTATTCGGCGAAGTGGTGGAGATTCTTCCAGGCCCTGTGATCACCACCTTTGAATACAGGCCTGCGCCTGGGATTAAAATTTCCAAAATTGCCGGGTTGGCAGATGATCTTGCCCTGGCGCTGTGTGCCATCAGTATCCGGATTGTTGGACCAATCCCGGGACGGGATGTGGTGGGCATTGAAATCCCCAACGAAGAACGGGAAATCGTGAACCTTCGTGAACTGATTGCGTCCAAGGATTTTATCCAGGCCAAATCTGTTCTGACCCTGGGGTTGGGAAAAGATATTCTGGGCAAACCCGTGGTGACGAGCATGGATTCCATGCCGCATCTTTTGATTGCCGGTGCCACAGGGACAGGAAAGAGTGTGGGACTCAATGCCATGATTATCAGCCTGTTATATAAAGGTACGCCCGAAGACATTAAAATGATCATGATCGATCCCAAGCGCATTGAATTGTCAGTGTATAATGATATCCCCCATCTGATTTCTCCGGTGGTCACGGACATGAAAAAAGCCACCAATGCTCTTTTCTGGGCTGTCAGAGAAATGGAGCGCCGGTATGAACTGCTGGAAGAGGCTGGGTTGAGAAATATTGTCCAGTATAATAAAATGGTGCTTTCAAAAGGAAAAGCCAGAAAGAATGCTCAAAGCGTTCCTTTTGAAAAATTACCCTATATTGTGGTGATTGTAGATGAGTTGGCCGACTTGATGATGGTGGCTTCCAAGGATGTGGAGTTTGCTTTGACACGCCTTTCCCAGATGGCCAGAGCAGCCGGTATCCATCTGATTGTGGCAACCCAGCGGCCCTCTGCCGACGTACTCACCGGCAACATCAAGGCTAATTTTCCCACCCGCATGTCATTCCAGGTGTCCTCCAAGGTGGATGGCCGGATCATTTTTGACGGTGGCGGATCTGAATGCCTGCTGGGCAATGGGGATATGTTGTTCTGTCCGCCCGGTACCGGAAAACTGGTCCGGATTCAGGGGGCCTATATCTCTGAAAATGAGATCGCCAAGGTCACTGAATTTTTACGAGAGCAGCGAAGCCCGGACTATATCGAAGATATTACCGTGGGCGATACAGTGGATGAAGAAAATTCTTTTGATGAAGCAGATTTTGATCAAAAATATGATGAAGCAGTTGCGCTTGTGACCAAGAGTCGCCAGGCATCCATCTCTTTTGTTCAGCGACGGCTTCGGATTGGTTATAATCGGGCAGCCCGACTGGTTGAAATGATGGAACACGAAGGGGTCGTCGGGCCCCAGATCGGTTCCAAGCCCAGAGACATACTGGTGGAAAGTTTTGACAATGATTGATTTTAAAATGCTGGCCAGCATCAAGGGCTTCATGGACGAAGACGAAGCCGGAAAACTGTATGAAATATCCTTGATGGCTGCCCAGAACGGCCCTGTTCTGGAAATCGGAAGCTATTGCGGAAAATCAGCCTATATTATCGGAACCGCCTGCCAGGAAAAAGACTCGATTCTTTTTTCCATTGATCATCACCGGGGCAGTGAAGAACAGCAGCCTGGCGAAGAATATTTTGACATGGATCTGTTTGATTCAGCCATTACCCGGATCAACACCTTTCCTTTTTTCCAGGACACATTGAGGCGAACCGCACTTAAAGAGACCGTGGTTCCCATTGTGGCCCCATCCATGGTTGCCGGGAAAATGTGGAAAACGCCCATTTCCATGCTGTTTATCGATGGCGGTCATTCGTTTGATGCAGTCCATACTGATTTTTTAACCTGGGCTTATCATATCAAACCCGGCGGGTTTCTGGTGATCCATGATGTGTTCATGGATCCGGACCAGGGAGGCCAGGCACCCCGCCAGGTTTATGATATTGCGCTCGCATCCGGCGATTTTGAAGAACTTGAAATGGTCAAATCTCTGGGTGTTTTAAAAAGGAAATAACCGGAAAGGCGCGCCGGTAGTATTCTTTTTATTTGATTCAGTATTAAAGGCAGGACTATTCAGTGAGTTCCTGCCTTTTTTAGTTTAATCTTTCCTGTTGCTGTGAAGCGGGCACGGGTCCTTTATTGATTTTGAAATTACTAAAGGACCCGTGTTCATTTTTATTGTTTTTTTCCTACAGGGCAGGCCTGCTCGCATCTTCTACAATACTTAATAAGTTTGACCAGATCTTCTGAGCCCTCAATATGTTCTTCTTTGGCATTTTCATTGTCTTTATCCATCTGGATATTACAACTCGGGCGGCTAAAGTATCCATCCCGCCCGGGAAAAATATCTTGACCATATTCCTGCGAGGTATAGAGTTGATCTTTAAATGCTTTTTGAGGGCACGCTTTCCTGCATAAATCATCGCAGTCCTTGCAGGGATCAAATCCTATAGGCCCTGTGGATGGAAGATTTACATCCAATGTAAGTGCCCTTAGTCTCACTCTTGAGCCGTACTCAGGCGTGACGAGGATGTTGTTGCGACCAACACATCCCAATCCGGCAAGTACGGAAGCATCTTTTAAATAGGTCCCACCCTTTTCGACATGATAAGGCATATGAAAAACGCCAATGCCATATGTATCTGTTATCCAGGTGCATAGCTGTCGAATGACATTTGCCAGTATTCTATTCCCAGGCGGATCAATTCTTCCAAACCACCAGTCCATTTCTGGTTTATCATCGGGGTGCTCTACTGCGATGACCAATATCGTCTTTGCATTTTCAGGCCATGCTGCCTCACCAGGTTTAAGGCCAAGATCATTTGTTCTGGTGCCGATGCCTTTTCCTGCACCCGGCATTTTGGGTGCAAACGTAAATGATGGTGCCTTTTTAAGATCTTCTACGTTTGCAAAACCTGCAAGTGATGCGCCCAGTTCCTTTGCTTTTTTTAATATAGCAGAGGACGCTTTTAACAATTCTTTTTTATTCATTAAACTTCTCCATAGCGTCCAAAAAAATGAGTTTATATAGCTTTTTTGATTTGTTCGAACGGTAAGACTTCAACACGGGTTCTCAGCTTTTCCCCATAATCTTCATTCAGCCATTTCATTAAAGAAAAAACCATGAGCAAGAGGACGGGTATCAAAGGCAGTGCCACAATGATTGAAGATAGCTGAACAGCTTTTAATGCACCTGTAGACAGAAGCCCAAGAGCCAGAAGACCCAATAAAACACCCCATAAGGTTCTGTTCCAGCGAGGGGGTTCCTGATCTCCTGTAATATTTTTTGTAACTTGTGATGAAAGCGTGTAGGCAGCAGAATTCAAAGTGGTTGCAAGGAAGATAGAACACAGTATGGCAAAAATAGGGATAAAAATATATTTTGCTCCTGGCATTGTATTGAGAATGGCTACGATGGTGATATTGTTGGACCATCCAGATTCTTTGAGGATGCTGTATACATCTAATGTACCTGAAGTCTGCAAATGAATGGCGTATCCCCCCCAAATGGCAAAGAATACCCAGCAACCAAGACTTCCGTAAACCAATTCTCCGATTACAACTTGACGAATTGTTCGTCCTTTGGAAATGCGGGCAACAAATAGTCCCATCATGGGGGCATATGCAACCCACCAGGCCCAGTAGAAAACAGTCCAGCCTTCTGGAAACCCGCCATTACTAATGGGATCGGTCCATAGGCTTATTTTGAAAAAATCACTGAGCATCAGCCCCAGGCTGTTACACCAATTGTTGAGAATAAATGTTGTCGGGCCAATAATGAAAACATAAATCAGAAGGAAATAAGCAATATATGTATTGAGGGATGCAAGTTTTGCAATCCCTTTTTTAAGTCCAGCCCAGACGGTTACGGTAAACAAAGCAGTCCAGACAATCAGTATGATGACCTGGAGAGAAAAGGATTCCGGCAGACCTGTCATGCTTGCCACAAGGGCTGTTCCAAGCGGAACTGCCAAGCCAAGACTTGTTCCGACACCACCAATCATTCCAAAAATAACCACGATATCAATTAGTTTTCCCAATGGACCATCAGCCTTATCTCCAATGATGCCTCTGCATGCCGCACTTAACCGAAGAGCAGGAATTTTTTTAACATGGATTGCATAGGCAATTGGGAATGTGGGAAGCGCATAAATCGCCCAAGGCGTGATTCCCCAGTGGAATTGACCATACATGCCTGCAAGCTCACCCAAGAGCCCTTTCTGGGTTGTTGGGTCAACATGGAGGATGCTTGTATTAAGATAGTATACAGGCTCTATAAAAGCCCAATAAACAATAGCAATCCCGATTCCTGCACAGAAAATCATAGAAGCCCAGGCATAAGTTGAAAACTCTGGTTTATCATCAGGGCTTCCAAGTTTAATATTACCCCACTTTGAGGAAGCGAGCCAGATTAAAAAGACCACACAAAACAATCCGAATAGAAGAAAAAGCCATTTGAAATTATGTGTTAAAATGCTGAAAAGCGAATCAACTATCGCTTTCCCAGACTCTGGAAAAAGAGATAATAGAACTCCGATAATGCCCGTCACAATGACCCCAGGCCACATCAAACCATGGTCAATAACTGTCGATTTTTCTGCCATAACAATCTCCGTCAAAAAGATGATAAAAAAAATCTTGCGGTGGGATCAAAACTAAAAAACCTACCCCAAGAAACAATAGGCCCAACGTTCTTAATCAACCATGAGCAATTTGCGTGCCAACTTCGGGTAAGTTTTATGACGCCTTTACAGTGTGGTTGGAGGAAAACAGAGAATAGGAAAAGAAAAATAATTTGTCAGAATTGTAAAAATAATTTTACTAATAAAATAAATTATACTATTTATCTATATCGCGTTTAACTTAATATTTAATAGATTCTTTCGCAAATTATGTTTATTGAGTTTATAGCCTAAAAGTTGCCTTGATATTCCGAGAAGCATTGAAGCTTTAGCGATATTGCCATTGGTGTTTTCAAGCGCCTTCATGATGGTATTTTTCTCTAATTGAGATTGATTTAAGGCCAAATCAAACGTGTCAGATTCGGTCTTTTCAGTCACCGAGCTATCCAGAGAATCAAAAGACATTGAAGGTTTATTATAATCATAACCGCAAATATTGTCTTTACCCAAAATATTTATAAAATAGCAATGTTCCAATTTTAACGTTTTTTCATCATGACCGGCCATATTGACAGCACTCTCTATTATATGTTCAAGTTCCCTTACATTGCCAGGCCAGGAATAGCTCCAGAAAAAATCAATGACTTCCGGTGAAATATTTTTAATCTTTCGACCAAGAACAATATTATATTTCTGCAGAAAATGACGCCCAAGTTCTTCAATGTCTAAACGTCGGTCTCTTAATGCTGGAATTTGTATGAATATAACGCCCAACCTGTAAAAAAGGTCCATCCTGAATTCTCCAGATTTCACTAAATCCTTGGGTGGCTTATTCAGGGCGCTTATTATCTTCACATTTAAACAGATGGTTTCAAGTGATCCGACCCGCCTTATTTTTTTTTCTTGAAGCACACGTAACAATTTGCCCTGCAACGGCAATGGCATGGAATTGATTTCATCAAGAAAAATCGTACCGCCATTGGCCTGCTCAAAAAGCCCTGCACGATCTATCGCGCCGGTATAGGCCCCTTTTACAGTTCCAAATAAAATACCCTCTATCAGACTTTCAGGGATTGCAGCACAATTAACATCCATATAATGTTCTTTTTTTGAATAATAAAAGTTATGGATTGCCTGGGCAAACAATTCCTTTCCAGTGCCTGTCTCACCATAAAGCATCACAGGAGAAGGCGAATTCGCAGCCATCTTGGCTGTTTTAACGGCATCAATAAATGCAGGGTCTGAACCAATAATACTTGCAAATGTAAATTCTGTTCCTTCTGCAAAGGTCTCATTGTTTTTTGGGGATAAAAATGAGGGGATGGAACGTTCCAAAATATTATAGTCTTTCACAAAGCAGATCGTTCCTATAATTTTCTCATCTTTCAGTAAAGGGAAAACACTATGAATGGTATTGCCAACGTTTGCATTGCTTGATCGATAGGAAAGTGCATAATTAATGATGGGTTTACCATGTTTTAAAACTCGCATGCAGGTACTTGAATCATTGTTGTATTTGTAAACATCTGTGATCTTTTTCCCAAGAACCTTTGACGGATCGAGTTTGTCAATGGTCGCCTGAACCTGGTTATAATAAACCATAATGCCTTTCTCGTCGGTCATCAAAATTCCTAAATCAGAACGGCACAGCATGTCTATAAAATCAATTTGATTAAAATCAAAACTATTTAACATGAACTTTTTATTTAAGGCGTTGCTGGAATGAGACATTAAATTACCTTTATCGTTTTTTTTTAATTTTGGCTGAAACCAAGACGCTTGACAAGAAAAATATTATTTTTGATACCATTTTGGAAAAGCTATTTTTCACAACGGTCCTGTTCTGGGAATTGGAAGCGATTACGGAAAATCAGCCTGTTATACCAAACCCAGCGGGTTCCTGGTGCTCCATGATGCATTCATGAATCTGAATCAAGGAGACAGGCACCACGCCAGGTATATGATATTAGGCTCGCATCAGGCGATTCCAAAGAAATTGGAATGATTAAATCCCTGGGCGGTTTAAAAAGAAAATAACCGAAAAGGCATTTCG
>JBDRPM010000125.1:0-30794 GCA_043827005.1 Pseudomonadota bacterium | reverse complement strand
GGCCGTTTGCGGTAGAATACGACGGCATATTATAGTTTCAAAGCCTTGAGAATGCTTGAATATTGATCTGTCCATGCGGTTACAGTGTGATCGGGTTTCATTACCTGCCATGAGTTGTTTTTAAGAAGGGGTTGGATGATGGAGTCTGGTTTGGCAATTACGGCATATTCTGAAGAATCCTTGCCTGCAATCTTCTGGTTATCAATTGAATCAAACTTATAAATACACATCAGGTTTTTGTCTTTCGTATGTCTTGCCAGTACAGGTTTTAAATCCACATATCGATTGCTTACCTGGAAAACGAGAAAGCCATCAGGTTTGAGTCTGGACAGATACAGGTCAATGGCTTCTTCTGTTAGCAGGTGGATGGGGACTGAATCAGAATTAAAAGCGTCCAGAAAAATGATATCGTATCGGGCTTTTTGGGCATGTTGCAGTTTTAACCGGGCATCTCCGGGAACAATAAAATATTTTGCTTTCAGGTTTGACAGAAACGTAAAAAATTGTCTGGAATGTGCAATCCTGATCACTTCAGGATCGATCTCATAAAAGGTGATGGTTTCTGATGGCTGGATATAGCTTGCAACAGATCCCACCCCCAGCCCTATCACTGCAATATCAGCATCAGATTTTGTCTGATGATGGGCCGTAAAGATATCTCCGAGGGGTCCGGTTTTGTGGAAATAGGCAAGGGGCTGGTTTTGAGACGGGCCGGTTATAAACTGCCTGCCATGCACGGTGACCCCATGAACCAGAGATCGGATGCCTTGTTGCTGATCCACCTTGATTCTTTTTACCCCATAAAAATTTCTGGAAATGTATTCGTCTTTTCCATGGGTGATATTGGCCAGGACACCCACTGCCAAAAGCAGCATGCCATAGCATAGTGCAAACCGGAAAGGCTGGTTTTTCAGCTTGAATAAGACCCGGATCATGGGTGCGCTGATGATGATAAACAAGAAAAGATGAAAGGGTTTGCCAGTGCCTGGTAAAAGCGTGTTGTGCATGATGATCAAACTGATGAAAAAAAACAGGATGGGGATCAGAACGCTGGAGAGGGTGGATCGAACCTGGTTTTTTAGACAATCGGTTGTGGACGGGGCAATAATAAGGCAGGCCAGAAACGTTGCCAAAGGATATTCAAACAGGTCATTGAACACATTCGGATAAATAAAGGCATTGAACAGCCCGCCAAGCGCACCGCCGATGGCAAGAAACAGATAAAATTCAGTCAGGTTTCGGGCCGGGGGCCGACGGTTGGCAAGCTCTCCATGACATCCTAAGGCCACAAAAAAGAACATGGTCAGATGGATGGGGATCAGGATAAGGCCTGCTTTTGTTAAATAAAAAAAGGACGGCACCATTGGGATCAAAATAAAGGGGATGATTCCAATGGTGAATTTGTGCAAGATGATGCGTTTTCTGGCAAAGGCGAGAATAAAGGTCAGCAGGTACAGGGCAAGGGGTAGGATGTACAGTAGCGGAATGGCTGCCAGATCGGTGATGATATAGGTTGTGACACTCAGCATCAGGCTTGAGGGCACAAAGGCTGCAAACAACCAGAAAAATCGAGTGCGCCAATCTGGTTTGTTCTGGTTTGTTTCTGACAGGCCGGTTTTGTGGCTCTCAGGTGTTTGTTTTAATTTCTTTGTTTTTTGGGTGACAAGACCGCAGAGGATCACCATGAGCCCAAGGAGCCCAAATCCGATTGTCCAGAAAAGGCTTTGCTCGCTGGTGGTGAAAAATCGTTCCAGACAAAAAGGATAGGACAGGAGGGCGGCCATGCTTCCGGCATTGCCGGCAGCGTATAAAAAATAAGGATCTGCTGAAAAACGATGACCTGATAAAAAAAACCAGCGCTGGAGCAGGGAAGATAAAGTGGATATGACAAACAACGGAAACCCGACAGACAGGATCAGGCGGCTGAGCAGCCAGAGTGCGGGATTTATGTTTTCAGCAGGCATCATGTGCTGATCAATCACAAAGGGGAGCAGCAGCAGGGAAATGCAGAACATTGTAACCACAGTAATGATCTGCCACTTGAACCTGAATAATCTGATGGAAAAATGGGCATAGGCATAGCCGGATAAAAGGGCTGCCTGGAAAAAAAACATGCAGATGTTCCAGATGGATGAAACGCCGCCAAAAACAGGCAATACCATTTTGCCAACCAAGGGCTGGATGGAAAACAATAAAAAAGCGCTCAGAAAAAGGGTTGTTGAAAACAAACCAGTCATATCAATCAGCGTCAATCAAAAGAAAAATAGGTTTGAAAATGGTTGATGATAAGCATCACAATGGTTTGTTGTCTGTGAACAGGGCTGCAGCATTGCTGCCCAGCACCATCTGTTTCTGGATATCAGAAAGATAGGTTCTGTCCAGGTCCTTGTAATATCGATCCGGTGGCAGCAACGGGTAATCCGTGCCAAACAGAACTTTATCAATCACCCCTGCACCAAGGGCAAGGTCATAAATCTGGGGAGCATATAAATAAGGCGATGCTGCAGTATCGTACCAGATATTTTTTAATACTGATTTTGCCTCTTTTTTCAGGATATTGTAAAAAAGAATGCCCCCGCCCCAGTGGGCCAGGATAATCCGGTTGTCCGGAAAGGTTTGGGCAAGGGTGTATATCTGCTCTAAGGTGATCGGGGTTTTGCCGGGATAACAATGACCCACTGGTTCATTGGTGTGGATCATACAAGGCTGGTTGCCGTTGTTTTTCAGGACCGCCATGACCGGTTCCAGCAAAGACAGGGCATTGCTGTCAATTCCGGACAGATAAAACGCAAGCTCGCCTGCACCGCAAAGACCCGCATCCAGGCATCGCCGGGTTTCATCTGCTGCGCCGTCCCAGGCCACGTCAAAACAGGCAAGGCCTTTGATCCGGGCGGGGTGGGTGATGACCGATTCAATGATCACATCATTGTTTGCTTTTGCATGATCCGGGTTCCGCCAGGGAAAACCGCAGATCACACTGATATCCACCTGGTGTTTGTCCATGGATTCGATCAGCTGTTTTGTATTGCCGATAGTGGCTTTGGGTGAATCATAAAGCAGTTTGAATTCAGGTTCATTGTCAAAGTATAATGATCGGTCCTGTCTGACTGATTCCGGAAAAATATGGGTGTGTACATCAATAATCATATTAACTTGTCCTGTTGGAACGGGTTTAGTTATTGAAAAATATGCGCTATCAATATATATTAATTCATTTGTACAGACAAGAACTTAAGCGTAAGGATAAAAATGAAATATTACCCCATACTGCTGGATATTGAAGGCAAAAACTGTCTGGTTGTGGGGGCAGGGCCTGTTGGGGAACGAAAGGCCAAAGCACTTGAACGCAGCGGTGCCAGGGTACTTGTGATCAGCCGGGAGTTTCCGGGAGCGGTTGATGCATGGCAGACCGGGTCAATTTGCTGCAGACAAAAAGCCTATGAGGCCCGGGATCTTTTGGGAATGTTTCTTGTGTTTGCCGCAACCAATGATGCGCAATTGAATCTAAAGATCAGACAGGATGCTGCTAAGAGCAATATTTTATGCAATGTGGCGGATGCAGCGGATAGTTCTGATTTTATCCTGCCGTCTGTTGTACACAGAGGGGATCTGATCCTGGCGGTTTCCACATCCGGTGCCAGTCCGGCCCTGGCCAGAAAGATCCGGCAGGATCTGGAACAGAGAATCGGGCCTGAATATGAAATGATTCTCCGGGTGATGGGAAACATTCGAAAAAAATTGCTGGCTTTGGGACATGCCCCGGATGAGCATAAACAAATATTTTATACCCTGATTGAGGCAGGTTTGCTGGAAATGATCAAAGCAGAGGATGAATCAGCCATTAATTTGATTTTACATGATCTGCTTGGAACAGACTATAATTATCAGGATTTAGCGACGTAAAGGAGCAATGAATGAATCTTCAGACTGCTGATATGGTGTTGCAGCTTTCAACTGTATTATATTTTTCAGGCATGGCCGGGTATTTGTTTTTTCTGTTCAGACAAAAAGAGGTGTACCAAAAATCCGCATTGTCTCTGATCTGGGCCGCAGTTGCCTGTCATTTTGTCAGTATGGTGATTTATACGGTTGCAACCTCGCACGTTCCCATACAGAATTTATCCCAGAACCTTTCTGTGGCAGCCCTTGCAACCGGTTGCATGTTTTTATTTTTTCAATACCGGTTTGATCTTAAAATACTGGGGGTGTTTGCCTCTGTTCTGATATCTGTCATTATGCTGGCGGTCTGGCTGCTGCCGGAGGCGCCGGTTGAAAAAAATATGGTGTTTAAGGGGTTCTGGCTGTATTCCCATATTATTCTGGTATTTGCAGGTGACGCAGCGCTGGCACTGGCTTGCGGAGCGGGTATCCTTTATCTGCTGCAGGAAAAAGGGATCAAAAGTAAAAAACCCCAGGGCTTTTTTTATAAACGCCTGCCCTCACTGGATTTTCTGGACAGCGTGGGATATACCTGCCTGACCACCGGGTTTGCCCTTCTAACCATCGGGCTTTTAACCGGCTTTATTTATGCCAAAGTTGTATGGGGACGGTTCTGGAGCGGGGATCTTAAAGAGGTTTTTTCTGTGGGGTCATGGCTGGTTTATGCCATCCTGCTGCATTTTCGTTTCTATTCCGGGTGGCGGGGCAGAAAATCCGCCATCATGACCATTGTTGGTTTTTTAGTGATTGTGTTTACTTTTCTTGGGGTTAATATGCTGTTGGGCGGTCATCACCAGGATTTTACAAAATAAAGAATATACCATGTCAAACATCATATTAATCGGTGCCAACCATAAAACAGCCCCTGTGGAACTTCGGGAAAAGCTTTCGTTTACTGCGCAGGAAACACTGGCCGGGCTTGAATTTCTCAAACAGGATGATGCCATCAGAGAATGTCTGATCTTTTCTACCTGCAACCGGACCGAGATTTTATATATCCCGGAACAAGGGGATCAGGTGGATAAAATCATCTCATTTATTTCAGGCCATAAACACATTCAAATTTCAGAGTTCAAAGATGCGCTTTATATCTATAAAGGCGAGGCAGCCATCCAGCATCTGTTCATGGTGGCCTCAAGCCTGGATTCAATGGTGGTGGGCGAGCCTCAGATCCTGGGGCAGATCAAACAGGCCTACCGGGTTGCCGTGAGCAGCAAATCAACGGGTGTGTTGTTGAATCGGCTGATGCACAAAGCGTTCAGTGTGGCCAAACGGGTGAGAAAAGAAACCGGTATTGGCGATAATGCCGTGTCCATCAGTTATGCTGCCATTGAGCTTGCCAACAAGATCTTTTCGGATCTGTCTGAAAAAACAGTGCTTTTGCTGGGGGCCGGGGAGATGGCAGAACTTGCGGTGGAACATCTGATATCCCACAATGTAAAAGATATTATGGTGGCCAACCGGACATTTAAAAATGCAGTGGAACTGGCTGAAAAATTCAACGGCCATGCTGTAAAATTTGAAGAACGGCAGGAGGTACTGGTTGATGTGGATATCATCATCAGTTCCACCGGCGCTACTGAATACATTCTGACCTGCGATCATGTGAAAAATATCATGAAAAAACGGCATCACAGAACGCTTTTTTTCATTGATATTGCAGTGCCCAGAGACATTGATCCCAAAATCAATGATATTTCCAATGCCTATGTGTATGATATTGATGATTTAACCCATATTGTGACGTCCAATATTGAGCAGCGGGGCAAAGAGACCATCAAGGCCGGAAGGTTCATTGACGAGGCAGTGGTAAAATTTGCCAAATGGCTTGAGAGCCTGGCCATTGTGCCCACCATCAAAGCTTTGAATGATAAAATGACAGCCATTGTAGAAATGGAATTGGCGCGAACCATTTCCAGTTTGAAGCATCTGTCTGATGAGGATGTTGAGGCCATTAAACGGATGACCCAGGCCATTGCCAGCCGAACCATCCATGATCCCATCCTGTTTTTAAAAAATACCGGTGACCACAGAGATGATTCTCTTTATCTGGATGTTACCCAGCAGTTGTTCAATATCAAGATACCTGACAAAAATTAACTCAAAAATTTTTGTCAGGATCTTTTTAAGGTGAACAAAAAACAGTGAATCCAGGCCATTGTCGGCCAGCCCGGCCATTTAATTGTTTACAATTTGTTGTTTTTAAGTATAATAATCAATTTGCAATGTTTTTAATAATATAGATGAAGGGCAGATATAATGAAAAAAGAAGATTTGGATTTTTTTTATAATCTTTTAAATGAGCGGCTTGCTGAGCTGCTTTCCCATGCTGACAGCACGGTAACCGGGATGACCAAGCCCAAAGAAAATTTTGCAGATCCAACTGACCGGGCATCCCATGAAGCAGACAGAAGTTTTGAACTTCGGATCCGGGATCGTGAGTACAAATTGATTAGAAAGGTTAAAAACGCGATTGAGCGTATTGAAAACGGAACCTTTGGTATTTGTGAAACCTGTGATGAAGAAATTTCTATCAATCGTTTAAAAGCAAGACCGGTTACCACTCAGTGCATTGACTGCAAAACACGAGAAGAAGATCTGGAAAAGACTCTTGGACTTTAGCCGGAACAGATAATCCATTGATCGATCTTCACATCCATTCGACTGCATCAGACGGTTCCTTCTCTCCGTTTGAAATCCTGGCTCTGGCTGAAAAGGCTGGACTTAAGGCCATCTCAATAACTGATCACGATACCATTGGCGGTGTCAAAAAAATTTTAAACCAGCCATTGCCCGACTCCATAGAGTTTATTTCCGGTGTTGAAATCAGTTGTGACCCCCCCCTGGGGTTTGAAAATGTGGGCAGCGTTCATCTGCTGGGGTATGGTTTCAGTATTTATGATCAGCATTTGAATGCTATCTTAAGCAGGGCCAAACAAGCCCGGGCCAACAGAAAT
This sequence comes from Pseudomonadota bacterium, assembly GCA_043827005.1. GTDB lineage: Bacteria > Desulfobacterota > Desulfobacteria > Desulfobacterales > Desulfobacteraceae > Desulfobacula. The sequence goes on along the minus strand of JBDRPM010000125.1, from coordinate 23,898 downwards.
CCTCAGATTATCGAAAAATTAAACCATCTTGGGTTTGATATCAGCATTGAGCAGGTGGAAGAGCGCTTTGGTGCAGACCAGACAGGGCGACCTCATATTGCAGAGTTTATGAAAGAAAAAGGGTATGTACAATCTTTTAAAGAAGCATTTGATAAATACCTGGGAAAAGGCAAACCCGGGTATGTGAATAAATATAAGGTATCCTGTCAGGAGGCCATCCGGACGATTCAAGAGGCGGGCGGCCTGTCCGTTCTTGCTCATCCGGGTCTGTTGACGTTTAATCAAACCGGACAGGTTGAACATTTTCTGGATTGTTTAATAGGGTATGGTCTTGACGGCATGGAAGTCTTTTATACGGATCACAATGCTGCTTTGACCACATTTTATCAGGATCTGGCCCGGCAAAAAAATCTTTTAATAACCGGTGGATCTGATTTTCATGGCTCTTTCAATGCCGGTGTCAGTTTAGGCACTGGCAAAGGCGACCTTAATGTGGATGATTCGCTGTTTAAGGCGATCAAGGTCCGGCTGGAAGAGGTCCGGGCAAGCAATACAGATTTAAGCATATTGCAGCACAATATCGGTCATGTGTTTGTGGATCGTTCCTTGCTGGAAAATGCATTATGCCACAGATCTTTTGTGAATGAAAATCAGAACCTGTGTGCATCTGATAACGAGCGGCTTGAGTTTTTAGGGGATGCGGTCGTGGGTTTGTGCATCGGGCAATTGCTGATGGAAGAAAATCCTTTGAAAAAAGAGGGTGAACTGTCCAGGCTCCGATCACTGCTTGTCAGTGAACCCGGTCTTGCCCACATTGCCAGAACCATTGATCTTGGCCGGTTTATCAAGCTTGGAAAAGGAGAAAGTTTATCCAGGGGATTTGAAAAAAATTCAATTTTATCCGATACCTTTGAAGCGGTGATTGCAGCTGTTTATCTGGATTCAGACTTTAATACAGTGTATGGTCTGGTTAAAGACCTTTTTCGATTGCCCTTGAACAAAATCCTGTCAAAAGAAAAAATTGTTGATTATAAGAGCCTTCTCCAGGAGTATGCCCAGGAACATGGGACGGTTACGCCTCAATACCAGGTTCACAATGAGATCGGTCCGGACCATGATAAAACCTTTGAGGTATGTCTTGATCTGTTTGACATTCAGGTCAAAGGCTCAGGCAAAACCAAAAAAGCGGCAGAACAGGATGCAGCTAAGAATGCGCTGGATTGTCTTGATCAAAAAAAATGCTGACCAATCCAGTCATGGACAGAAACGAAAAACCCCTTGTTATCCCGGTTTTTATTCCCCATTCAGGGTGTCCCCATCTATGTGCCTTTTGTAACCAATCCATTATTACCAGTGAAACGCCGGGCCTTCCGGACAAAGCATCAATCCGGCAGACCATTGACCGCTATCTGAGCTTTAAGGGCAATCGTAAATGGGTTGAACTTGCATTTTTCGGCGGAAATTTTTTAGGGCTTAAACCCGAAGAAATCACACGTCTGCTTGAATGGGTATCACCGTATATCCAGGATCAAAAAATTAACGGCATACGGTTTTCCACCCGGCCGGACACGATTTCCCAGGCAAGTCTTGATCTGATACGGTCATTTTCTATTGCTGCGGTTGAACTGGGTGTGCAGTCCATGAATGACCAGGTTCTTTTGTGCTCAAATCGCGGGCATACCAGCCAGGACACCATTGCTGCCATTGGGTTGCTAAAAGAAAACAAGCATCAGATCGGCGTTCAGGTCATGGCCGGCCTGCCCGGGGATGATGAAGGATCTTTGCTGGACAGTACCCAAATGCTGGCAGAACTTGAACCGGATTTTGCAAGAATTTATCCGTTGATGGTATTGAAAGGCAGTTTGCTGGAACAATGGTTTAAAACCGGAGCCTATGTTCCATTGAGCCTGGATGCGAGTATCCGTCTGGTTAAAAAAATGATGCACATCTTTGACCGGCATAAGGTCAGGGTGATTCGGGCAGGGCTTCAGGCATCAGATGTTATGGAAGATGCATCCATGGTGGTGGCAGGCCCCTGGCACCCGGCTTTCGGACATCTTGTGTTTTCTCAAATCATGTTTGATCAGGCCTGTGAAAAGATTGATCAATACCTGATCAAGGGTAAGCCTGATCCTAACGCAGCGTTTAAAAAATATGTGCTGGGCTTGAATGTTCATCCCCGGTCAGAATCCCGGCTCAGGGGAGATAAAAATATGAATGTGGAACAATTGAGATCCAACTATCCTGACATGGATTTTATCATCATCAAAAATGATGCCATTGCCCTGGATACGGTTCAGGTATCACGCCTGTAACGTGTTTTTATTCAAGCCCTTTTTTGAACAGTTCCTCAGAATTTGAAGCTGTATCCGGTTCCGGGGTGTGTTCTGTGGGAACCGTACCCTCTTTGAAACATTCAAAAATGGTTTCCTGGCTTGATTCTATGGGAAGCAGTCCGGTTTTGGCATCTATTTTGGCAAAGATAATGCCTTCGGGCACATTAAAGGCCCGGGCCGGTTTACCACGCAGGGCATTGAGCATGAAATCAAGCCAGATCGGACTGGCCGCCCTTGAACCGGTTTCGCCTTTTCCCAGCGGGGCCTCCTGGTCCAGACCCACCCAGACACCGGTGGTATAGCGGGGGGTATATCCTAAAAACCATGCATCATACAAATTGTTTGTGGTGCCTGTTTTTCCTGCTGCCGGCCGGTTCAGTTCCCTGATCCGCCAGCCGGTTCCTGTCTTGATCACACTTTCCATGATATTGGTCATAATATAGGCGGTGCTCATATCAATCACTTTTTTCCGGATCAGTTTGGAGGTTTCCAGAAGGTTGCCGTCACGGTCCTGGATTTTGGTGATAAATACCGGTTCGATCAGGTAACCCAGGTTGGAAAAAACAGAGTATGCATTGACAATCTCAAGCAAAGAAACACCACTTGAGCCCAGGGCGATTGAAAGGTCCTTGCTGATATCGGATGTGATGCCAAGTCTTCTGGAATATTCAATTACATAGTCGATGCCGATATCCTGAAGAATTTTAATGGTTACAATATTTCTTGATTTAACCAGGGCCTCGCGGAAAAGGGTGGGGCCAAAGAACTGTTCTTTGTAGTTGCGGGGTTTCCAGATAAAATCACGCTCTGTATCTTCATACACCACGGGTGAATCAATGATGACACTGGCAGCAGTGTATCCTTTGTCTAAAGCTGCCGCATAAATGATCGGCTTGAATGCAGACCCGGGCTGGCGCCTGGACTGGTAAGCACGGTTAAACTGACTGTTTTGATAATCCCGGCCGCCAATCATGACCTTGACATGTCCTGTTTCAGCTTCAATGCTCAGTAAGGCGGATTGGGCAACGGGTTCCTGCTCCAATGTGAATTCAAGGTCATTGTTTTCAACCTGTTCATTGATCACTTTGACCGTGATTACATCACCGATCTTAAGAACCTGGGAAGGTTTTTGAATACTGGCCTCAAAATAGGCAATATCAATATCGGGTTTTCGGGCCCAGGTCATGGTTTCAAGTTTGATAATCCCCTGATAATTTCCAACCCTGACACGGGTGGTTTTATTTTCATCGTCTACAGCAAGCACGACCCCGTCATAGACACTGCCTTTTTCCAAAAGTTTGTTGCCGATCTCTTCGGATACGGTGGAACTAAAATTTTCAATCTGCAGGGCAGGGATGTTTTTTTGGGGTCCCCGGAACCCAGAGCGTTTGTCAAGGTCTGTCAGGCCCTTGTTCACGGCCTCCCTTCCGAATTTTTGAAGTTCAATATTGACAGCCGTATGGATTTGCAAGCCTTCTTTATAGAGGGCATCCTTGCCATAATGTGTTTCCACATAGCGGCGGACATGTTCGGTGTAGCAGGGTACCCGTTCAATAAACCAGTTTTTCCTGGGCTTGATATCCAGTTTCAGGTCAATGGCTTCCGTGGCTTCAAGATTGGTGATCATGCCGTCTTCTTTCATTCGGTTCAACACATACACCTGTCGTTGTTTTGCAAGATCAGGAAAACGAAATGGGGAGTACCGGCTGGGGGCCTGGGGAAGGCCTGCCAGGATTGAACATTCAGCCAGATTCAAGTCTTTGGCATGTTTGCCAAAATAGTTTTCTGAAGCAGCCTCAACGCCATAGGCCCCATGTCCCAGATAGATCTGGTTTAAATAAAGGAAAAGGATTTCATCCTTGGTGAATCTTTTTTCAATCCGATAGGCCAGGATGGCTTCTTTTATTTTTCGTTTATAGGTTCGTTCCGGGGTGAGCAAAAAAGATTTGGTGACCTGCTGGGTAATTGTGGAAGCGCCCTGAACAATGCTCCCTGCTTTAAGATTTTTAAATGATGCCCTGAAAATAGAGACGATATCAATGCCCGGATGTTCTCTGAATCTTGAATCTTCTGCAGCGATAAATGCATTTTTCAGATTGTCCGGCATTTCAGCCAGCGGAATGACAATCCGCCGTTCTTCATAAAACTCACCGATTTTTCTGCCGTCATCTGAAAACACACTGGTGACTGTGGCAGGCCGGTAGTCTCCCAGTGTATTGATCTTTGGCAGATCCTGGCTCAGATAATAGTAGAGCCCGGCAAGTCCGGCACACCCAAGAAGTACTGAAAAGGTAAAGAGTATAAAAAGCCATTTAAAAACAGTGAGTGCAATGTTTTTTTCTTTTGGTTTGCTTCTTTGTTTTAACACCTCTGATTTGCTTTTCCGTTTGGTCATGACATCCTGAACTATGTTTAATATAATTGTTTTTTTGTAAGATCGTAATTATCAGATAAGCGGTCTGTTGGCAATTTAATAGTTTTTACCTGGATAAAAAAATGAAGGATTGGTCTAATTCGGTTTTTTGATTAACAAATCAGTTAAATGTTTAAATCGAAGGTAACCCAGGTTTTGATAAGATTGTCGGGTTCGTTGGTGATACAAATGGAGCCATTATGAAGGTCAACTATTCTTTTTGCAATGGCCAGTCCAAGCCCAGAACCGCCATGGTTGATGGAGCGGGATTTTTCAACCCGATAAAATTGTTCAAAAATCCGATCAAGGTCCTCTTGGGGGATGGGCTGGGCAGTATTGGAAATTTCAATGAAGAGGCTTGAGTTTGTTCTTCTGCCTTCAAAAAGAATAATGCCGTTTTCCTCAAAATTATACCGGATACTATTATCAACCAGATTGATTAAAAGTCGGAATAGTTTTTCTTTGTCGCCCTGAAGTATTAAATTTTCGGAAATATTATTTTGAACGCAGATATGTTTTGCTTCAAACAGTTCGGAATAGTTTATTAAAATCTGGTTTATCAACGTGGTTATGTCAACGGTTTGTTTATTCAGTGTTTCCTTCTGCTCAAGCCGGGACAAGTCCAGTAGATTCCTGACCAGATGACTCATCCGGCGGGTGGTGTCCAGCTGTCTGGTCAGGCTGCTGATTGATGATGGCGGTAAATTATCATTAATGAGCATTTCTTCCTGGGCCAGCATGAGAAGGGTAATCGGACTTTTTAATTCATGGGAGGCATTCCCGATAAATTCTTTTTGTTGTTTAAAAGAAGAGTGAAGCCTGTTCAACATTGTATTTAATGATACGGACAGATCATATAATTCATCCTTATTGCGGCTTAGCGGGATTTGTTTGTGCAGGGATTTTTCACTGATCTCTTTTGCCATGCGACTAATGGCAGAAACCGGCGCCAGTATTTTTCCAGCCAGCTGGTAGGAGATCAGAATGATGATCAATGTGCAGATGGCAAGGCTGACTGCAATATATTGAAACAGGGCCAGCAACTCTTCTTCAAGGTCTTCTATGGGCTTTGCAATGTAAACCATAACAGAAAGGTTGTTCAGTTGTGTCGGGATGATCATTACCCGGAACATAACATCGTCATGGTCATCCTGTCCCAGCCAGATTTTTGATCTGGGAATATGTTTTTCGATCATATAGGTGGTTTTATCACTGGAAAGCGGGATATCCGTGAATCGGGTGATTTTGGATTGATACAGAAGATTGTTATGGGTGTCTGTCACTTTGATCCAGTAATGATCCGGGTTATAAGGCATGTGGGACAGATCAAGTTGGCCTTTGGGTAACGTGGGTGTTTCCATTTGTTCAACAAGGGATTGGGCCATGCGGTGTATCTCCTTGTCTATGAATCGAAAAGGCTCTTCCATCAGCTCAAAAAAAATAATGCTTGAAAAAATAATGGTAAACAGCAGGGCAGTTCCGGAAATCCACAAGGTGATTTTTTTACGTATTTTCATATGTCTTCATCAATGATAAACCCGATACCACGGATGGTCTTAATAATTGGTCCATCGTCATGAGTTTTTATTTTTTTGCGTAGATTTTTCATATGGACATCAACAAAGTTGGACATGGAAAATGGATCGAAATCGTTTCCCCAGACATGTTCGGCCATATTAAATCTTGAAACAACGCTGCCTTTGTTGTGCAGTAAAAATTCAAGAATAGAAAATTCTTTTGTTGTCAGATTGAGTGGTGCCCCATTCTGGGTGACCTCACGACTGATGGTGTCCAGTGAAACAGATTTGGCTGTGAGGATGGGAACCCGCTTGCCGTCCCTGCGAAGCATGGCCCGTATTCTGGCCATTAATTCAGGCATGGAAAAAGGTTTGGAAAGATAATCGTCCGCACCAAAGTCAAGGCCTTTGACACGGTCTTCAACATCGCTTCTGGCAGTGAGCATCAGTACAGGGATGTTCAGACCGGCCTGTCGGATTTCTTTTAATACACTTAAGCCGTCCCGGCGGGGCAGCATGATATCCAGTAAAATCAGATCATAGGAGATGGAAAAAATTTTATCCAGGGCCTGCTCACCGTCAATCGCTGTTTCAACCCGGTATTGTTTCCTTTTCAGAGACGTGCTTAACTGGTCCATCAGTTCTAAATCGTCATCAACAATGAGAATATTCATGTGCATGGTTTCCAAGTTGTTACCTGCTATTTATTTTGTCAAGGTATCTTTCTTTTTTTTGAAAAAACAAATATTAAATCAGGATCAATGTCCATACGATGATGACAGTGGCAATGCTGATAAAGACTGCCGCAGATCCCAGATCTTTTGCCTGTTTTGATAAAGCATGATATTCAGATCCAACGCGGTCAACGATTGCTTCTATGGCTGAGTTTAAAAGCTCTGTAACCAGAACGATCATTAGTGGGACTATCAATAGGGCACGTTCGACACCAGTTTGGCCAAAAAAAAGCCCAAGCGGAAATAAAAGTACAATTACACAAAGTTCCTGCCGGAAGGCTGTTTCATGTTTGAACGCTGCCTTTATCCCGGCCAATGAATATCCAGTTGCCTTTATGACGCGGATAAGTCCGGTGGGTTTTTGGGGGGGCATTGTTTTTTCCTTGTTCAAGTTTAATTTTTTGCAAGTTTGCCTGGTTTGTCAGGCCATCGGTTCAATCTATTTTTAAGCACATAATCAGCGCCTTGATAGTATGACATCATTTCTTGAACAAAGGGATAGGAAAAATTTATTTTTTTCAAAGATGGGTCTTCAGAAGTTGTATCCAGGGTACGGATCTCTTTTATGGGGGACAGGATGATCAGTTCATTGTTTTTTAACAGTCCCAGTTTCTGATAATTTGCTATAAAGGCGCGTTCTTTAAAATCCGGAGATAGGATATTGTTTCCAAAAAAGAAACTGTCATAGGAAAAATGAAGTAAAGAAAGCAGGGTCGGCGCTATATCGATCTGACTGGATAAAGCAGTAACTTCTTCTGCCTTGATGTGTTTGGGTGCATAAATAAACAGTGGGATATGGTATTTTTTGACCGGCAGTCCGACTTTACCTGCGCTGGCTGCACAATGATCAGCAACAACCACAAAGACGGTGTCATCAAACCAGGGTTGTTCCTTTGATTTTTTAATTAACCGGCTCAATGCATAATCTGTATATTTTACGCCGCCATCCCGACCGCTGCCGGTTTTACCTTCTCCGGGCGCAAGATCGATTTTTCCTTCAGGAAACGTAAAAGGCTGGTGATTGCTGGTGGTCATGATATGGAAAAAAAACGGGGCGTTTGATGCATGGGCTTGGTTGGCTTCATAAATGGCGCGGTTGTAAAGGTCTTCATCTGAAACCCCCCAGGCATTTTTAAATGTGATTTCCTGATCACTCAGGCTGGTCTGATCCACAATTCGGTAGCCGTTTTTTGAGAAAAAAGCGTTCATGTTATCGAAATAGCCGCACCCCCCATAGAGGAAGGCGGTATCATAGCCATAGTCTTTGAACACTTTTCCCAGGCTGTACATGTGGGCATTGTCCGGCCGTTTTACAATGGATCGGCCCGGTGTCGGGGGGATGGACAGGGTAATGGCCTCAAGTCCTCTGATGGTCCGGGTGCCGGTGGCATAAAAATTGGTAAACAGTTTTCCTGTTTTAAACCAGTCGTCCATAAAAGGGGTAATGTTTTTTTGTTCTCCAAAACGGGTAAGGAACCTGGCGCTGAGGCTTTCAACCGAGATCAGAATAACATTGAGCTTTTGGGGAGGTTCTTTTTCTTCAATCCGTCTGGCCACATTGTATAATTGGGTATTAAAATAGTGGCTGTTTGGTTCTATAATCTGTTTTTTGAGCAGGGTGGACAGGGTCTGATCATCTCCGGTTTCATAAAATTGCCGGTAATCCAGTGTATTGTTACGAAATGCGGCAAACAATTGATAGGGACCGTTTGATGCCAGCTCATTGACATAATTGTTGTCAGAAAGACTGCGCTGGGATTGATTCAAAAAGACAAGGGATAAACATGGAATTAACAGCAGGCAGGCTGTAATGATAAGTCGGTGTGAAAAATTTTCTGAGACTGCCATGACTTTGTTAAAAAAAGGACGCGCCAGATAAAAAATAGCAGTGGTTATGATAAAAAGGACGGGCAGTATCCAGAAGACCGGATAAGATTGCATAATATTGTCTGTGACTTCACGGCGATAGATCAGATAATCCACGGATATAAAATTGAACCGTACTCCGAATTCTCCCCAGAAGATCCATTCGGCAACAAAACAAAAAGACAGTCCATACAATATGAGAAATCCGATTGTCTGGGCAATGGCTTTGAAAATTCGACTGTTAAACCATTTGTTGGGCAGAATCAACAAAAAGAAGGCAAACGGAATGCAAAAATAACCTGTAAACGCGATGTCATAGACAAGGCCTATGCCAAAGATATAGAGGAGTTCTAACAGGGTGTGATCAACAACAGGCCATGCCCGGATAAAGAGAATGGCTCTGGATAATGTAAAAGTGGCCAATATTATTATTGCCAGTTGAAGCAGGGAGTAAAAACGAGTATTTGAATATTTTGCGATTGGATTTGCCATTGCTGAGGTTATCTCCCGCTTCTTGCGCCTGCTTCATGAATCAGGCCATTATTTATTGATTAATTTTGAAAACTGACACAGCAAGTGTGAAGAAACTGTGAAGAAAGGTGTTTTTTATTAAAAGATTTTTAATCGGTGTCGTTATTGGTTTGTGGTCTGATAGAATTGGATGGATGGAATTGGTTTTAAAGTTGACTTTTTCAGCAATATTGGGTATTTAATAAAGTTTTGATAACAGGTTCCAAAGGAGTTGCAGCACATTATGGTAAAACTTGATTTTGAAAAAACAAATGGTTTGATTCCGGCCATTGCCCAGGATTACAAGACCGGCGAGGTGTTGATGCTGGCCTATATGAATAAGGCATCGTTCGAAGAAACGCTTAAAAGCGGAAAAGCCACTTATTACAGCCGGTCACGGCAAACCCTGTGGAAAAAAGGGGAAACCTCCGGTCATATGCAGGATGTAAAGGAAATCCGGGTGGATTGTGATCATGACACAATTCTTTTAAAGGTGGATCAGGTTGGTGGTGCTGCCTGTCATAAAGGATATAAGAGCTGTTTTTTTTCACGTGTGGAAAACAATGAGTTAAAAATTGTGGACACAATAATTTTTGATCCAAAAGAGGTATACAGGTAATGGAAAAAATACTGAAACTGGGGATTCCAAAAGGAAGTCTTCAGAATGCGACAATCGATCTGTTCAAACGGTCTGGCTGGAAAATCAATGTTGAAGGGCGAAGCTATTTTCCGGATATCAATGATGAGAGCATTGAGTGCGCCCTCTGCCGTGCCCAGGAAATGTCCATCAATGTTCAAAGCGGGGTTATTGATGCCGGGTTGACAGGACTTGACTGGATTGCCGAGCATGAGTCTGATGTGCATGTGGTCAAAGATCTGATCTATTCAAAGGTCAGTGCCAGATCAGCACGCTGGGTGGTTGCCGTGGCCAATGACTCTCCCATGAAAACCCTTGAAGATCTTGAGGGAAAGACCATTTCCACAGAACTGGTTCAGTTTACCAAACGGTTTTTCAAAGAGCGCAACATCAATGTGAATGTCAAATTTTCCTGGGGTGCCACTGAAGCCAAGATTGTTTCCGGGCTGGCAGATGCCATTGTGGAGATTACAGAAACAGAGAGCACCATCAAGGCCCACAATTTAAGGGTGATTTATGTGATGATGGAAACCAATACCCAGTTGATTGCCAATAAAGAGGCCTGGAAAAATCCTAAGAAAAGAGAAAAGATCGAGCAGATTGCTTTATTGCTTCAGGCGGCACTGGTGGCTGATAAGCTGGTGGGTCTTAAAATGAATGTGCCGAAAAACAAAATGGATGATGTGGTGAAGCTGCTGCCCAGCTTGAATGCGCCAACCATTGCTCACCTGTATCAGTCAGACTGGTTTTCTGTGGAAACCATTGTGGATACAGGACTGGTCAGAGATCTGATTCCCGTGTTGCTCAAAGCCGGTGCTGAAGGGATTATTGAATATCCGTTGAATAAGGTGCTGTAAATGAAACCAGCTGACCGGTGTGAAGCCATAACCCCCTTCATTGTGATGGAAATTATGGAAAAGATCCATAAAATGGAAGCTGCGGGGATTGATGTCATTCATATGGAGATTGGTGAACCTGATTTTAATGTGCCTGAATGTGTCAGCCAGTCCAGCATAGAGGCTTTTTCAAACAATAAAACCCATTATACCCACAGTCTCGGGGATATCCGGCTTCGTGAGGCGATCAGTCAGTATCACGCCGACACCTATGGCACTCGGATCGATCCTGGGCATATTGTCGTCACCTCAGGCACATCCCCTGCCATGCTTCTGCTTTTTTCAGCTTTGATCAATCCAGGGGATGAGGTGATTGTTTCTGATCCCCATTATGCCTGTTATGAAAATTTTATCAATTATGTCCAGGGTGTTCCGGTACTGGTCCCTGTTTTTGAAGAAGAGGGGTTCATTTATACGCCGGAAGCCATACAAAAAAAAATTACACCGAGAACCCGGGCCATTTTCATTAATTCGCCTGCAAATCCCACCGGGACAGTGATTTCAAAAGAGCGAATGCAGCAGATCGTGGATATTGCAGCAGCCAGCAATCTTATGATCATTTCCGATGAGATCTACCATGGTCTGGTGTATGAAGGAAAAGAGCATTCGATTCTGGAATTTACAGACAAGGCCTTTGTGTTGAACGGGTTTTCAAAACTGTTTGCCATGACCGGTCTTAGATTGGGATATTTAATTTCACCGCCTGAGTTTATCCGGGCCATACAGGTGCTTCAGCAAAATTTTTTCATCTGTGCCAATTCCATAGCCCAGATTGCCGGCGTGGCCGCCTTAAAAGACGCAGCTCAGGAAACAGCGGCCATGAAAGAGCGGTATAACCGCCGCCGTCTTTACATGATTGACCGTCTCAAAAAAATGGGATTTAATATCAAAGTTGAACCCACGGGCGCATTTTATGTGTTTGTGAATGCAAACCATATTTGTAATGATTCCTATGCCCTTGCGGTTGATATTTTGGAAAAAGCCCATGTGGGGGTGACCCCTGGGATCGATTTTGGAACCAATGGGGAAGGGTTTTTGCGGTTTTCCTATGCCAATTCAATGGCAAACCTTAAGATAGGCCTGGATCGAATGGAAGGCTATTTAAAAGGCCTGTAATGATAATTAAAACGGTTAATTTTGTTAAAAGTGCGGTTAAGCCGGACCAGTACCCTGCGTATGCGTTTCCGGAAATTGCCTTTGCCGGCCGGTCCAATGTGGGTAAATCCTCTCTGATCAATACCTTGATTCAAAGACGGGATCTGGTCAAAACAAGCGCCAAGCCCGGATGCACCCAGCTGATCAATTTTTTTTTGATCAATGAAAGCCTTTCGTTTGTGGATCTTCCCGGATACGGGTATGCCAAGGTGTCAAAAAAGATCCGGGAACAGTGGCGGCCCATGATCGAGTTGTATTTAAATTCCCGGGAGAGTCTATTGGGGCTGGTTCTGTTGATCGACATCCGAAGAGATCCGGAAAAAGAAGAGCTCGATATGATACAGTGGCTGGAAAAACACCCGATTCCCTATCTTGTGGTCTTAACAAAAGCAGATAAATTGTCCAAAACAAAACAGGAAAAAAGAGTGTTGTCCATCTGTGCTCAATTGAACCGGGACAAAGACAGGGTAATTCTTTTTTCAGCCAGGACCAAAAAAGGACGGGAATCAATAATCTCTGAAATTGAGGATTTAATCGGGTGATATGATGAATGAAAATGATCAATCAGATATCGGGTCAGAGTCCATGGGACTGGAAAATACAAGTTCGGCCAATATGAAATCAGGGTTTGTCGGTATTATCGGGGCACCCAATGCAGGCAAGTCCACGCTTTTAAACCAGGTGCTGGGTCAAAAAATTTCCATTACCTCTAAAAAACCCCAGACAACCCGGGATCGGATTTTAGGGATTGTGAATCGTCCGGCAGCCCAGATTATTTTTATTGATACCCCGGGAATTCATAAAAGCACATCTCTTTTGAATCGGCGAATTATTGAACAGGCCATTAACGCATTGGAAGAAGCAGATGTGATTCTCTTTATGGTGGATGTTGATGCCAGAAATTATTCTGCTGAAAAAATGATTATTGCCCAATTGGAAAAAACATCCAAACCGGTTGTCCTGGCATTGAATAAAATTGATCTGGTTAAAAAAGCCATTGTATTCAATCTGGTTGAAGAGTTCAGCAATTTGTATGGGTTTAAATCCATTATTCCGGTCTCTGCCCAGAACGGCACCCAGGTCCAAACCCTTCTTGAACAGGTTGAACACTGTCTTCCCCAGGGCCCCATGCTCTATCCTGAAGAAACTTTTACCGATGTGTCTGAAAAATTTATGGTCAAAGAGATTATCCGGGAAAAGGTTTTCAGATTGACCGGAATGGAGATTCCCTATTCCAGTGCGGTTACAGTGGATTCATTTGAGGTGGAAAAAAAGCTGATTGTGATCCATGCCAGTATTCATGTGGTCCGGGATTCCCAGAAAGGGATTATTATCGGGAAAAAAGGTGCCATGCTGACCCAGATCGGTGCCAAGGCCAGAAAAGATATCGAGGAAATGACCGGTCAGAAAATTTTATTAAAGCTGTTTGTAAAAGTCTCAAAAGATTGGAACTCCAATCACAGAATGCTGGATGAATTCGGGTATTGATGTCATGGACTCTTTTTGTTTTATGGATGAATCCATTTTAAAAAAAGAGAGGAACAAGGCTAGATTGTTACGGGCCTCCCAGTGGTGGAAACGAAAGTGCTCGACCGGCATCTGCCATTATTGTCAACACAGGTTCAGCCCCAAAGACTTGACCATGGATCATGTGATTCCCCTTGTCCGGGGGGGGAAATCAGAAAAATACAATCTGGTGCCCTGCTGCAAGACGTGCAACACTCAAAAAAAACAGCTTCTTCCTTCTGAGTGGGCAAGTTACATGGATTCTCTCAAATAACATCTAACTGAAAATCTAATATCTTTTGGGGCTTGTTTGTCGAGAACTATGAAAATAAAAAGCCTGCTGGGAATATCGAATCTCAACAGGCTTTTTGGCTTTTTAAATACAGAGACTTATTTTTTGCTGCAAAGTCTGTGAATGGTCTGGGCGTGCCATTCTCCGCGGCCGGAAAATGTGGGCTGTCCCAGCTCGATTAAACGGCTGGCAACCTGATCGTATGTGGCCCCTTCTTTACGCATGGTGTGAATAATGTTCATGATAACATCGCGGCCAAGAAGTTTGGAACCGTCTGTGGCGGTTTCCTGGACTTTTTTGGCAGCAATGGTTTTTCTTCTTCTGATAATTGATTGGACAGGTTTTGCAACTTCAACAGGCTCTGCAACAGCCTTTTCAGGCTCTGTGACCATGACTTCGGGTTCCGGATCAATGTTCTGGTTCGGAGTTGTCACATAATGATGTTCAAAGATTTTTTGTTCTGGCTCATTATTTTTTGGGGCTGTTTTCTGAGCAGGCGCAATATTCAGGTGATCCACTATTCTTTCAATGGCAATGGCCTGACGTTCGAGCATGTCAGCCGTTCTTTCCTGAACCGTTACCAGGTAATCCTGATTGTTTGCCAGGGTTTCAATGTGCCGACTCAGGCTTTCAATGGCTTCAGCCAGCATGGAGGTCACGGTAAGCTCATCCATCATCGGCGCCTGGTTGCCTTGCTGCTGGGGCAGGGGCGGTCTGTTCATCTGTTGATTGCGAGAGTTCTGAAACCCACCACCATATGACGGAAACCGGGGCGCACTGGTATAATGATATGTGTTGTCATAATTTTTTCGTGTTTTTGGTGTTCTGGGTTTTTCAGCCTGCCCATTGCGAAGGCTTTGCAAGAAATCGTTCATTTGGTTCATATCCTCCTAAGGATTATTTAATCACATTAAACATGGGTGCTCCAAATTTAACTGAATATGTGTGCTCTCTAACTCTTTGAATTTAGAACAGTGTTGTAACAAATTTAAAGCAGTATTGTAATATGGCGTAAATATCAGCAATTATTACGGTTCCTCACTTATCCTTGTTTTTTCCTGGATTGTCAAGCTTTTTTTTGCGATTTTTGTCTGAAGGCCATTCCTTTGGATTTCGTTGTTTTTATTCGTTTGAAACCTGATTTCCTTTGTGGTACCATCTGTTTTTTTTAAATATATAATATCGTGAGGACAACGACAATGGTTGAAAATAAAGCGTATAAACCCCATTATAAAATCGAAGACCCTGCCGTGGTTCGGGCTGATATTCTAGAACCGATTCCCTATGCTTATAAATCCAGACGAAGTATTGATATTACCATCAAACAGCCTGAATACACATCGGTATGCCCCATGACCGGGCTGCCGGACAACGGGTGTATTACAATTGTGTACCAACCGGATCAGACCATTATTGAACTCAAATCCTTGAAATATTATCTGCTGCAATTCAGGAATGTGGGAATATTCTATGAGCATGTGGTCAATCGCATCCTTGATGATCTTGTCCAGGTTTTAAATCCGCTAAAAATGCAAGTCATTGGCGAATTTACGCCCAGGGGGGGGGTCAGCTCCATTGTTACGGCAGCCTACGAAAAAAAATAGCAGATTTTTGTTCTCAAATCAGACCCCAAATATTTTGTTTGTGATGTTTTACTGACTGAAACAGTGTTTAGGGCCCACTCAAAAATAAATTTACATTTTGAAAGCTGATTCATCCTGTCCTGCTGCGTTGTGTAAATTCGGAATATTCCCGATATGCCTGCATTTCCACGCCTTGCAGGCCAGGCGACTCGACTCCCAAAATTGGTAATTTATTTTTGAGTGAACCCTATGAATTCTGAACTGCCTGGGCCAGTTCAAGTGTACTCAACCGCTGCTCAGCAAGTCTTGCCCAGACTGAATCATATGATGCAACCACCTGTTTGTATGCCTCTTTGGCTTTTATAAGAACATTCCCCTTCTGGTAGGCATCTCCCAGAAGAAAACCGAGGTTGGCCTTTTCCTGTTCATTTTTTGAAAAACTTAAGGCCTTTTCATACGCATCTGCAGACTTAACATATTTTTTGAGAATAATATATGTTCTTCCCAATTCTTTATAGGCAAGCGTCAATGCCTCATAATTTTCTCCTGCAACCAGAGCAATCTCTTTAATGGCTTTTTCACGCAACTGTGAAGCGGTTTCGTAATCCTTTTTTTTTTCAAATACGCTGGCATGGGCCATTAAAATCTGTCCTTTGTCAAGGCTGCTTTTGGCTGTTTTATAGGCTTCATCGAATTTTTTGGAGGATGTGGTATAATTTTTCTTTTGGCTGTAAATCTCTCCGGCCCGCAAGAGCGAGGTCACCCGGAGTTTGCTGCCTGTAAACCGCGTGGCAAATGCATCAAATAATTTGAGTGCGTCATCATCCCGGCCCGACTCATCCATGGCCACACCAAGTCCGAAAAGCAATTCCGGAGATCTTGAATCTCTATTATACTGTTTATAGGCATTGATCAAATGATTAAATGCCTCTTCATATAATTTTGCCTCAAGGTACGCCAACCCGACAGTCAATTCAAGCTGCCGGCTTCCCATCCTGTCAATCCGGTTATGCTCAAGCTCATACCGATTGAGAACCTGGGTATACTCATCCATGTTTAATTGTTTTTTAAACAATTGTTCATAGGCTTTTTGCATCAACTTCACTGCCTCATATCGAAGGCCTCTGGGGTGAGAAGACAATAAATCCTCGATCTCTTTAATACATTTATCATATTCCCCATTTTTTTGATAGATCTCAGCCATTCGCATCATGGCTATTTTAGAGAACTTGTCATCGGGAAATCTGGTTTTAATCATCTGATAAATTTCCATTTTCTGGGCATCTTTTTTCAAATATCGTGCAATACCGATTGAACTTGCAATATATCCTTGACTATCGGGAAATTTTTCTGTGACCAGTTCATAAATCTTAATGGCTTTTTCTTCATCGTTTTCCATTCCATAGGTATCGCCGATCCGGCTCAGAATGATGTCCCGCCCTGAAATATCAGGAAAAAGGTTTAACACACGGGTTAAACTTTCTCTGGCAGGCAGGCTTAACCCCACCTCATAATTGGCATTTCCGATAAACAATAACAGATCGCTTGATCCATACACCTGTTCGGGAAAGGACTGGACCACATAATTTAGAATCGACAATGCGGCCAGGTATTGCCGTTTATTATAAAGCGCTTTACCATAACCGACACCGGCTTTTGCAATATAGGCATTGTCTTGTGTATCTTCAAAAACCTGCTTGAAATATGACAAGGCTTTATCCTGATACCCGTTTATATCATAAATATTTGCTAACTGGTACATAACCTCGGCCAGACCTGGGTATTCAAGATAGCCCTGCTTTACAATATTAAAATACCCTTCAGCACCAAAAATATTGTTCATTTTCTTTTGAATAAGACCCATGGATGTATAGCCATAAGGAAGATATTTTGATGCTGGATATAAAATCAATGCATCCTGAAACAGTCGTTCTGCCGTGATCATTTGCGCATAATCTTCTGTTTTTACGGATTTGAAGAATGCATAGGCTTTCAGGAAAAAAGCCTCTTCAAGACAGGCAGCATTTTCCTGCATGGTATACTTGTCCAGAAGATCGAACGTCTGGGAATATAAGTTTTTTTTCAACAAGCCGATTGCATCATCAATTGATCTGGAATCGCAGGCAGATTGCTCCACAACTTGAACAATATCATTAACATCCCCCTTAAATTTGCTTTTTTCTCTTACAGGCGGCACATAAACACTTGGTGGGGGAATATTCACCGACCTTTTTGGTAAAGAATCATCTGCCAATGATTCAGGATTAAGCGGTTCACCCTCTTGCTCAATATCCTTTTTCAAGGCAGATCGCCCGGATTCATCATCCTGGGTATCAGTCGGCTCTGGTATTGTTTTTTTGTCACTGACGTTTGGCCCGGCAGGCACAGAACCGGTCAACACAGGTGGTGCCGGCAGCGCCTGGGAAGATATAGTTGTTGGTTGGTCTTTTTTTTCAAGGTCAACCATAAAAATTGAATCCGATGAATCAAACCGGGAACTGATATCCCCATACGGCTGGTTAGACGTCAAAACAACAGCAATCACATCCCCTGAAAGTTCTTCAACAGCAATATTCTGAAGAGCAGGACCCTTTTCCCCCTCAATGACAAACCCTTTTTCAAGGACGACATTCTTTAATGCCACCAGCAATTCTCTGGGTTCAACCTTGATGACTTTTACTGGAATCCGCCCGGTGACATAAAATTGCACTGACAAAGGATCTTGACCGACTTTAATCTTTTTTATCCCGACCTGTTTTGCCCAGGCAGAATGGGGCACAACCAAAAGGATAAAAACCAATAGGATGCACAGACACAAACAGTTGTAAAATTTTCGATGTGAGTTGCTCATAATCAGTACTTTGCTTTATGGATTGATATCCTTTTAAGATTAACCATATTAAGATCGATCATTTTAAGATCAGTCTTTTTAAGATCAATCAAAGCAATTAGCATGCCATATCCTGACATATCGGCATGATAGCAGAACTATTAAAGGATTTAAAGCAAAGATTAAGATTTTGGAGGATTTTTCACTAACGGCCATGGGCCGCTTTGGTCTTTGACCCTGGCATGCTCACAGCAAAACATGAAATGACGATGTAGGTCTGCAACGTTGTTTCATATAAAAAAAGATAAATATAACCTCGGCATACCCAGACTGCCAAAAAAATGGCACCAATCCCATCAAAATATCGGCATCTGACTTTCCGGCTCAATGTTCATTTTTTTAATCTTTTCCACGAGTGTGGTTCGGTTTATTTTTAATAGTTCTGCAGCCCTGGCCTTTACCCAGTCTGCCTGGTTCAATGCGTGGACGATCAGTGCGCGTTGATACTGATCCACTGCATCATTAAAACCGATTCCACTGTTAAAAATTGAGGCTACGCTGACAGTCTGCCCCTTGGAAGTTTTCTGGGAGATATAATCCGGCAGGTCTTTCAATTCAATAATCGGATCTTCCACAAGAACAGAGATCCGTTCGATCAGATTTTCAAGCTCCCGGATATTCCCGGGCCAGTCATAGGCCAGCAGAGCATCCTGGGTTTGATGTGAATATGTTTTAACCTGATACCCGTTGCCCCGCCGGCTGAGCAAATGTTGAAAATAGTCTGCCAGCAGGAGGATATCCTCTTTTCGTTCCCTCAATGGCAGAATGTGAATGGGGATTACATTTAATCGATAGAAAAGGTCTTCTCTGAAAACACGGTCTGAAATGGCCATGGAAAGGTCTTTGTTGGTTGCAGAAATCACACGGATATCGACTTCAATGGTTTGTGTCCCCCCGACTCTTTCAAATCGTCTTTCCTGAAGGGCTCTTAACAGCTTGACCTGAAGATCAGGGCTCATATCACCGATTTCATCTAAAAAAATAGTCCCTTGATCTGCAATTTCAAACCGCCCGATTCTGGAACGGTGCGCACCCGTGAATGCACCTTTTTCATGCCCGAACAATTCACTTTCAAGTAATTCTCCGGGGATCGCTCCACAATTAATGGTGACCATGGGGCCATCACTTCGGGAAGAATTATTGTGAATGGCTCTGGCAATCAATTCTTTGCCGGTTCCACTTTCTCCTGTGATTAAAACGGATGAATCAGAATGGGAAACTTTTCTTACGATATCCAGCACCTGCATCATGCCCCTGCTGTTACCAGCGATACCGGACCGATCAAAACCCGCTGTGTGCATCGGCCCAAAATCAGAAACCAGGGTCTCTTTTTCAACAGCAGATGGGGAGGCTGTGATCATTTTAAAATCTTTTCAAGTTTGTCTGAAATGGCTTCTGCTGTAAACGGTTTGACAACATAATTTGAAACACCAGCCTGGACTGCCTCAATAACATTCTGTTTCTGGGCTTCTGCAGTAACCATTAAAAAAGGAGTTGTTTTATAGTTATCACTGGCACGAACTTTTTTCAAAAGCTCAAGCCCCGTCATTTTAGGCATATTCCAATCAGATATGATCAGATCTACTTTCTGCCCCTCCAATACTTCCCAGGCGGTAGTACCATCATCAGCTTCCACAAGATTTTTAAAGCCAAGCTGTTTTAAAATATTCTTAAGAATACGGCGCATGGTAGCAAAATCGTCAACTATCAAAACTTTGATGGATGTGTCCATTGCCACATTTTCCTCCTTATGTTAATTAAGACTTCCGCTCTATCGTTCAAAACAGACCTCAATTGTAAACTTTCCACTATCCGTCGTAAAAGGGATGGCAATTTTAGGGCCGTTCGAATAGTGGGTAATACTATGATTTCTGCCAGTAACCACTGAAGGAATGGCAGCCTTAAAGACCTTGCCCATTTCTTCAAGCTCACGTCTGGCCTGGCCTGAAATCATATTGGTTAACTCACCAACCGCATCCGCTATTTCACTGTTAAGCTCACTCATGGTTTCACCAAACATGTTGGAAACCACCTGTAAAATACATTTTTCTTCAAAGGTAACGGCAATGGTTCCATTGGCCACCCCGGTCAATCCTAAAACACCAGACACATCACCGACAGCAACATTATCTCTTTTAAGATAGGGCTGCCCTGCATCCACTGTAACAAATGCCATGGTTTCCAGGACATTGATCGTTGCATTGATAAACGGGTTTACAAGCCTGACATCCATTTTACAACCCCTTTAGCAGCATGAACCAGCATTCAGGCTGTCTCATCAACACTATTATAATACACAATATTTTTAAGATGGGAATAGGTATCCAGATCCATGGAATCAAATTCGATTCCCATCCCGTTCTCTGTTTCTCTGACCACTGTTGCATCAATCAACAATTCAATTTTATCCACGCCGCCTGCCAGAAAAATTGTAACGGAACATTTTGTCTGGGCAGGAAATTTAATGTCTGTATTCACAAAGATTCCTCTCAAGCTCAAATCCTTGGAATTTCCCTCAAAATCAATTTGTTTCCCATCGATATCAAGTAAAATGTGAATAGCCGTTGTAAACCCTACTCTGGTATATTTACGTCTCTCATCGGAATTAACGGAAACCACATTCACCCCATGTCTTTTCTTGTTATCTATATATATTGCAAACTTACGGTAGCACATTTTAAACCAACGCTCAACCCATTAAAAATCATCTGGTAAATCCTGATCTGAAACGCTTAAAAACGCTTTGACCACTTCAGGATCAAACTGTGTTCCTGAATTTTCCCTGATGATTTTTAGCACCTTGCTTTTATCCATCTTGTTTCGGTAGGCCCTGTCGGATGCCATGGCATCAAATGAATCAGCCACACATAAAATCCTGGCCAGTTTGGGAATATTGTTCCCCTTGAGACCATCCGGATATCCTGCCCCGTCAAACCGCTCATGATGATGCCGGATAATCACCATTTCACGATCCCACAACCCCAGCTTGCTGATGATATCAGCACCGATCACCGGATGTTCTTTTATCTTCTCATACTCTTCTTCGGTGAGCCGTCCGGGTTTTAACAGAATGTCATCCCGGATACCGATTTTTCCGATATCATGGAGACTTCCGGCAAAATTGACAATATCCATTTCTTCTTCACTGCAACCCATTTCTGCTGCAATCATATCAGCATATTTTGCAACCCGGGTGGAATGTTTCCGGGTATACAGATCCCTGACTTCAAGAGCGGTTACAAATGCATAGAGTGTGGCAAACAGATTGTCATATATATTTTCATAAAGTGCGATATTCTCTATGGCAGAAGCAGCTTTCTGCGTGATAAAACTCATATAGTAAAGATCTTTTTCATTGAACTTTTTTGCATCATGGAAAGAAAATGCACTGGCAATACCAAAGGTTTTTTCCCTGATTTTCAAGGGGACAACCATCAATGAGTGAACAACATCATCAAGCCGGTCATTCTTTCTGGATTCTGATATCAGACAGGGGTTGTGATCACCTTCTAAGATATCAAGGATAAACGCATTGGCTGATGGGGACAAGTCCCTGCCAAAAAGAGATCGAACCTGTTCGTCATTTATCCCGCAGTCATTGCCGGCCACCTGCACCAGCGACTTATCCTGGTCTGAATAAATATGAAAAAAGACCTTATCCGCCTTTAATTCATCCACCCCCAACTCAACGACTTTATTAAAAATACTATAACTTGAGTCTGTGTTGGAAAAATCTTCCATGACCCGGTTCAGGGTATTAACTTCTTCGATTCGGTCAAGCAGCTCTGCATTAAGCTGTTTAAGCCGCTCCTGACGTTCCACCTCTTCTTTTAAAATCAGATTCTCAACAAAAAGCGCCCGTTCCCGTAAAATCCGTTTAAGGGTTAGTTCCATCTGTTCAAGATTAACCGGCTTGATCAGATAATCCACCACACCGTTTTTCAATGTCTGTATGGAATTTTCAAGGGAAGGGTACCCGGTCATGACAACAACAGGAAGTGTATTTTCAATATGCCGGATTCTTTCAGCCAGTTCAAGACCATCCATCCGGGGCATATTGATGTCTGTAAAAACACACTCAATGGTCACGCGGTTCAAGATCTCAAGGGCTTCAATCCCATTGGCAGCCGTATAGACTTCATAACCCTTTCTTTGAAAATACCCTTCCGTGACATCCAGGATACCTTCTTCATCATCAACAATCAAAACCTTGATCGGGTCATTTTTCATCATCAGCGCATTTCAACCTTGTTAGCAATATATTAATGTCGAACAAATGTAACCCAAACATTTTTTTTTATCAACAGAAAATCATTGTGCGTCAATCCTTTTAATCAAAGTGAATATAGTTCGTTATATTAAACATTTTACATGCTTTTATTCTTGACAATCGATGTAATAATGAATAAACTGCACAATTATATGGATCTAACCCTTGAATGAAGCAAACACGCCAATGGACAACACTGACCTTCAAATTCTTAAAATTCTTCAGAAAAAAGCCAGAATACCCAATGTAGAAGTGGCCAGAAACATTGGAATGGCTCCTTCTGCCGTGCTCGAAAGAATCAAAAAACTTGAAGCCCAGGGCGTTATCCAGGGGTATGAAGTCCGGCTGAACCCGGAAATGTTCAATTGCGACATGATCGCTTTTGTCAAAATAAAAACAGATTCATCACGCCAATTGAAAAATATCGGTTTAAGCCTGGCAAAAATTGAACAGATCCAGGAAGTCCATTACCTTGCCGGAGAAGACTGTATCATGATCAAACTCCGGGTCAAAAACAATTCAGAACTGGAGGCCATCTTAAACCGGGAGATTGCCGCCCTTGATAACGTCAAAGAGACCCAGACCTTTATTGCCCTTTCAACATACAAGGAAAGTGCCAAAATAATGCTGCCTGAAAAAACCATATAACCCACATGGCAGTGACCACCTGCCACAACGAAAAATGAAAGTCCTCTGATTTCAGCACCTTGCTGGGACTTTCATATAAAGGAATAGACACACCATGCCAATGTCAGAATCATACAAAAAAAGACTGTCCAGAATCCTTCCACAGATCGTGAAAACATTTGGAACCCCTTTCCATATTTATGATGAAAAAGGAATCAGGCAAACATGCACCCACTTGAATACGGCTTTTAAAAACATTGAAGGATTTAAAGAGTTTTTTGCCGTCAAGGCGCTTCCCAATCCATCAATCATGAAAATCATGCAGGAGATGGGGTTTGGATTTGACTGCAGCTCCATTCCTGAACTGACCCTTTCCAGACAGATCGGCAGTTTTAAAGAAGAGATCATGTTTACCTCAAACAACACCAGCGCCTCTCAGTTTGAAGCAGCCCTGGCAGACGGCGGCTGCATCCTGAACCTGGACGACATCTCTTTAATCAAGAAAATGACCGCCACCCCGGATCTGATCTGCTTTAGATACAACCCAGGCTCCCGCAGAGAAGGCAATACCATTATCGGCAACCCCGTGGAAGCCAAATACGGTGTCAGTCATGACCAGATCATTGATGCTTACACCCAATGCGTTGATCTTGGCATTAAACGGTT
>JBDRPM010000124.1:0-40557 GCA_043827005.1 Pseudomonadota bacterium | reverse complement strand
CCACCATAATATCTGGGATCGTTTCTTGGTCTTGGGGTAAACCTTCCTCTTTTAATTTTTGCAACATCACCAAGTGGCTTCACCACCCAGTCACTCGGAATAACCCCAACTTCTGTTTGCTTAAACCCTTTCTGTATTTCCATTGTTTCTACCATACAAATTTCATCTGTTTTAAATGGTTTTCGAGTCCGGTGGTCAGTTTGGGGCATTGGGCAATCCCTTTCTTTTCCAGGTCGGAGTATGCAGATATATTATTCATCATTTTTATCTATATCTTTTTGGGTGATTTCTGCTTCACTGCCGACAGTCAAAAGCCTCTGCCATTCTTCTTCTGTCGGCAGTTTGCCTTTATATTCATTTGGCAGCTTTTGATATAATTGGTATGTTGTTACTCCAATGGGATTGGTTTTTGTCCGCAGGCTTACTTCTACTTCCAGTTTGTCTTTTTCAGCACACAATATAATGCCGATAGAAGGGTTATCATCCGCTGATTTTTCCGTATCATTTAACAACTCAAGGTAAAAATCCATTTTACCTGCATATTCAGGTTTAAAAGAACCGGTTTTCAATTCCACCACAACCAGACATTTTAAAAATCGGTGATAAAAAAGAAGATCAATGAAGTATTCTTTTTGACCCAGTCTAAGCCTGTGTTGACTTCCAATAAAACAGAACCCATAGCCGATTTCTATTAAAAAATCTTTTAACTTTGAAAGCAGCCTTTTTTCAAGCTCTCTTTCTTGAACCGCCTGGTTTATACCCAGAAATTCCAGATTTATCCTGCTTTTAAGCATTTCATCTGCCTGATCTGCAAGATATGTCGGCAATGTTATATTGAAATTGTGCGATTTTTCTTTTTTTGAGTTTTCATAAGCATTACCCTTTATCTGATTAAGAAGCACATTCCTTGACCAACCCAGTTTTGAGGAAGACTCCAGATAAAAAAAACGTTCGTCTTTGTCCTTTATTTTTTGCATAATCAAGATGTTATGTCCCCATGGAGTTTCTCCAACAAGTTGTTGGAGAATTGGAAAAGGGCTGTATTCCAGATAAAACTGACGTGCAAGCCATAAATTCTGGGGCGAAAAGCCTGTCATTTCAGGAAAAGCAACTTTCAGATCCTTAGAAAGTATTTCTACAACAGACTTTCCCCATCCAAGCTGCTGCTGTTTTTCGACAATTATTTGGCCGACAAACCAATACATGCCGATTAAAGCCTGATTAACTGATTTTGCGGCATTGATTCTGCTTTCAACAACCTTATTTTTTATTTCCTGTAGAAAGTTTCCATATTCCTTTATTTCTATATTTTTTGGCAAAGCAGCCTGGGTTTCTTTCTTTTTCATATCCTGAACCCCATCTTTTTTAAGTGAGCATTAACGTTTGATTCCAGTTCATCCACCTCACGGATAAGTTTGGGCAAAGGGGTTTCGTAGCGTTCAGCCAGTTCTTTAATACGCTGGGTCAGGCGGTGGCTGATGTTGTCCATTTCAATGCGGATGAGCTGTTCCATGCTGTGCATCCATTTTTTTTCCACCACAATTGTTTTTATATCTTCTATGCTGAGTTTGGGGTATTGGGCAATCACCTTTTTTTCCAGGTCTGCTTTGGCAATTTTTATTTTGTCCTGCACCTTTTTTGTATCTTCCATCAGGGTGTTATACTGCCGGAGCATATCGTATTCTTCGGCATTGTCGGTATTTCGTTTGCCGGATTCTTTAATGGCTTTGCCCAGACTGGCTTTGCTGATTTTGCCTTTGTCATCCAGGGCATTGACCAGCAGCCCGTCTTCGCCGCCTTGTTCTTCCCGCAGTTCGTCCATGTCGGCGGTCAGGGATTCAGAGTGGGCCTGCAGATCATCAATAACATTTTGTTCCTGGCTGAAATATTCTTGGATCATAAGATCTGGTGGTATGAGACGGCCTTCCAGACCTTCAATTCCTGCCACTTGTCTTATGGTTTCCTTGCCTTTGTTTATTGTTTTCTTTTCCATGCGGGTGACATAGTTCCCGGCCAACCAGCCATCAGCCGCCAGTTCATAAAAATCATCCTGCATGGTCTGGGCCCAATAGTCCATCAGGTGCTGATACATGGCGTATGGATCGGTGAGTGGTTTGTCGGCATAGTGTTGCAGAAGGTTTTCTGAAATGGTGTGAATTTCCTGCTTCGGCTTTAACCCTTTGTCCAGGGCTTTGGTAAAAGCTGTGGTTTGGGTTGCCCGCTGGTTGAACACTGCATCCATCTGCTTTCCAAAAACAGTGAACTCAGGATGCTTAAAAATAAAGGTTTTGATTTCCTGGGTGTCAATGTTGAGTTGAACATATTCCGGGCGGTTATCAACCGTTTTGAACAGCTCATGTTTTAATGACGGATACACCACCCAGTATTTTTCCAGTGCGTCTATATCTTTTTTGGGGATGCCGCCGCGCAAATGGGCTTCAATGTCTTGTATGTCTTCTTCTTCCTGACTGTCAATGTAGCGGGGAATGTTCAGATTGTAATCGTTTTTAGGGTCTGCAATTTCAGCCAGCGGAATCATGCGTGAATATTTAGGGGTTTGAATGCAATGGTTAAACGTGTCCACAATCTTGTGGATGTCCTGTTCACGCAGCCGGTTTTTATTGCCGTCTTTTATAAATCCCCTGCTGGCATCAATCATAAAAATGTCTTTGCGCTGGTCTGCATTTTCTTTATCAATCACAATCAAACTTGCGGCAATACCGGTTCCATAAAACAAATTGGGCGGCAGACCGATAATGCCTTTGATATAGCCTTTTTGAATAATCTTTTTGCGGATGGTTGCTTCGGCATTGCCCCGGAACAGGACCCCCAGAGGTAAAACAATACAGGCCTTGCCTTTTGATTTTAACGATTTGATCAAGTGCAACAGAAAAGCAAAATCCCCGTTTTTTTTGGGTGGAATTGCATCATACCCTTCAAAGCGCTGGTAAAGATCATTGGAAGGGTCCAGGCCGTTCATCCACGCCTTATAGCTGAAAGGCGGATTGGCAACCGCATAATCAAATTGTTTGAGTTCGCCTGTTGTCTCATTGGTAAACTGAGGAGAAGCCAGGGTATTGCCCTGCACAATTTCAGCATCAGGATTGCGGTGCAGCCACATGTTCATCACTGCCAGGGCCCGTGTGGCATTGTCATTTTCCTGTCCATAGATGGTGATGCCGTGGGGGGATTCCTCTGCTGATTTCAACAGCAGGGAGCCTGAACCGCAGGTCGGGTCATAAATGGTTTCTGACTGGGTTTTGGATTCGTGGATGCTGATCACCTTTGACATGATACGGGAAACTTCAGCAGGGGTATAAAACTGTCCTTTGCTTTTTCCGCTTTCAGTGGCAAAGTGCCGCATCAGGTATTCATAGGCATCGCCAAGCAGGTCATCGCCTTCTGCCCGGTTGCCGCTAAAATCCAGTTCCGGTTTTTCAAAAATAGAAATCAGGTTGGTCAGTTTATCAACCTTGTCTTTTCCTTTGCCCAGCTTTTCATCATCATTAAAATCAGCAACCGTTATCACGCCGGTCAGCCCATTGGCCTTTGCAAATTCTCCTATGATCATGTTGATTGTGTTGCCGATCTCAGGCTTGCCCTTATGCTTGACCATGTCGTAGAAACTTGCATCTGCCGGAATCTCAATCAACGGGTCTTTCTTGTCGGACACATATTTCATGAACAGCATCACCAACACATAATCCTTGTATTGACTGGCGTCCATACTGCCCCTGAGCTCATCGCAACTTGCCCAGAGCGAACTGTATAATTCAGATTTCTTTATTGCCATTTATTTCCTTTGTACAAATCATGGTCGTGTTCCTGATAGCACGTCCTTTCAAATGATATTCAGCTTCAAATTGTTATTATGACTGGAAACCATAGGTAACAACATTTAAAAATGCTGTAAAGAGATATTCAATTCAATATTTGTTAAAGCAGGTTCAAATGAATCAATCGCCCTAAATTTTCTATACTGCGTCAAATTCATTTTGTGAAATTGAATTGACTCTGATATATCCGATATTTGTCATTGAGCACCTTTTTTGATGTGAGTGTTAAACAAGGTTATGGAATACTCTTTACATGACGTCAATAAATTAATTATGGACCCTTTTTTACATGAAGGAATGCGGGTCTTTGGATTTTGGGTTGTTGTTAAAAAAGGTATAGGTTTTTTGACAAATTTAAAATAAGAGGCTTTTCAAAATACCCCAATATAGATTTCAAAATTTTGTTAAGGTCATTACAGAATATTCTGAAAGGTTGAAAAGCATGAATTATGTAATTTATCAATGAGTTGTGCAATATCTCATGACGGGTTCCTCCTAAATGTTTAATGGAACCCATAAAAGCATTTGAGCCACTGTCATTTTCATTTTTTCGGACTGGTTTTGATGTTGCCGGAAGTCGGATTCGATCCTGGCCATCTGCTGGTAAAAAGGGGTACGGTCGAAAGGAATATAGGGTTGAATCTCAAATTGTCCTGCTTTGCACCCAGGCCCTTTAATGGGTTCATAACCCGGTGGGTTCAGCTCATGGGGCAGGCCATGAAGTCTGCATATCATGGGTCGATACGGGTAAAGCAGGCACTGACCATTTTCATTGACCGGGCACAGAATTTTCAAACTTTTGATGCTATTTTCCTGATGAAATGTTTTTTCACAATATTCGTTTGCCAGGGTCAGGATATGGCGCTGCCTGTCCAAGGGTAGTTGCCTGAATCCATGCAGCAGATAGGCACGTTCAATATGGGTGTGATGATAAAATAAAGATTTGCAGCAATTGTCCGTGCACCCACTGCATTGGAATGAATAGGCTTTGGCCACAGTGTCCCAGGCAGTGTCCATGTCTTTGTAAAGATTGATCAGGGAGGCAAAGGATTTGTCAGTCATGTGTTGTTTAAACCAGTGACTTTGGAAAGAATACTTTTGAATACAGATCCAGTGCATACCGGTCTGTCATGCTGGCAATAACATCACACGCAGATCGTTTAAGCGGTATTTTGGATTCATTCCATGGCGCCATTTCCATTTTTTCCAGCTCTTTTTGCAGGGCATCAGGGTCATTGATAAAATAGTCATAAAGTCCGACAATGACGCGTTTGGCTTTAATGAATTCATTGTGAACCTCTGGTGAACGATACACCCTGTCATATAAAAATTTTCTTAATATGGTCATGGCATGAAAGGTGTCTTTACCGATATCCAGAACAAATTTACCATTGTGGGGGCCGCTGTTGTAAACCAGTTCTGCGATCATGGTATTGGCCCTCTGGGAGTGGGTGTCCCCCAGTTTTTTGCGGCAGATATCAGGCACATCAGTTAAATGGATAACCTGCCCGCGAAGCGCATCATCAAGGTCATGGTTCAAGTAGGCAATGATATCGGCTATTCTGACCAAACGGCCTTCAACTGTAATGGCTGTTTCACCAGGGGTGGCCGGGATAATATTGCCAAACCCTTTTGAATGTTTGAGAATGCCGTCTCTGACTGCTTTGGTCAGATTAAGGCCTTTTCCTTTATTTTCAAGGGAATCCACCACTCTCAAGCTCTGATTGGCGTGGGCAAAATGATGTGAATAGACTTCAATGAGTGCGGTTTCTCCGCCATGGCCGAATGGGGTGTGACCCAGGTCATGGCCCAGGGCAATGGCCTCTGCAAGGTCTTCATTCAGGCGCATGGTTCTGGCAATGGTTCTGGAAATCTGGGCAACTTCAAGGGTATGGGTCAGGCGGGTCCGGAAGTGATCCCCCAGGGGCGATAGAAAAACCTGGGTTTTATGTTTCAGACGTCTGAAGGCATTGGAATAAACAATCCGATCCTTATCCACCTGAAAAGGGGTTCTGATATTGCAATGAGTGTCTTCGGGCCTTCGGCGCACAGCATTGATACTCTTGGTTCCATATTCTGAAAGAAAATTCTGCTCACGGATCTGAAATTTTTCGCGTATGCAAAGGTTTTTATCCAGAGGATCTTCTTGAGTGTATATTTTCTTTTTTATATCCATAATTAATATTGAATATTTTCTCGATATTGAATATTTAATAAAGTCTAATAAAATACAGGATTTAGAAAAAAAAGCAAGTTCAACTGATTTTTGCTGTGATTTTGACAGCAAATCAGCAGCCAGGAAAAGATATGTTTATGTGAAAGTCCCACAAAAGTGCTGAAATCAGAGGACTTTCATCTTTCGTTGTGGCAGGTGGTCACTGCCATGTGGGGTATTTAAAAAGAGGGTGTAAAGTTGGATGATCAGTATTTTATGGGTCTGGCGCTTGAGCAGGCCCAAATGGCATTTGAAAACAATGAATTTCCAGTGGGATGTGTCATTGTTCAAGATGGCAATGTGATTGCAAAAGGTTCCAGAAAGGGGACCTTGCCGGCATTGCCGTTTTTCAGTGAGATTAATCATGCCGAGATCAGGGCATTGCAGGCCCTTGAAACCATAGATGTGAAATTTGAGCCTGACCGGGCGACCCTGTATTGTACCATGGAGCCCTGTCTGATGTGTTTTGGTGCCATTATTCTGTCGGGGATCCGAAAGATTGTGTATGCCTATGAGGATCCCATGGGGGGCGGTACCCGGTGTGACCTGAAAAAACTGCCTTTGTTGTATGAAAAATGTAAAATTAAAGTGGTTCCGAATGTTTTACGTCAAAAAAGTCTTGATCTTTTTGGTAAATTTTTTAATAAAGAGACAAACTTATATTGGAAAAACAGCTATCTTGAAAAATATACCCTTGAACAGATACACAAAGGGGTTTTAGAATAAATAATACTTGCATTTTTTTAGGCAAGCCATTATAATCGCACGGTTATGCTTGTTCTATCGAAATTAAATGAGAACCGGACTATTGCAGGAGGTGTAGGATATCTACTACTAAGCGAGGAAAGCAGGATCAGGCAAATGTTAATAAGGGAATCCGGGCCAGTCAGGTTCGCGTGATTGGGGCTGATGGAGAGCAGATAGGAATTCTGACGATTCAAGAAGCCTTAAAAATTGCGAGCGATGATAATTTGGATTTGGTCGAAGTATCACCGGATGCAAGCCCGCCTGTCTGCAAAATAATGGATCATGGTAAATTTAAGTACGAGCTGACCAAGAAAAAACAGGAGGCCAAGCGCAAACAAAAAATTACGCAGATCAAGGAAATAAAAGTCCGGCCGAAAACAAATGACCATGACCTTGAGACCAAGGTTAAGCACATTGAAAAATTTATCAGCAAAAATGATAAGGTAAAGGTTACAATGGTTTTCAGGGGACGGGAATTTATGCTTAAAGAGCAGGCCAACACTATTTTGGATAAAATCGTTGTCCTGACCGATGCGTTTGCTCAGGTTGAGCAGTTTCCAAAATTTGAGGGCCGTGTCATTACAATGCTTTTAGGGCCCAGGTAGTTCGATTATAAATAGCCGGATGGCTAAGAATATAATACATAGTATATGTATGGTGGTATGTTGTGTGAAATAATATACCACCATCTCTTTTTTAGAAAATGCAATACAGGAGAGGATTAAATGCCTAAAATCAAAACATGCAGAGCGGCGGCAAAACGGTTTAAAAAAACCGGGACAGGAAAATTTAAATTCCGTAAATCCCATGCCAGCCACATACTGACAAAGAAAACCACCAAGAGAAAAAGATCGTTCAGATTGGATCAGATGGTAGATAAGAGCAACATGAAAGATGTCCGACGTCTATTACCCAATGGATAGTGTTTTATTCGGGTTGTAGAGGTTTGATTTCAAAAAATACGTAAGAATTCAAGGAGTTTGGCGAGATGAGAGTCAAAAGAGGATTTAAAGCAAGACGACGTAGAAATAAAGTACTGAAACTTGCAAAAGGGTTTAGAGGCGGAAGAAGTAAACTTTACCGTACCGCTGCAGATTCAGTTGATAAAGCTTTGATGTATGCCTACCGGGACAGACGGGTTCGGAAAAGAGAGTTCAGAAAACTGTGGATTATCAGGATCAATGCCGG
This sequence comes from Pseudomonadota bacterium, assembly GCA_043827005.1. GTDB lineage: Bacteria > Desulfobacterota > Desulfobacteria > Desulfobacterales > Desulfobacteraceae > Desulfobacula. The sequence continues at coordinate 32,571 of JBDRPM010000124.1, read as the reverse complement.
CGCAAGAATGAATGACCTTTCTTATAGCAAATTTATCAATGGGCTTAGTCTGGCAGGCAGTGAACTGGACCGTAAAGTTCTGGCTGAGCTGGCAATTTCAGATCCTGCAGGGTTCTCCCAGTTGGCATCAATGGCCAGTGCCAGTATCCATTAGGCCGGTGTTTAATTAAACCAATGGGAATCGAATGGTTTGATTAGACCAAACAATCTGTGGGGTTATTTTGCAAAACAGTATTACTGATATTGAACAAGAAGCCATTGAATGCATAGCGCAGGCAGATGATTCAGAACAGCTTGAACAGCTGTCAATCAAATACCTTGGTCGAAAAGGGGTTCTCACTGCTTTTTTACGCAATATTTCTTCTCTTCCTGAGGCAGAACGTCCTGATGCCGGAAAGAATGCCAATATTTTAAAAGGCAAGCTGGAAGCTGCTTTTAAAGCAGCTTTTTCAATGCTTGGTGCAAGGGATGATAAAGATTTTACCGGTATTGACGTCACACTTCCGGGTCGACCCTGTCATAAAGGCTCGCTTCATCCGATCACCCAGGTGGCGGATGAGATTTGTGATATTTTTTTAAGGCTGGGGTTTGATATTGCCGAAAGTCCGGAAGTCGAAACTGACTACTACAACTTTGAGGCGTTGAATATCCCCAAATATCATCCGGCAAGAGATATGCAGGATACATTTTATGTGTCTGAAAATATTGTTTTAAGAACCCATACCTCTCCATCACAGCCCCGTGTAATGGAGAAAACCCAACCCCCGGTTAGAATTATTTCTCCAGGCAAAGTGTTCCGATGTGACTCAGATGTCACCCATACGCCCATGTTTCATCAGGTTGAAGGGCTGATGGTGGATGAAAATATTTCTTTTGGTGATTTAAAAGGGATATTGACCACGTTTGTTCATCAGTTTTTTGACCAGGACACCTCTTTGCGGTTCAGACCCAGTTTTTTCCCGTTTACAGAGCCCAGTGCTGAAGTGGATATCCGCTGTGTCATGTGCAAGGGAAAAGGATGCCGGATCTGTTCAAAAACCGGATGGCTTGAGGTGTTGGGTTCCGGAATGGTTCATCCGGCCGTATTTGAAAATGTAAACTATGATACGGATAAATACACAGGGTTTGCATTCGGTATGGGGATTGAGCGGCTGGCCATGCTTAAATACGGGATTGATGATTTAAGAAAATTTTTTGAAAACGATATCCGTTTTCTGGGGCAGTTTTGATATGAAAGTCAGTTTAAGCTGGTTAAAAGAGTATGTCTCTATTGATCTTGAGCCGTCTGTGATTTCAGAAGAATTGACCATGGCCGGGCTTGAAGTTGATTGTGTTGAACAACGCTATGATTATCTGGACAATGTTGTTGTGGCCCGGGTCAGATCGGTTGAAAAACATCCAGGAGCAGATAAACTCTCTGTTTGTCAGGTGGATGCAGGGGCAGACCAGTTAATTCAAATTGTCTGTGGCGCTCCCAATGTCAAAGAAGGTATGGCCGTTGCCTGTGCCTTGCCCGGTGCAGTCCTGCCGGGTGATATCAAAATAAAAAAAGGCAAGCTCCGGGGTGAGGTATCTTTAGGAATGCTGTGCAGTGCTTCTGAATTAAGATTGAATTCAGAAAGTTCCGGCATCATGGACCTGGATTGTGATGCTGCACCAGGCACACCCCTTGAAGATGCCATGAATTTGTCAGACGTTGTTTTTGAAGTTGACTTAACCCCCAATCGACCGGACTGTTTAAGTCTGATCGGTGTGGCCCGGGAAGCTGCCGCATTTACAACACCGCCACAAAAAATAAAGCTGCCGGATTATTCATTGCCCAAGGATAAAATCGGAAATGAGTCCATTCATGATTATGCCAAAGTTCAAATCCTTGATCCGGATTTGTGCCCGCGTTACACTGCCGGTCTTTTGTTTGATGTAAAAATCGGTCCATCTCCGTTCTGGCTGCAGGAAAGACTGGAGTCTGTCGGATTGACCCCTATTAATAATGTGGTGGATATTACCAATTATGTCATGATGGAAACAGGCCAGCCCCTTCACGCCTTTGATTTTGATCGGGTGGCAAAGGGCAGGATTGTGGTTCGGCGGGCCAATGAAGATTTAAATTTTACCACACTTGACAGCAAAGCGCATAAACTTGAACCTGATATGCTCATGATTTGTGACGGTGAACGACCTGTTGCCCTGGCCGGTGTCATGGGTGGAGAAAATTCTGAAATTTTGGACACAACCACCCGTGTGCTGGTGGAAAGTGCTTATTTTAATCCAATCTCTATTAGAAAAACAGCAAAGATAACCGGTATTGCCACAGATGCGTCCCACAGGTTTGAGCGCGGTGTTGACCCGCAAGGGACTTTGAATGCATTGAATCGGGCAGTTGCCCTGATGGCTCAGATTTGTGATGCCACCATTGCCAGAGATATCATTGATGAAAATCCCAAACAATTTGTTCCTGCTGTTATCCATGTTAACCCAAAAGCTCTCAATGTTCGTCTGGGAACAGATCTGAGCGCTGATGAGATTAAAAAAATTCTTGAATCAGTTGAATTTTGTGTTGAACAGGCAGGTGATGATCAGCTTAGAGTTGAAGTTCCCTCTTTCAGGGTGGATGTCACCCGTCCTGAAGATCTGTCTGAAGAAGTGGCAAGACTCTGGGGTTATAACAATATTCAAACCAGCTATCCTCAAGTGCCGGCAAAGGGCAAGGCATTGTCGCCTGTGATTCGGCTGAGAGCAGCCATCCGCCAGATTATGACCGGGTTTTCGTTTTATGAGGTTATTAATTATAATTTTGTTCATGAAAACTCCTGTGAGCGGCTGAATCTGTCATCTGATGACAAACGGCGGCAGGTTGAAACCATATTGAATCCGATTTCCGATCAGATGTCTGTGTTGAGAAGTTCATTGCTGCCCGGCCTTCTGGAAACAATGAAAAAAAATATTGCCCAGCAGTCAACCACATTGAGTGTGTTTGAAATCGGTAAGATTTTTTATGCCACACAAAAAGGGTCGTTGCCCGAAGAATATGAAATCCTTGCAGGGCTGATGACCGGTATCCGTTCGGATCAGTCCTGGCATTCAAAAAAATGTGAGGTTGATTTTTTTGATCTTAAAGGGGTGATGGAAGGCCTTTTTGATGCTCTTATGATAGAAAATTTGAGTTTTCAAAAGATTGACGATCATTCCTGCCCATATTATCTGACCGGACATGCGGCCTGGGTAAAATCTGATGACCAGATCATTGGGTCACTTGGACAGATTGATGCAAAGGTATTGAAAAATTATGGAATCAAACAGGATGCATTTGTGTTTGATTTTAAGGTTTCGGCCATAAAGGATCTGTTGCCCCAAAAAATTCAGGCTGGGCCATTGCCGCGGTTTCCTTCCATATCAAGGGATCTGACGATCATTGTGGACAAGGCTGTGACTGTTGGGGCAATTTTGGACAAAATAAAGCAGGATACCCGCAAAGACGTATTGGTCGAACGTTTCTTTTTGTTTGATTCTTTTGAAGGCAAGCCCCTGGCAGATGGGAAAAAATCATTGTCTTTCAGGGTGGTTTATCGATCTGAAGACAAAACCTTAACAGAAAAAAATATTCAAAAGCTGCATACAAAAATTTCAGGGTCAGTTATTGACCAATTTGATGCAGCCCTGCCTGATTAACCGGATCGTAAGGGTTTCGGGCAGTTTATGAGGATGGATTTTCTGTTTAAAAGCCTTGTTGACAAAACTCATAGGGGTTGCTATATTAATCCGCTAATGCGGGCATAACTCAGCTGGTAGAGTGCAAGCTTCCCAAGCTTGATGTCGCGAGTTCGAGCCTCGTTGCCCGCTCCACCTTATTAGTGGGTGCTGGTAGAAAAGTTCCAGTTATTGGGGTGAATAGTTGACCTGAACCATGGGTGTAAACGGGGGAGGATTTTGTCAACGTTGTATTGGGAACGGGCATCTGCCCGTTTTTGTATTTGAGGATGTTTTAAAAAAGGGAAGGCAGGCGGTATCAATGTCCTGCCAAACAGAAAGCAGATTTATGTTACTTGAAAAAATAAAACAAGTGGCTTTACCATTTTGTCAGGCAGAAAATTTTGAACTGGTCCATCTGGAATATGTTAAAAATGACCGGGAAAATATTATCCGGATTTATCTGGATAAATCCGGTGGTATCACACTCAATGATTGTGTTTATGTCAGCCGGCAACTTGGAGACCTGATTGATGTCCAGGTTGAAGGAATGGACAGGTATCGACTGGAAGTGTCTTCTCCCGGACCCAATCGCCCGCTGAATAAAAAACAAGATTTTCATCGATTCAAGGGTGAAAGAATTAAGCTTGAAACAAACGAGTTGATTGAGGGCAGAAAAAAGTTTACCGGAATTCTTGAGATAATTAATGATGATTCTGTTGTGATTGCTGTTGACGGAAAACAGGTTGAAATAAAAGACCATGCGATCAGTAAAGCAATACTTGCAGGTCAGTAATATGGAGAACGTTTAATAATGTTTATCACAGAAATTAAAAAGGTTATTGACCAGGTAAGCCGGGAAAAAGGAATTGATGCGGAAGTTCTGATTAACACGTTGAAAGAGGCTATTGTTTCTGCGGCCAGAAAGAAGATCGGACCACGGGCTGACATAGAAGTTCACTACGATCCGAAAACCGGTGAAGTAGAGGTGTTTCATTTTAAAGAAGTTGTCAAAGAGGTGGAATACGAGGACAGTGAGCTGACCATTGAACAAGGATATGAATATGACCCGGAATGTGAGATTGGTGACAGTCTTGGTATTCGTGTGGACACGGAAGACTTTGGTCGGATTGCTGCCCAGTCAGCCAAACAGGTAATTATCCAGAAGATGCGGGAAGCCGAAAGAAATGCGGTTTATGAAAATTTTATTCATAAAAAGGGAAAGATTATCAACGGTATTGTTCAGCGATTTGATCGGGGCAGTATTATTGTGAATCTGGGTCAGGCTGAAGCGGTTCTTCGGCCCAGAGATCAGATGCCCAAAGAAAGTTATAAACGGGGTGACCGGATCAGAGCCCTTGTTCTGGATGTTTTAGAAGAGTCAAAAGGGGCACAGATTATTTTATCCAGAACCCATCCGGATTTTATTGTTGAGTTGTTCAAGACTGAAGTGCCAGAGGTTTCTGAAGGGATTGTCACCATTCGGGCAGCAGCGCGGGTTCCAGGGACCCGGGCTAAAATTGCAGTATCGTCTTCTGATTCTGATGTTGATCCGGTCGGTGCTTGTGTGGGGATGAAAGGCAATAGAGTTCAGAGCATTGTTCAAGAACTCCGGGGTGAAAAAATCGATATTGTTCAATGGAGCCCTGATATTGCCAGATTTGTCTGCAATGCCCTGTCTCCGGCTGAGATTGCCAGGGTTATCATTGATGAAGACAATCAGTCCATGGAAGTGATTGTGAATGACGAGTATCTTTCCATTGCAATCGGCAAGGGAGGGCAGAATGTCTCCCTGGCGTGTGAAATAACCGGATGGCATCTGGAAGTGACCAGTGAGGAAGAATACAGCCGTGAACTTCGAGAAGGGTATGACAGCCTGATGCAATTGAAAGGGATTGGATTGGCCATGGCTGAAGTGCTGTTTAAAAGCGGATATTCTTCTATGATTGATATTGTGGAAGCAGATGTGGAAGAGCTTGTCTCAATTACTGAATTGGAAGAGGCTCGGGTTTTGGCTATAATCGAAGATGCAAAATCGATTTTGGCAAAACAGCGGAAAAAAGGAAAAGCCAGGGCTGTTGAAGCAACTGCTGCAGATGAGATTGAAACAGCGCCTCAAGAAGAGCCTCAAGAAGAGCCTCAAGAAGAAAGGCAGTTGGAACAAGAGGATCAGGCAGATCAGGAAAAATAGCGAATAAGGATTGAATAGGATACGGTTTCGGGCAAAAAAGAATAAAAAAGAGTATTACTTGGGGGCAATAAATGGCGAAAGTCAGAGTATATGAGTTAGCTAAAGATCTAAACATGACCAACAGAGCGCTTCTCAATAAGATGAAAGAGTTGAAGATTGAAGTTAAAAGTCATATGAGCTCTCTGGAAGACAGTGATGTGCGTGCTATCAGACAAAGTTTTTTGGGAAAAAATAAACAGAAAACTGATGTTAAGGTAAGGCCATCGGTTATTCGACGCAGACGGCTGGATGTCACAGATGATGCTGAAGAAAGTGATGCCCAGGCAGGCGATGATGAAACAATTGAATCTGAAGTCATTGTTGAAGATCAACATCTGAAAGATGCCACTGTCACGATTGAAGAAACCAGAACTCCAATGGAAACGCCGGATGAAAAAACAGCCCCAGCATCCGAATCCGTGGCAGACGGTAAGATACGGCCAGAGCCTGAAAAAGAAACATTAAAATCAAAACAAAAAAAGAAATCGCCTGCGGCCAGGGTTATTAAACCTGTGATTATTCCGGCACCGGAAGGTGTCAAAGTTGAAGAAGAAAAATCTGAAAAAGAGCAATCATATCCTATGGTTGAAGAAGATAAAGCCTCAGAAGGGGAGAAAGAAATAATTGCTGCTCAAGAATTGGTTGTGGAAAAAGAGATGGATGTGAAAGATGATGGCATTTCAATAGAAGAATCATCTGAAATGTCACAGGAAGATGCTGATTCAAAATCCAAAAAGAAAAAGAAAAAGAAAAAATCCACTCCAGCCAAAATAGTTAAAATCGCAGATCCCGCAGTTCTTGAAAACTTAAAAAAATTGGTCCCCGGTGATGATAAAAAATGGGCCGGTCCTGGAAATGATGTCCCAAAAGAGGGTACCAATAAAAAACAACGGGTGATCCCGGATGTTTACACTGACCCATTATCTTCAATAGTGCCAGCTAAAGTGTCTGTTTCAAAGGTGGAGCCGGTGGCAGACTTGTCTTTGCCGATTGATCAGGATGAACTCAGACGTAAGAAGGGCAAACATAAGCAACGGAAACAAAAATCAGTTATTGAAAGTGATGAAATATACAGCAGCCCCCGCGGCACCAGAAAGAAACGGGGCAAGAAAGAAGCCAAAGGTAAGAAAAGTAATTTTCAAAAAACCCAGATTACCACTCCCAAAGCCATTAAACGAAGAATCAAGATTGACGAAGCCATTGAGTTGGCAGAGCTTGCCAAACGAATGGGGATTAAAGCCAATGAGATGATTGCCAAGTTGATGACCTTAGGGGTGATGGCAACCGTGAATCAGACCATTGATTTTGATACAGCTGTGCTTGTGGCCAATGAATTTGAGTTTGAAGTGGAAAGAGCTTCTTTTGAAGAAGAAACGCTTCTTACACCGGAGGAAGGTGATGATGACGATAGTAATAAAATTGGTCGCGCACCTGTTGTAACGATTATGGGCCATGTTGATCATGGTAAAACCTCTTTGCTGGATGTGATCAGAAAATCCAAAATTACCAGTGGTGAAGCCGGGGGAATTACCCAGCATATCGGGGCTTATAATGTTCCGACCCCCAATGGCGGCAAGGTCACCTTTTTAGATACCCCGGGTCATGCAGCGTTTACTGCCATGCGGGCCAGAGGGGCTCAGGTGACTGACATCGTTATTCTGGTTGTGGCTGCCGATGATGGGGTAATGCCCCAGACCATCGAGGCCATCAACCATTCAAAAGCGGCTGGCGTACCGGTTGTGGTTGCTGTGAATAAAATGGACAAGCCTGGTGCAGATCCGGATCGGGTTATGCGGGAACTTTCCGAGCTGGGTCTTCTGGCAGAAGACTGGGGCGGGGATGTCATTTTTGTCAAAGTTTCGGCCAAGACAGGCGAGGGGATTGACGAGCTGCTTGAAATGATTCTGTTGCAATCTGAAGTTCTTGAGCTTAAAGCAAATCCGGATAGAAAGGCCTCGGGTTATGTGGTTGAATCCCGGCTGGATATCGGGCGGGGCGCTGTTGCAACGGTTCTGGTCAAACAGGGCACATTGAGGGATGGTGATCCGGTTGTCTGTGGTCTTTATTCCGGTCGGATCAGGGCCATGACCAATGATTCCGGGGATCGAATTGCCCAGGCAGGGCCGAGTACGCCGGCTGAAATTGTCGGGTTAAACGGCGTGCCTGATGCCGGGGATGAATTTATTGCCGTGGCCACTGACAAAGATGCCAAGCAGATTGCAGGGCACAGGATGCAGAAGCAACGGGCCAAAGAGCTGGCCAAGAGAAGCCGCGCCAACCTTGAAAAAATGTTTGAAAATCTGGGTACTGCTGAAGTTAAGGAGCTTAGGCTGATTGTTAAAGCAGATGTTCATGGTTCTATTGAGGCCTTGAATGATTCATTAAAAGATCTGGCCAAAGAAGAAGTGGAAATCAAGATTGTTCATTCCGGTGCCGGTACCATCAATGAATCAGATGTTTCTCTTGCAGCAGTATCGGATGCCATCATTATCGGGTTTAATGTCAGGCCTTCACCACAGATTCGCAAAATTGCCAAAGATGAAAATGTGGATATGCGGTTTTATGATATTATTTATGATGTTATCAACGATATCAAGGCTGCGCTGGATGGCATGATGCCGTCAACCTTCCATGAAATTATCATTGGCCGGGCTGAAGTGACTGAAACCTTTATTGTTCCAAAGATGGGAACCATTGCCGGATGTCGCATAGTAGAAGGCAAGATGGTCCGGGGCAAAAAAGTCAGACTTCTCCGGGACGGAGTTATTAAATGCCATACCCAGTTATCATCACTTAGACGGTTCAAGGATGATGTTAAATCTGTGGATCAGGGATATGAATGCGGTATTGGCCTTGAAAAATTCAATGACATTGAAATCGATGATGCCATTGAGTGCTATGAAGTTGAAGAAAGAAAATACAAGGCTGAATAATCAGGCCAAGGGAAATTAGGACTGATACTTAAATTATGAAACCCTATACAAGAGGCGAACGGATCGGTGTCAAGATCCAGCATGAAATAACCGACCTGCTCACAAAAAAAATGCAGGACCCGAGGATTGAGATGGCCACCATCAGCGGTGTGAAACTGAGTCCTGATCTTCGGGTGGCCTTTGTTTATGTGGCGGTATTTGGTGATAAAAAACGGATCAGTGAAACCATGACAGGGTTTAAACAGTCCAGGGGGTTTATCAAGAAAAGCATTGCTCCCAGGCTGGGTTTAAGATATATGCCGGATTTGCAATTTGTTTATGATGATTCATTTGACAAGGCTGCCAAAATGGATGAATTGATCCGATCCGCAAATGCCGGCCTGTCTGATTCAAATTCAGATCCAGACCCAGACCCGGCAGCATCTGATATTGATGTTGAATTGTCTGAATAAAATCAAATGAAAAGCGGTATCATTGCAGTTCACAAGCCTGAAGGGCTCTCTTCTGCCCGCGTCGTGGCCCGGGTTAAAAAAGTTTTGAATGCTAAAAAAGTCGGCCATACCGGAACCCTGGACCCATTTGCCACAGGATTATTGCTTTGCGCCATCAATCACGGGACAAAGTTATCCCAGTTTTTTCTGGGTGGTGATAAACGATATACGGCCAGGGTTCATCTGGGTATTGAAACCGATACGTATGATCGAACCGGTCAGATTGTGTCTACAGCAACACAAGCCACGATGGATGCCATCTCCATCAAAGCTGTCCAAGCGGTTGTAAATTCTTTTTTCGGTGTTCAAGAACAGATACCCCCGGTGTATTCAGCTTTAAAGCATAATGGCCAGCCTCTTTACAAGCTGGCCCGTCAGGGTAGTCCGGTTCAAAAACCTGCCCGCCGGATTGAGATATTTGATATCGCCATCAGTCGGATTGACCTGCCCTATATCGATCTTGAGGTGTTTTGTTCAACCGGAACCTATATTCGAAGCATTGCCTATGATATCGGGATTAAACTGGGATGCGGGGCACACCTGGCAGAGCTGTGCAGGACGCAGTCCAGCTCTTTTATGCTGGACAGGGCAATCGATCTTGAAACTCTGGAAAATTTAAGCCAATCCCAGGCAGAAGATAAAATCGTGCCCTTAACTGAGTGTCTTGAGGCATTCCCCAAAGTAACGGTTGATTCAGCTGTTGCCAGGAAAATAGGGTATGGTCAGAAATTATTTACAACGGAAATGGATTTTATTCCACAATCTTTTGACCAGTTCATCCGGGTGGTGGATGATCAAAACGCTCTTCTTGCAATTGTTCAGCTTCCTGAAAATTCTCAAACCTATAATTATTCTTGCGTTTTTTTAAGTTAGCTGATAAATTGCACAGGTTATATAAATGTGTAATGGTATGAAAATTTGTTTTTGAATTTCTTTTTCTGAATGGAATATCGGATAGGAGATCGTAGAAAATCTATTTTTAACACATGCCATGTTTTATTTATTCCAAATTAAAGGAGTTTTACCGTGGTTTTGCTAGCAGAAAACAAAGAGGAGATGATTGCAGGTTTCAAGCTCCATGAGTCTGACACAGGCTCTCCCGAGGTGCAGGTGGCCATTTTAACCCATCGCATCACCTATCTTACAGAACATCTTAAAGTTCACAAAAAAGACCATCATTCACGACGAGGTCTTTTGATCCTGGTTGGAAGGCGCAGAAGCCTTCTGGATTATGTTAAGAAAAAAGATGTAAACAGATACCGCTCTTTAATTGAAAGACTCGGACTTAGAAGATAGAATGACAATCTGCTGGTTTTTGACATGTTACAGGTCAAAAACCAGCAGGTTATTTTTAGTAAACTTATTAATATTTTTACAAAATTTATTATCATCGGGGCGGCAATTTCCTAGGATTTTTTTAAATAAGTTCGCATGTTTATCATTAAGTTGTGATTTAATGACAAACATGCGGGTTTATTATTTTTAAAAAACGTCCTTATAATTTGCTGCCTTTTTTATTACAGGAGAAATTATGGAAAAAAAATTTACAACAACCCTGAACGGAAGAGAATTTTCCATCAGCTCGGGCAGTATTGCCAAACAGGCCTCAGGCTCTGTCATCGTACAATATGGAGAGACAATCGTTCTGGTAACGGCGGTTTCATCAAAAGAATCAAAGCCGGATCAGGATTTTCTGCCGTTAACGGTTGAATACCAGGAAAAAATTTATTCAGCCGGTAAAATTCCCGGCAATTATTTTCGCCGTGAAATCGGCAGGCCCTCGGAAAAAGAAACCCTGACTTCCCGGTTGATTGACAGGCCCATCCGTCCGCTGTTTGTGGATGGTTACAGCTTTGAAACCCAGGTGATTGCAACGGTTTTGTCCATGGACAAAATCAATGACCCGGATACCCTTGCCATGGTTGGGGCATCTGCTGCCCTTGAAATGTCGGATATTCCTTTTGACGGCCCAATTGCCGGCATTAAAGTCGGACGAATTGATGGTCAGTTTATCGCCAACCCCACCATTGAACAGATGGAACAAAGTGATATTGAACTTGTGGTGGCTGGATCAAAAACCGGTGTGGTCATGGTGGAAGGCGGGGCAAATATTGTATCGGAAAAAGATATGCTGGATGCCATCTTTTTCGGTCATGCGGCCATGCAGCCGCTGATCGATCTTCAGGTTCAACTTAAAGCCGCCCTGGGTCTGGAAAAAAGAGTGTTTGTTCCGCCGGCAAGAGATGAAGACCTTGTGGCAAAGGTGGTTGAATATGCAAAAGACAAAATTTACAAACAGGTTCAAATCAAAACCAAGATTGAACGTCAAAATGCGCTGTCTGCTTTAAAAGAGCAAGTGGTAGACCATTTTGTGCAAACCTGGCCTGAAGAGACAAAAACCATTAAAGAGGCCTTTGGCAAATGCCTTAAAAAGGTCAGCCGGGATATTGTCTTAAACGAAAACAAACGCATTGATGGCCGGGCATTTGATGAAATTCGACAGATCACCTGCCAGGTCGGTGTCCTTCCAAGACCCCATGGGTCAGCCTTGTTCACCCGGGGTGAAACCCAGGTCATGGGTATTTTGACACTGGGTTCCGGCATGGATGAGCAACGGGTGGAAACCCTTATGGGTATGGAAACACGCCCCTTTATGCTTCATTATAATTTTCCGGCATTTTCTGTTGGGGAATGCAAACGGGCCGGCGGTCCTTCCCGAAGAGATATCGGGCATGGAAATCTGGCCACCCGGGCCATTCAACGGATTCTTCCCAATAAAGAAGATTTTGAATATACCATCCGCCTGGTGGGTGAGGTGATGGAATCCAACGGCAGTTCCTCCATGGGAACGGTATGTTCAGGAACCCTGGCCTTAATGGATGGCGGCGTACCGATTAAAGCACCGGTTTCCGGTATTGCCATGGGTCTTGTCAAAGACGGGAATAAAACCGCTGTCTTGTCAGATATCCTTGGAGATGAGGATCACTTCGGTGATATGGACTTTAAAGTGGCAGGTACCCGGGAGGGGATTACTGCACTTCAAATGGATATTAAAATTAAAGAGTTATCCAGAGAAATCATGGAAACCGCACTTAACCAGGCCAAAGGCGGCCGGATTCATATTCTGGACAAGATGCTTGAAACGCTTAAGGATTCAAGAGCAGATGTGTCTCCCCATGCCCCGAAGATCCTTACACTCATGATCAATATTGATAAAATCAGAGATATCATCGGTCCTGGCGGAAAGGTGATCCGGGCGCTTCAGGCAGAAACCAATACTGTGATTGAAGTGGATGATACAGGACTTGTGAAAATCGCAGCAGTCAACGAAGAAGATGCCACAAAAGCTTACCAGATGGTGGCTGATATAGCGCTTGACCCTGAAATCGGTGCAATTTATGAAGGCAAGGTTGTCAAAATCACAGATTTTGGTGCCTTTGTTAATATTAAACAGGGAACTGACGGACTGGTTCATATTTCAGAGCTTGCTGACCACAGGGTTAAAAAAGTGACTGATGTGGTAAATGAAGGCGATATGATTAAAGTAAAAGTTCTGGACATTACCCGGGACGGAAAAATCAAGCTGAGCCTTAAAGCAGCGAAAGAAGATGAAAAATAGTTCATTTGAAGTATGTCCCCTTGCCAGCGGCAGCAAGGGGAACTCACTTTTTGTGGGTTGTCTTGACAATGGCATTCTGATTGATGCCGGTCTTTCAGGCAAGGAAACCCAGCGGCGGCTCGCTGCCCGGGATATCGATCCTGAAAGACTTACAGCGATTGTTATTACCCATGAACATTCAGATCATATAAAAGGAGCAGGGGTGTTGAGCCGTCGGTTTGATATCCCTGTTTATATCACAAAAAAAACATATCAGGCCTGTTCGGGTTTGGGAAAAATTGAAGACCTGTGTTTTTTTGACTGCGGTAAAGCATTTAATATCGATCAGGTTCGTATCACCCCTTTTTCTATTTCCCATGATGCACAGGACCCGGTTGGATTAACCCTGGAATACAGGGATCAAAAAATCGGGGTGGCCACGGATCTGGGTATTGTCACCAATCTGGTGAAAGAGCATTTGAAAAACAGCAATCTGTTGTATCTTGAATCCAACCATGATTTGGAAATGCTGCTCAATGGATCTTATCCATGGCACTTAAAACAACGCATTAAAGGCAGAACCGGCCATCTGTCCAATACAGATGCCGGAAATCTGGTAAAAGAACTGAAGACCGATCGCTTGAAGCACGTCATCCTGGCGCATCTGAGTGAAGAAAACAATTGTCCCCAAAAAGCTGCTGTTGAAGTTTCTAAAAGTCTGAATGCGTCAGGGATTTCTCTGCATGTGGCCCAGCCCCATCAAGCGGGTGAGTTCATCCGGATTTAATTAGGACTTGCAAACGCCCTGAAATTAATGTATTATTTTGACCTTGTTCAAGAGGAACCCAATATTTAGCAAACCAATATTTTTATTTAAGACATAAGGTTGCCTGAATTGACCAGATGTATTCATGAACATCAATAACGTCATGTTCAGGCGTGATATATAAATAAATCCCCATATTGATACTGATATGAGGGGGAAAAAGAGGATTAGACATGAGCAACACAGAGTACAGTTTATACAGCGGCGGACTTAAGGGTGCTGAAGAGATGTTTGGCCAGTGTGCAGAAAAACATGGCATCAATGAAATTACCTTTTCATTTGAAGGCCACAAATGTTTCCGGGATAAAAATATTACCATGCTCAATGATGAACAATTGAAACAAGGCAATATCAGCATGGAGATCGTTTCTGCACGGATGGGCAGAAGATATGCCCAGGCAGATCAGATCAGAAAAGTATTTCAGCTTATCTTTCATATGGTCAATAAAGGGTATCAGGTTCTTGGGATTGGCTGGATTCAGCCGGATAAAACAGTTAAAGGCGGGACCGGCTGGGGCGTTGAGCTGGCTAAATTTTTTAACCGACCGGTGAGTGTGTTTGATCAGAACGTCAACAAATGGTATACATGGGACAATAACGAATGGGTTGAATCAATGCCTTTGATCACCCATAAAACGTTTTGCGGGACCGGAACCCGGAATCTTTCAGATGCAGGCAAGAAAGCAATTGAAGATCTTTTTAACCGTTCTTTTGCATAACAACATCGTATAACGGCCATGGGCCGCCCTGGTATTTTACCTTGGTCTGCCCACAACAAATTATGAGAGAATTCATAGGTTTGGCAAATTCTTTCATATAAAAAGAGACGAATCCGAGCACGGTTTTAGCCACAGGATTTATTCCTGTGGTTTTTTATTGAATAAAAGGAATGAATGCAACAATGATTTGTACAACCGATATCACTCTGGCTTATGGAAAAAGAGTTCTGTTCAAAGATGTTAATATAAAATTTACCCAGGGAAACTGTTATGGTCTTATTGGCGCCAATGGTGCCGGCAAGTCCACATTTTTAAAAATTCTGGCCGGAGATATTGAAGCAGATTCAGGAAACGTCTTTGTGGGTCCCAATGAGCGAATCGCTGTGTTAAGACAGGATCATTTTGCCTTTGATGAACAAACGGTTTTAAATACCGTGATCATGGGTCATCAAGCACTTTATAAAACCATGATAGCGCGGGATGAACTGTATGCAAAACCGGATTTTTCAGAAGAAGACGGTGTCCGCTCCGGAGCATTGGAAATTGAATTTGCAGAGATGAACGGTTATGAGGCCGAGCCTGATGCTGCCGTTCTGTTGAGTAATTTAGGAATTGCTGAACAACTGCATGCTAAAAAGATGAAAGAACTTGAGGGGGGTGAAAAAGTCAGGGTGCTTCTTGCCCAGGCCCTGTTCGGCAATCCTGATGTGCTGTTGCTGGATGAGCCCACCAACAACCTGGACATCAAGTCCATTGAATGGCTCCAGGAATTTCTTTTCCGATTTAAGAACACGGTCATTGTGGTCTCCCATGATCGTCATTTCATGAACCAGGTCTGCACCCATATTGCTGATATTGATTTTGGCATAATATCGGTCTATGTGGGAAATTATGATTTCTGGTACCAGGCCAGCCAGCTGAACCTGAGACAAAAACAGGCAGAAAACAAAAAAGTGTCTGACCGGGCTGATGAATTGAAGGCGTTTATTCAACGCTTCAGCTCTAATGCATCCAAATCCAGGCAGGCCACTTCCCGGAAAAAATTATTGGAAAAACTGACCATCGAGGACATGCCCGTATCATCAAGGCGGTATCCGTTTATCAGCTTCAAGCCGGAGCGGTCCTGCGGCAATGTGATTCTGGAAGTGGACGGCCTGTCCAAAACCATTGAGGGTGAACTGGTGCTGGACAATGTCAGTTTTATTGTGAATGGCGGAGACAAGATTGCTTTTATAAGCGATAACAGTCTGGCCAAAACCACCCTTTTCCAGATTCTGGCAGGAGAGATGGAACCGGATAAAGGAACATTTCGCTGGGGGGTTACCATTACCCATTCTTATTTTCCCAAAGAACATTCCGCCTATTTTGACCATGACGGCAATCTGATTGACTGGCTGTTGCAATTTGCGCCTCCCAAAGAGGGTGAGAATTTTGCCAGAACGTTTCTAGGACGTATGCTGTTTTCCGGAGAAGAGGCCACAAAAAAAACCAGGATGCTCTCGGGTGGAGAAAAAGTCCGATGCATGCTTTCAAAGATGATGCTTGCAGGATCAAATGCGTTAATACTGGATGAACCCACGAATCATCTTGACCTTGAAACCATAACCGCTTTAAATGAGAGTTTAAACAAATTTTCTGAAGTCATTTTGTTTACCTCCCATGATCATGAGTTCGTAAACACACTGGCTACCCGGATTATCGAGATTGTTCCCACGGGTGTCATTGATCAGCTCATGACATTTGATGAGTATATTGAAAGCAAAAAAGCCTCTGAAAAGATTTGATGAGATCGTTTAAATAATGGTTTCCCGCAGATTCCCCCTTTTTTGCTATTTATGATTTTTTTATAATTATAAATATAAGTTGATTAATATTGTTCTATGAACTACACAAGTAACTATGTGAAGTAGCTGTTAAGGGGGTCTTAACACCCCTAAGCAATAGTTAACAATCAGGCTTTTTATGATTTTTATGCGCTTAAAGAATTTACATATATCTTTTACAAAATATATGTATTCTTATCAATTTGTTACCAGTCTGATCAGTACCATGTTGTGCTTTGCCGTCGTTTTAACGATACTGGCACCAGTTCAATCCTGGGCAGAGGAAAAAAAAAGGGTTCTCATCCTTCACTCTTATCACCAGGGGAACAAGTGGACAGATGATGAAAACAGCGGCATTCTGGAAGTTTTGGGTCATAACCGGCCAGGGTTTCAGATCGAAACCGAGTATATGGACACAAAAAAAATTGCTGATGATCAATATTTTACACAACTTTTTGAAATTTATACCCGCAAATATAAAAAAATCCATTTTGATGTCATAGTCTCTACCGATGACAATGCTTTCTTCTTCCTTCGGAACTATCGGGATAAATTATTTCCGGGCACGCCGGTTGTTTTCTGCGGTGTGAATTTTTTCAAGCCATCATACCTTGATGGGGTGAAAGGCTTTACAGGTGTTAATGAAGATGCTGATTTAAAAGGTGCCATTGATACCGCTTTAGCGCTGCATTCAAAAACCAGGAAGCTTGTTTTGATCACAGATGCCACGGAAACAGGGCAGAGGATCAGAGAACATTTTATTCAAATCATCCCGCAATACAGCGACAAGATTGAATTGAGCATTCTGGATGACCTGGAAATGAGAGAAATTCAAGAGATTGTATCTGCTCTTGAACAAGATACCCTTGTTTTGTTTACCTTTTTTTTCCGGGACAGAAAAGGCGTGTTTTTTGATTATTATGAAAGCAATGAACTGATCACAGGGAATGTGCAAGTTCCGGTTTATGTGGCATGGGATTATAGCATGGGCCATGCTGTCGGCGGTCTTATGGTCAGTGGGATCGACCAGGGGCGGGTGGCAGGTCAGATCGCCCAGAGAATACTCGATGGTGAGTTTGTGGAATCGATCCCGGTGGTTATGGAAAGTCCGAACCGGCACCTTTTTGATTATAACCAGATGGTCCGGTTCAAGATAAGACCTTCAGACCTGCCCAAGGGCAGCACAATCATCAATGAACCACCTTCATTTTATGCCATCAACAAGTATACGGTCTGGGGTGTGCTGGGCGGGTTTATTGCCCTCAGCGGATTTATCATTTTTCTTCAGGCCAATATTAATAAACGAAGAAAAGCCGAGGCTGCTTACAGGGCCAGCGAAACCAATTACCACACATTGGTCAATAACCTGCGAGTCGGCATATTCCGGTCTTCGCCAGATTTGTGGCACGGCAGTTTTCTTGAGGCCAATCCTGCTATGACGTCTCTTTTTGGGTTTGACTGCCTCAAAGAATTATTGGCAGTTCCGGTTGCCTCGCTCTATCAAAAACCCGAAGATCGCAAACTCTACTCTGATGAATTGTTTAAAAAGGGTTACGTTAAAGACCGTGAGATCGCCATGAAAAAAAAGGACGGCACGCCTATTATCGTTTCCTGCACCACAACGATCCAGTATGATGATACAGGCGGCATCAAATGGTTTGACGGTGTTATGGAAGACGTTACCCTACAGAAGAATTTAGAAGTCCAGCTGCGACAGGCCCAGAAAATGGAAGCGATTGGCACATTGGCAGGAGGCGTGGCCCATGATTTCAACAATATCCTGACAGCCATTATGGGGTATATTGATCTGATCAAGAAAATGACGCAAAAAGATGATCCCCGATGGAAATATTTCAACCGCATTATCGGCTGCTCGGAAAAGGCAGCCAATTTGACCAAAGGGCTTCTGGCCTTTAGCAGAAAACAAATCATCTGTATTAAACCGGTTGATCTCAAACTGATTATCCGGAGTGTTGAGTCCATTCTTAACAGTATTCTGGGTGAAGACATTGAATTTATAACAACTTTTATTGATAAGCCACTGACGATACTTGCGGATAGCAACCAGATAGAGCACGTTCTGATGAATTTGGCCACAAACGCCAGGGATGCCATGCCCAACGGAGGGAGGCTGTCAATAAGGACAACAATCGTAGAAATCGGGCCTGACAATTTTCTTTCTTACGAGGTTTCCAAGCCGGGCGTTTATGCCCTTATTATCGTATCGGATACAGGTGAAGGCATAGACAAGGCCACCCAGCAAAAAATTTTTGAGCCTTTTTTTACTACAAAAGGCGTTGGGCGGGGAACCGGGCTTGGCCTTTCCATGATTTATGGCACCATCAAACAACACAACGGAGAGATCAGGGTGTATAGTGAACCCGGTCATGGTGCGACATTTAAGATCTATTTGCCACTCTATACCGGAGAGGCAAAAATGTCAGGCATGGGTTCTCCTAAAATCCAACCCATCCAGAAAGGGTTTGAGACCATACTGGTTGCCGAAGACAATCAGGATGTCCGTGAATTAATTCGCGAGGTTCTGACTGAAGCGGGCTATCAGGTTATCCTGTCCACTGATGGCCAAGAAGCAGTCCAGCAATTTTTAATACATGCAAAAAGAATCGATCTGGTTGTCATGGATGTTATCATGCCAAAGCTCAACGGCAAACAGGCCTCAGAAAAAATAATCGCCATCAATCCTGACGTTAAAATATTGTATATGAGCGGATATACCGCTGATCTTATGCACGAAAAAGGCATATTGGATGAAGTCGTTCATTTTATTTTTAAACCGCTTTCACCAACAGCGCTGCTCAAAAAAATCCGAGACATAATCGACACCTGAAGTGTCATGTGTGTAGCGCATTTTTAATGGCATGGGCAAGAATTTCCATACCAATGGGTTTCATCAGGTATTGAAAGATTCCGATGTCGTGTATGGTTTCAGGATCAATGTCATCACTGTAGCCGGAACACAGGATAATGGGCATATCGGGTTGGACGGCCAGGATTTTTTGCGCCATGGTTTTTCCGCTCATCATTGGCATGATCATGTCGGTGATCACAAGATCAAACTGGTTTTTTGGGTCCATGCATAGATCCAGGGCTTCCTGGCTGTCATTACAGGTGGTTGCCCGGTACCCCAGTCGTTTTAGAATTTCATCTGCCATCTGGGTTTGAAATATTTCATCATCCACAAACAGGATATGCTCATTGTTGCCAAAAGGAAGGGGTCGCTTTGGGGATTTGATGTCTTCGGATGAATCAAATGCCGGTAGAATGATTTTAAATTCGCTGCCCTCATCAATCCGGCTGGCGACTCGAATACAGCCGTTACTGCTGGTGATAATTCCATGGACCACAGACAGCCCAAGACCTGTTCCTTTATCTTTATTCTTAGTTGTAAAATAAGGATCAAAGATTCGATCTATCAGGTCTGGCCGGATCCCATGCCCGGTATCTTTGACACTCAGGACAACATGCCGGCCAACCCTAAGTTCCGACATGGCGGAAAGGTCTTTGGGGGTAATGTCTATTTCCCGGATCCCCACAAAAAGAGTGCCACCGGTTTTGGACATGGCATGCCAGGCATTGGTACAAAGATTCATTATGACCTGGTGGATCTGGGTGGGGTCAGCCAGTATATAGGCATTGCTGTTAATTTCTTGTTTTATGCGTATAAATGCAGGAAGAGATGCCCTCAATAACGTCAGCGCCTCCTGGACCATCGGCTTAAGTTTCAAGGGGCGCTTTTCAAACTCGGTTTGATGGCTGAAGGTCAAAATTTGACGGACCAGTTCTTTGGCCCGGTTCGAGGCCTGGAGGATTTTTTTTAGTTTTGGCTTTACAGGTGATGTATCGTCGGTTTCTAAAATTGACAGCTCGGTAAAGCCCATGATTGCCGATAAAATATTGTTAAAATCATGGGCAATCCCACCGGCCAAAGTACCAATAGCTTCCATTTTTCTGGATTGGCGCAACTGTCTGGCCACATCCTCACGTTCCTGTTCAACTTTTTTTCTTTCTATCAGTTCATCGGCAAGTTGCTGGTTGGCCTGCTCAAGGTCTTTGGTTCTTTCTTTGACCCTTACCTCAAGTTCATCATGCATGCTTTTAAGTTTATTGTCTGACCGTTTAAGCGCTTGATATTGAAGGGCTAAATTTCTGCCTTTCTGAATAATGGATTGTTTTTCATTGGGGTCGCAAACATCATTGGCAATGATGAGCAGTTTTTTCCCATGAACCGATACGCCGGTGGCTTCGAATAAAAATTCCTGGCCTGTATGATCCCGTTCAATCCAGAGACCGGATTTAAAGGTTTCGCCCGGATTTTTCTGCCATCTTGATTTGGCCTCCTGAATAAAGTTGCCTAAAAAACTGAACACATCTTCCTGGTAGGTCTGACCGGCCAATAGTTGAGTGGACTGGGGGATCTGGCTTACCCATAAAGGCGGTGTGCCCAGCAGGACAAAGTGCCCCTGGTCGTTCATCTCCAGAACCGCAAAGTTCAATGCCAAAAAAAGGTCTTCCAGAAAGTGTAGCTCACCCTTGTCCGGTGGTTGTATCTTCTGATGCTGAAAGATTCGGTTTTTTTGTTCTTCGATCAGCAAAGACAGTTCATTGCACTGCTGCTGGGTCTGGGTCAGATAAGTTTCTTTTTGGGTGGCATCCCAGAGGATCAATCCATACCCATTGTTATGTTTAAAGAGTGTGGCATCCACACAAATGTCCGGGTCCATTTTAATGCAGGAAAATTCCAGGCAATTGCCTTTGAAGGGCAGCATCCCTTCCATAAACAGGACCTGATCCGCAATATGGGTCTTCTCTTTGGGCGCATCAATGTTCAAGTCTGCAAGATTTCCGCCCCATTGGGTGATCATGCCTTTTTTGTCTAAAATAAAATAGGAAAGCCTGCTGCTTTTAAAAAGATCAAAGCACAGTTTTTCAAGAATGGATGTGGCAGCGTCCTGCATATTAAGATCCTACCATTTTTTGGGTCAGCAGCTTAAAAGCGTATTCCACCCGGTTCCCTGTTTTTGCACTGGTTAAAAGTATTGTGCCGCCCTGCTTTTTAATCGCTTCAATGGTTGTGTCATCAATTTCCCACTGGTCTTTTAAATCCTCTTTATTAATGAGTAACACAAAGGGAACTTTTCCAATGGTGTTTTCAGCGATCTGTTTTAAATTCAAAGCCGTTGCAAGGGTTGTTTTCCGGGTGCCGTCTGCCACGAATATCAGTCCGGAAGATCCTTTTAAATAAGAAAGTCGGACATGCTGGAATTCATCTTCGCCGTGCAGATCCCAGATAATCAGATCAATTGGTTCGCCATTGACGTCGATGGTGGTTTTTTCAATTTTTACGCCCACGGTTGTTCGGTATTTATCTGAAAAGATGGAATGGACATATTGTTGAACCAGGCTGGTTTTACCCACTGCAAATGCGCCCAGCAGACAGATCTTTTTTTTCATTCTTATCCTTTGTCTTTGGTTGTATCGATATAGAATATTTTAAATGAGACAGCTCTGTTGTATTGTTTGTCAGCAGTTTGATGTTCTTTAATTAACGGTATATTGGACCCGATACCGGAATAATTTAAAAGGGCCGGATGAATACCTTGAACAATAAGATGATTGATTATTTTTTCCGCCCGGTTTCGACTTAATGCTAAATTCAGTTTTTCTGTGCCAGATGAATCGGTGTGTCCTATTATTGTAATCTGAAAATAATTTTTCAGGGCTGACTGGATTTTTTGGATTTGCTGGATGGTATTGACAAGCAGGGATAATTGTTCCTCCTGGCCATCAACCAGTCGTGTACTGTTGTTTTGAAAATAGATACGGAACGTTGCCAGTTTGTCAACAAGCAGATCAAGCTGTGTCTGATCCAGATTTTGAACCTTGCTGTCATCAAAATAAGTGATTCCGGGAATGGTGATCGCTCGTGTACGAAAAGTCTGGAGCCAATCCTCTGAGGATTCCCCCTGGGCCAAAATCGTATTGCCGGATAATAAGGATAAGGTAACGCCTGGTGGTGGAGACAAAATTTTTAGTGCGCGGTTTAAAATAAATTCAGGGTCCAGGCTGTAATAGGATAGCCAGGAACCTTCAACTATTATTCTGTTTTTTTCCTGTTGTGTTAAAAGCATTTGCGGATCAGCAGCCATGGGATCACGAAGGCCTTTGACCGTATAAATACCATTGTGTTTATCTGTTGAGATGACAATCAGCCCTTTTTGGGTTTTCAGGCGGGTCAGGTACTGGTTCCAGGCCTGAATTGATACAAATGCGTTAAATCCCCAGATGCTTATGAAACCAAGAACAATAAAGAGAATACACCATAGCCAGGGGGATACTTTTTGCTGATTTTTTTTCTCTTGAAATTGCAGTCCGTCTTTGAGCTGCTCCCTGAATACGGAAAATGGAAGCGGATCACCATTAAAGTGTTCCAGGCTGCTGCCGGATTTGGTATGAATCTGTTCAATCAGCGCTCGGTAAGTGTATTTCAGATCCATTGGCGGGGTGCCCCGGATGACCGCAGCAAGAAGCGCATGCTCGCCTTTTTCGATCCAGATGCTTCTGTCCGAACCCATTCTAAGTGTTTCAAGGTCTTCTTGAGAATCTGCGCTGAAAGAATCTTTTACAAAATCCTGGATGGCTGTCAGCATGGCTGATACCAGATCAGGGTCCTGAACGATGACGTCTTTGGACACCACATGTTCAAGCACAATCCCGGATTCTTTGTGGATCAAAAAGATCTGTTCAACCTGGTAGACAAGGGTGTTTAACAAGACAATTTCAGCAAAGGGTTTTCCGGTTTTAAATGCCTGGAATCGCCATTTTAATCCCTGAATGGAAAAACTATGATTTAAAACCTGATTTAAGGACTGGATCATTCCCATAAGTGTTGAAGAGATGGCTTTTCTGATACCAGGCCCCAGTGCC
Organism: Pseudomonadota bacterium; assembly: GCA_043827005.1. GTDB lineage: Bacteria > Desulfobacterota > Desulfobacteria > Desulfobacterales > Desulfobacteraceae > Desulfobacula. The sequence goes on along the minus strand of JBDRPM010000124.1, from coordinate 9,319 downwards.
GGGGAAATGACGTCTGCAATGGCTTTGGGGTTTTTTTTGACCGATGCTTTTAACGAGGCATCAATGACAGGTTCCATCACCCGGGAGATCTGGTTGCTCTCCATGACAGACAGAGAAATAGCATGAGCAAGCGACTGGCTGATCTCTTTTGCCCTGAGCATGGGATCATCCAGACGGTTCTCGATCCGCTGAATTCTGTCCCGTTCAGTTTTGACCAGCAGATTCGTTAATGCATCAAACGAATTGTTCATGTCATGGGTTGAACTCATATTATATTTTTCTCAAACAGGCCCAATGCCGTTGTTTTTAATATGAAAGTCCCAGCAACGTGCTGAAATAAGAGGACTTTCATCTTTCGTTGTGGCAGGTGGTCACTGCCATGTGGGTTATATGAAAGAACAAGTCAAACGTTTAAATTCTTTCATGATTTGTTGTTTCAGACAGGGCATGGCCGTTAGTCAGAAGAGGGTCCCACGCTGTCTTCACCCGAAAGGCGCATGGCAATGTCTAAAAAGAAGCCGGAAAGATCGGACCGGTTGACCTTTGCTTCATCCAATTGCCGGGAAGCCTGTTTTAAGTTATTTGCAGTCTGGTCATACTTTGACAAAATTTCTGTGGACAATGCCTTGGATTGTTCGAGAATCTGTTCTCTGAGTGCGGTGGATTTTTTTGTCAGGTTCTCTTCGTTGTGAACCAGTTTTTTGTTCAAGGATTCAAGGCCGTCTTTTATCTCGCGTTGAACCAGTTTATGGGCATCTGTCCGCTCATTGGATTCATTTTTGATCCGATCGTTGATATCGCTCATTTCCTGCTTGATATAGGTTTCCAGGGCATCAATTCGTTTCAACAATTCCTCTTTAAGCTCGGCTGCATCCCGGGTCAACTGCTGCTCCATTTTGGAAAAACGATTTTCATAATCCCTGGCCTGATTACCAAAAAGGATGTCGCGAATTTTGTCCATGCTGCCGGCATCGGCAATATCGTTGCCTGAACTTGAAACACAGGTGGGGTGTTTTGAGACGTCACTGACTTTTGATGTGCGGGTATTGGTCATGGTTGGATCTCCTTTCCGCTTACCGATGTTGACAATATAAATTTATAAAAGAGAGAAAATATCTTTTATTTGTAGTCAAACAAACGAGCAAAGTCAAGCAAATGGATGTTTTTTGGGTCGGTCCGTTAAACTGTTTGTCCGGCACACCAGCCCGATGACCAGGCCCATTGAAGATTATATCCTCCCAGCCAGCCGGTAACATCCAATACTTCGCCTATAAAAAACAGTCCTTTTATGTTTAAAGCCTCCATGGTTTTTGATGAAATCTCATTGCAGTCCACACCGCCCAACGTCACTTCTGCAGTCCTGTATCCTTCGGTCCCACAGGGTGTAAGAGTCCATTGCTGCAGACTTTTGCAGATCTGATCCAACTCTTTTAACGAGGTTTCCTGCAAGGAACGATCCGCTATGTTTTTTTCAATCATGATCTGGATCAGGCGTTTGGGCAGATGGGCAGACAATATAGACTTAATTGTTTTTTTGGAGCCTTTTTTCTGAGTGTTTTTTAAGGTGTCAAAAAGTGGGTATTCCGGCAGCAGATTAATACAAATGGGTTGGCCCAAAGTCCAGTAAGACGATGCCTGGAGAATGACTGGCCCGCTAAGGCCCCGGTGGGTAAACAACAGCTTTTCCCTGAATGATTGTTTTTTGGTCCTGACAATGGCATCAACCGCAATGCCGGAAAGTTGGGATAGTTTTGCTTTATCTTCCAGGTGTAAGGTAAGCGGCACAAGCCCTGCTCTTACCGGCAGCACAGAAATATTAAACTGTTCGGCAACTTTATACCCAAACGGGCTTGCGCCTGCTCCGGGAATGGATAAACCGCCTGTTGCAATAACAAGGGCGTTACAGCAATATACCATTGAGGGGGTGAAGATTTTAAATTGGCCGTCCTTGTTTTCGGTTTCAATGCTGTTGACGGTTGTATTCAATACAAAGGAGACATGATTGGCAGCACATTGGTTTAAAAGCATATCAAGGATATCGCTTGCACTGTGTTTACAAAAAAGCTGACCATGGTCTCTTTGCTCAAATTCAATATGATGTTTTTCCAGCAGATGGATAAAATCCCATTGAGAAAATTGCTTTAAGGCAGACTTGCAAAAATGAGGGTTTGAACTGATATAATGGTCTGAGCTGATATCGATGTTGGTAAAATTGCATTTTCCGCCCCCGGACATGCGTATTTTCCGGCCCGGGCTTGCGGCATGGTCAACAACAAGGACGCTGCGCTTTCTTTTTGCCGCTTCAATGGCACACATCAATCCGGATGCACCGGCACCGATAATCAGCACATCTATTGTTTCAACAGGTTTGGGCATAGTCTCTTCTATTGAATAAATAATTAAATAGTAAGCGGGAGGAGGTTTTTTGTCAACAAAACCACTTTATAACCTTCCAAGGATAAAAGCCAGTTTTGATCTGAATATCAGATCAAAATCATCTCCTTTTGCAGTAAATGATGGTATTCGCCTTTTAATTGAACCAGTTCCTGATGAGATCCCTGCTCTCTGATCGCCCCGTCTCTTAACAGAACAATGGAATCACATTCTCTGACGGTTGAAAGACGATGGGCAATCATAATGGACATTCGACCTTTCATCAGTTTTTTCATGGCATCGTGAACCTTTTGTTCAGAGTGCGAATCCATATAAGAGGTGGCTTCATCAAAGATGATCAGATCCGGGTTAAAGGCAAAGGCCCTGGCAATACAGACCAGTTGTTTTTCACCACTTGAAAGAGGGTGACCGCCTTCCTGGATCCTGGTTTTAAGACCGTCGAATTTTTCAAACAGAAAATCGCAATTGGCTTGAGCCAGGGCATGTTCAAGCCTGGCGGTTTCCTGTAATAAGGATTTTGCCCCAGAGGCCTTAGGACCGGAAAGTGTGGAATTTTTCGCCTTAGGGCTGATATTTTCTGCAATGGTGCCGGAAAACAAGATGGGGTCCTGCATGACCAGCGCAGTTTTTTTTCTGATGGTTTGAATCGGGATGGAATCATGATCTTTACCATTGATCCGTATTTTCCCGCTGTCGGGCTGGTAAAATCCTGTGATCAGGTTGATGATTGAGCTTTTTCCTGATCCGGTCTGGCCGACAATGCCCAGAGACTGGCCTTTAGACAGCTCAAAACTGATCTGTTTTAAAACCGCCTTGTCTGGTTCATATGAAAAATTAACCTGATCAAACACAAGGGTGTCAATGGACTGTATAATATTTTTATTTTTACCCTGGGGTTCAGAAGGCTTTGTATAGTTTAGAATTGTCACGATTCTCTCGGCAGAGGCCAGTGCATTCTGGAGCAGATTAAATTTTTCAGACAGTTCGCGTAAGGGTCTGAAAAAAAGTTTCATATAGGTTAAAAAGGCAACCAGTTCACCCAGGGTCAGGGTTTTTTCAATGACCTGGAAACTGGCGGTCCACAGGATGATGGCAATGCTGACCACACCCAGAAAACCGATAAAGGGCATGAAGATTGAAAAAATTTTAATTTGGAAAAGTGCTGCCAAATAATTTTCAAAATTAAGCTGTTTAAATCGCTTGATAAAATGATTTTTACTGGCCGTTGTCTGGATGATTTTAATCCCTGTCAAGGCTTCTGAAAAGCTGTGGTTGATTTCACCCACTTTTTGACGGATGGTTCGAAAAGCCGTCCGTGAAATTTTTGAAAATCCCAGGATACTGATCACAATGATCGGGACCAGAAAGGAAAGGTACAGGGCCAGTTTTATGTCAATGGAAAACAGAATAATTAAAATTCCAGCCATAAGAAACAGGTCTTTGAAAATAAAAATCAAGATGGAGGTAAACATTTCATTCATGTTTTCGACATCGCCGGCCACCCGGGAAACCAGTCGGCCGCTTGAGTTTTTATCAAAAAAGGAAACCGGCAGAAATGTCATGTGATCAAACAAAGCACAGCGCAGATTTAAAATGATTTTCTGCCCGGTATATTCCATGAAGAATGTCTGGATAAAATCAATGACAAAGGAGATAAAAACATAAATGCCAAAAAGAAAACCAAAGGCTTTAAATGTTGGGATATTGAAACCAAAAAGGTCCACACCATTGGAATTGCCAACAGGAACAATAAACCCGTCAAAGGCTTTTTGAGTTAAAAGCGGCATGAGCAGTTCTGAAAAAGTAACCAGGAAAACCAGGCCCGTAGAGGTCCCCAGCATCCAGATATAAGGCCGGATGAATGGCCAAATGGCAATGGCCAGAAGGCGGTTGTTTACTTTATTGATTTTTTCTTCTAAATTCGGATTAGACATGGGCTTGCTCTTCAAACTGTTGGACTTTGAATGACTCAGAATAGAACCGGTCTGTTTTAATAAGCTCCTGATGGGTTCCGGAATGATGAATTCGACCCTTATTTAGAATATAAATTTTGTCGCAGGCTGCCAGAGCAGAAATTCGGTGGGAGATAATGATACGGATGGCATCCATCTGCATCTGGTGTACCTGGGACATCACCCTGGATGCGGTTTGAGTGTCCATCTGGCTGATGGGGTCATCCAGTATAATGATGGGCTGTTTGACAATCAGGGTTCTGGCCAGTGCAATGCGTTGTTTCTGACCTCCGGAAAGGGTAATGCCCCGCTCCCCCACAATGGTATCAAGGCCTCTTGGCATTTTTTCAATGGTTTGGTCAAGGCAGCAGATCCAAAGCATTTGTTCAAGTTCATGATCTGAAATTGTTTTTCCCATGACAATATTATCCCGAATCGTACCGGAAAAAAGAAATGACTCCTGGGGCATAAACGAGATGTGCTTTCTTAAATAATCCAGATCAAGGGTGTCAATCTTGTGGTTGTTGATCGCGATGTGTCCGTTGTCAGGATTGTAAAGCCGTGGAATCAACTGGGCCAGGCTTGTTTTTCCGGAACCGGGTGGGCCGCTGATGCCATAGGTGCTTTTGGCATTCAGGGTAAGGCTGATATCCGTAAGTACCGGTGAATCCTTTTGATAGGAAAAATGAACATGGTTAAAGCAGATCTGGCCCTGCATGTTGTCCGGTTTGACAGCATGGTCTGCAGATTTAACAATGGGTGTGGTCTCTAAAAGCGTGTTGATCCTCTTTAAGGAAGCCATTCCCCGTTGAAACAGGTTGGTCATCCAGCCAATGGCAATCACAGGCCAGGCCAGAATTCCAAGATATTGTATAAACGCAACCAGTTCGCCTGCTGTCAGCGTTTTTTCAATGACCAGAAATCCGCCGTAAAAAAGAATGATCAACATGGAAATATTGAAAAATAAACCCAGCATGGGTCGCAACAGCGCCGTAACAACAGCCCGTTTTAAATTCTTTTTAAAATAATCTGTTGAGGCGGCTGCCACTTTTTCACTGACAATGGTTTCAAAGTTAAACACCTTGATAATGCGGATGCCAAAAAAGCTTTCCCTGACCATTTCTGTGAGCAGGGAAAACGATTCCTGGGCGGTTTTATGAAAAAGATTCATTTTTTTGCCAAGGTCTCTTGTTACAAAAACCAGAACCGGCATGGGAATCATGGCGATAGCCGTGAGTTTGGGATGGGTCCACAGCATAATGGCAAGGGTTGCTCCGCCTAAAAAAACCGTATCCACCAGTACAATCAGTCCGAATCCGAAAGCCATGCGGACATGATTGATGTCGCTGGTGGCATGGGCCATGATATCGCCTGTTTTCACCCGGTCATGGAAGGCCAGGTCCAGATGGAGCACATGCTCAAACAGATCATCCCGGATCCCCAGTTCAACATTTCTTGCGCTGATCATCAACAGATTCCGCCAGCCATATCGAAGGATGGCCATGACAAGGCCTAATAAAATGATCAATCCGCATTGATACAGCAGGGTGGTCTGGTTCAAGCTTGCCTGATTCAAAGTGTCAACAGCCTGTTTGATGATCTGGGGAATAATCAGTTGAGTTCCGTCAACCAGGAACATACAGGCAAGGCCCAGTATTATTTTAAAGGCATTTTTTTTAAAATATGGATAGATCAGTTTCAAATCAGCTTTCATATCCCTGAAAAGGAAGTGTTGTGTTGAAAAAAAGAGCTGTTGATTCTTTTAAAAAAGCATTTTCAAATTAATCACTCTTTTTATCAATTAAATACAAAGAAGCGTTTTATATCAGTCTTTATTTTAAATGGCATTTGTATACATAAACTATTTCTGCAGAATTTTTATGAATGGCGTATTGCCTTGACTTTTGGAGTTGCAACCGGAATAATCATATCATTGGAAACGAGTATGATGGCAAAAAACAAACTGCATAAATATGAGCGGGTTAAACACCTGCCCAATGTTATATTTTCCGAGTATGGCGCATCCCGGTCACAGGCTTCATATCCCTGGTATAAAAGCCAGTATGATGGCATGCAAAAGGTTCTAGAACTGGGTTGCGGCAAAGGAGAACACAGCATTGCCTTTGCCGGGGCCAATCCGGGTAAATTGTTTGTCGGGGTTGACAGCAAAAGTCATCGCATGTGTGTGGGTGCTGAACAGGCAATTGAACAGGGGCTTGAAAATGTTTTTTTTCTGCGCACCCAAGTTGAGCGAATGGAAGACTTTTTTGTGCCGACCTCGATCCATCAGATCTGGCTGACCTTTCCTGATCCCCACCTGAAGCACCGATCAGCCAAGAGCCGTTTGTCTGCTGCTTCATTTTTAGATGCATATGCAAAATTGCTTGTTCCCGCAGGCGTGGTCTGTCTGAAAACAGACAGTGATCCATTGTATCATTACACCTGTGAGTCAGTTGAGCAATGGGGCGGGCGAGTGGTGGTTCAATGTGAAAATATCCATGGGGCAGAAGACAATCCGCTTTACGCATGTGGGGTGGTTTCTGCTTTTGAGAAGGTTGCCCAGGAAAAAAGAGCAACCATCAAATTTCTGGCATTTCAGCTAACGGCCATGGGTCGCCCTGGCATTTTACCCTGGCCTGCCCACAACAAAACATGAAAGAATTAAATGAGTTGATACGTTCTTTCATATAAAAAGCGGATAGGACTTCCTGCTATTCATCCTTGGATTCATAAGCTGATATCTGGTCCCAGATAACCATGTCACTGTCCTGGGCCTCTTTTGCCAGAGCATCATATAAAACCTGATCTTCTTCTAAATCCCAGGGTGTGTCATCATAGGGGCTGATAAATTCAATCTGAATGATTTTAAGGTCTTCTTCTGCAATGGCCTGCACAAATTTAGGCAATGCATCCTGCACATCAAAAGCATTTACAAACAGGTATACAAAACCGCCCACACAATCTTCGTACTCTGATGGATTGATAATATCAAATTCAATATTTGTCCAATATACAGTCATGCTGACTCCTTTTTGGGCCCCAAATTTATCAGGGCAATGGGTAATATATTTATTCTTCGTCCGCAGGCCATATGCCATGGGGACGATATTTGAGCTGTATTCCTTTTAAAAATTTTCTTAAGATCTGGTCTTTGCAATGCCGGTAATGCCGATTGTCCGGCTTGCGGAAAAAAGCACTTAATTCAGGTTTGCTGATGCTGGTATCGGTAAGTGCCAGGATAGCAATAATATCTTCTGCCTGCAGATCCAGCGCAATTCTTAATTTCCTGAAAATGATATTGTTGGTTAGCTTTGTTTCCGGCTCGGGCCGGGGGCCGTCTTTTTTCCCTCTTTTGTCGTTAATCAAGCCGTTCAGAAAAATTGCCAGCTGAACATCGGTTAATTCCTGAAACGCAGGGTCATCTTCTTTTTTAAGCCAGTCGCTGACCTGTGCCCGGGTAACCTCAAGACCGGCCAGGGCAAAAATAGCCATCATCCTGGAATCACCGAAATCAAAGGTAAAACGGATACGGCGCAGGATATCATTGTTGGTCATATTTAGATCCTTATTTATCTTTAAGTTCAGTCACCATAATGGTTAACGGTTTTATGTCATTTCTTTTTAGAAGCCTGCTGGAAACGCGCGCGTGAACGGGACAGGTTTTTACCTGCTTTTTTACGTTTCCCAGGCTTTTCATTTTTAGCGGGTTTTTCATTTTTTAAAGTGGATCCGGATCTGGGTCTGGTTTTCGGATCAGCAGGTTTTGCAGCCTGTTTTTTTGCAGCCCGTTCACTAACCATTTCTTTTATCTTTTTGGATGCTTTTTTTTCACTGGCCTCGTCATTGGGGCGCAGCAGAACAAAATCAGGAACTGTACCGCCAATAGTATAGCCGCTGACCTCTTCTTTTGGGATTTTTTGGTTCAACAGTTTTTCAATGGCTTTAAGCTGGCCCTTTTCATCATGGCTGACCAAAGAGATGGCAATGCCGCTGACGCCGGCCCGGCCGGTGCGGCCGATGCGGTGGACATAATCTTCAGGCATTGGCGGCATATCATAATTGACCACATGGGGCAGATTGCTGATATCAAGCCCTCTTGCTGCTACATCGGTTGCCACGAGAATGCGGATCTCTCCGTTTTTAAATTCATTGAGTGTCCGTGTTCGAAATGACTGGCTTTTGTTGCCATGGAGAGCAGCCGCACTGATCCCTTTTTCAGCCAGTTTTTCAGTAAGCTTGTTGGCCCCGTGTTTGGTTCGGACAAAAACCAGGGCCTGGGTCCAGCGATCCCGGATTATTAAATGGCTGAGCAGGGCACGTTTGTAGGACCGATCCACCAGATGCACCTTTTGGATAATGGATTCTGCCGCTGTTTTGCTGGGGGTCACCTCGATATAGTCAGGTTCATGGAGCATGATTTTGGCCAGATTTCGAATCGACTGGGTATAGGTGGCGGAAAAGAGCATGGTCCTGCGTTCAGCCGGAACCAGGTCAAGGATTTGTGATATTTCTTCACTAAATCCCAGATCCAGCATTCTGTCGGCTTCGTCAAAAACCAGGAACTGGATGAAGGACAGATTCAGGTCCCTGTGGGCAGCAAGATCCAGAAGCCTTCCCGGCGTGGCCACCAGAATATCGATGCCGCGTTTGAGCCGATCAATTTGAGGGCCAATGGTAACCCCGCCATACACCACGGTACATCGGATGGAGACCCGCCTGCCATACGCCTTGATGCATTCTCCCACCTGAAGCGCCAGTTCCCGGGTGGGAACCAGGACAAGGGCTTTGGGGTGTTTATTTTTTGTTTTTTCATGGCTTAGAATTTCAACAATGGGAAGTGCAAATGCATCTGTTTTACCTGTTCCTGTCTGGGCCCGGGCCAGAACATCCTGCCCCTTAAGGATGACCGGAATAACCCGGGTCTGAATAGGGGTTGGGGCAGCATAGCCCTTGGATTTAACGGCGTTAAGCAG